>NZ_JBIVPT010000016.1:0-160542 GCF_044754785.1 Streptomyces sp. NPDC092952 | reverse complement strand
ATCCACACCGAACCGGAAGGCCCTCACCTGCTTCAAGATCCCTCAGCCGAGACCTCGCTCACCCGTCCACAACCTCCCGGGACAGAACACCTAGAAGTCGTCGTCGAAGGAGACCGAGCCCTCCACCGCCACCTGGTAGGCGGACGGGCGGCGCTCGAAGAAGTTCGTCAGTTCCTGCACGCCCTGCAGCTCCATGAACGAGAACGGGTTCTCGGAGCCGTAGACCGCCGGGAAGCCCAGCCGGGTCAGGCGCTGGTCGGCGACGCACTCCAGGTACTGCCGCATCGAGTCGGTGTTCATGCCCGGCAGCCCGTCGCCGCACAGGTCGCGGCCGAACTGGAGCTCCGCCGCCACGGCCTCCTTCAGCATGTCGGTGACCTGCTGCTGGAGCTCGTCGTCGAAGAGGTCGGGCTCCTCCTTGCGGACGGTGTCCACCACCTCGAACGCGAAGTTCATGTGCATCGTCTCGTCCCGGAACACCCAGTTGGTGCCGGTGGCCAGACCGTGCAGCAGACCCCGCGAGCGGAACCAGTAGACGTACGCGAACGCGCCGTAGAAGAACAGCCCCTCGATGCACGCCGCGAAGCAGATCAGGTTGAGCAGGAAGCGGCGGCGGTCGGCCTTCGTCTCCAGCCGGTCGATCTTCTCGACCGAGTCCATCCACTTGAAGCAGAACTGGGCCTTCTCGCGGATCGAGGGGATCTCCTCGACCGCGTCGAACGCCGCCGCCCGGTCCTCCGGATCGGGCAGATAGGTGTCCAGCAGCGTCAGATAGAACTGGACGTGCACGGCCTCCTCGAAGAGCTGCCGCGACAGGTACAGCCGCGCCTCGGGGGAGTTGATGTGCTTGTACAGCGTCAGCACGAGGTTGTTGGAGACGATCGAGTCACCGGTCGCGAAGAACGCGACGAGCCGCCCGATCATGTGCTGCTCGCCCGGCGACAGCTTGGCAAGGTCGGCCACGTCGGAGTGGAGGTCGACCTCCTCCACCGTCCAGGTGTTCTTGATCGCGTCCCGGTAGCGCTCGTAGAAGTCCGGGTAGCGCATGGGACGCAGGGTCAGCTCGAAACCCGGGTCCAGCAGGTTCTTCTCGGCGTGGGTGGAGCTCATTACTGGCAGGCCTCGCAGGACTCGGGGTTTTCGAGGGAGCAGGCGATCGCGTCCGCGTCGGGTGCCGACGCCTGCTGTACGGGAATGGGGGCGGCGGCCGCGGCCTGGCCGGAGGCCGCGCGGGCGATCCGGGTCGCCGGGCGCGAACGCAGGTAGTACGTCGTCTTCAGCCCCTGCTTCCAGGCGTACGCGTACATCGAGGAGAGCTTGCCGATCGTCGGCGTCTCCAGGAACAGGTTCAGCGACTGGCTCTGGTCCAGGAACGGGGTACGGGCCGCCGCCATGTCGATCAGGCCGCGCTGCGGGATCTCCCACGCGGTGCGGTACAGCGCCCGCACGTCCTCGGGGATCCAGGCGAAGCCCTGCACCGAGCCGCTCGCCTCGCGCAGCGCCTCACGGGTCCGCGCGTCCCACACGCCGAGCTGCTTCAACTCCTCCACCAGGTACGCGTTGACCTGGAGGAACTCACCGCTGAGCGTCTCGCGCTTGAAGAGGTTGGAGACCTGCGGCTCGATGCACTCGTACACCCCGGCGATCGAGGCGATGGTCGCGGTCGGCGCGATGGCCAGCAGCAGCGAGTTGCGCATGCCGGACTTCGCGACCCGGGCGCGCAGCGCCTCCCAGCGCTCCGGCCAGTTCAGCCCGGTGTCGTAGTGGTCGGGGTGCAGCACCCCGCGCGCCGCGCGCGTCCGCTCCCAGGCGGGCAGCGGGCCCGAGCGCTCGGCGAGCTCGCAGGACGCCTCGTAGGCGGCGAGCATGATCCGCTCGGAGATCCGGGTGGAGAGCGCGCGGGCCTCCGGCGAGTCGAACGGCAGCCGCAGCTGGAAGAAGACGTCCTGGAGCCCCATGGCGCCCAGGCCCACCGGGCGCCACTGGGCGTTGGAGCGGCCCGCCTGCTCGGTCGGGTAGAAGTTGATGTCGACGACCCGGTCCAGGAAGGTCACCGCGGTGCGGACGGTGGCGTCCAGCCGCTCCCAGTCGATGGAGCCGCCGGTGACGAACGCGCCGAGGTTGACCGAGCCCAGGTTGCAGACGGCGGTCTCGCCGTCGTCGGTGACCTCCAGGATCTCGGTGCACAGGTTCGAGGAGTGGACGACGCTGCCCGGCTCGGCGGTCTGGTTCGCGGTCCGGTTGGAGGCGTCCTTGAAGGTCATCCAGCCCTGGCCGGTCTGGGCGAGGGTGCGCATCATCCGGCCGTACAGCTCGCGGGCCGGGAGCGTCCGGCGGGCCAGGCCCTTCGCCTCGGCGGCCCGGTACGCGGCGTCGAACGCGTCGCCCCACAGGTCGACCAGGTCGGGCACGTCGGCCGGGGAGAACAGCGACCACTCGCCGTCCGCCTCGACCCGGCGCATGAACTCGTCCGGCACCCAGTGCGCCAGGTTCAGGTTGTGCGTGCGCCGCTGGTCCTCGCCCGTGTTGTCGCGGAGCTCCAGGAACTCCTCGATGTCCGCGTGCCAGGTCTCCAGGTAGACGGCGGCGGCGCCCTTGCGGCGGCCCCCCTGGTTGACGGCGGCGACCGAGGCGTCCAGCGTCTTGAGGAACGGCACGATGCCGTTGGAGTGCCCGTTGGTGCCGCGGATCAGCGAACCGCGCGAGCGGATGCGGGAGTACGAGAGGCCGATGCCGCCCGCGTGCTTCGAGAGCCGGGCCACCTGGTGGTAGCGGTCGTAGATCGAGTCCAGCTCGTCCAGCGGCGAGTCCAGCAGATAGCAGGAGGACATCTGCGGGTGCCGGGTACCGGAGTTGAACAGGGTGGGGGAGGAGGGCAGGTAGTCGAGCCGGCTCATCAGCCCGTACAGCGCCGCCACCTCGTCCAGGGCGCGCTGCGACTCGTCCTCGGCGAGCCCGGACGCCACCCGGAGCATGAAGTGCTGCGGGGTCTCGACGACCTGGCGGGTGTGCGGGTGGCGCAGCAGGTAGCGGCTGTGCAGGGTACGCAGCCCGAAGTAGCCGAAGCGGTCGTCCGCGCCGTCGGCGAGCGACTGCCCCACCAGCGCGTCCAGCGCCTCCGCGTGCCGGGCGACGAAGGCGGCGGTGCGGTCCGCGATCAGGCCCTCGCGGTGCCCCACGGCGACCGAGGCGGAGAAGGAGACCGCGCCCTGGCCCGCCGCCTCGTCCGCGATGGCGAGGGTCAGCAGCCGGGCGGCCAGCCGGGAGTACGCGGGGTCCTCGGAGATCAGGCCCGCGGCCGCCTCGGTGGCCAGCGAACGCAGCTCCGCCTCGTCCGCCCGCGCGCTGCGGCCGCGCAGGGCGGCGGCGGCGACCCGGCCGGGGTCGGTGTCGGGCAGATCGGCGGTGAGGGCGGTCAGGGTCCGCAGCAGCGCCGCTCCGGGACCGTCCTGTGCGGCTGCCTCGGACTCGACGGACGCGGCGACTGAAGCCGGATCGGCTGGCGCGATGGTCACGTGTTGCTCTCCCACGCTCGGCTCGGGGCCGGCGGGGGCACGGGGGAAGCCCGCGAAGGACGCACCCGGGCCGGGGCAGCACTCCGCGCGGCGTCCACCGGCCCAACCGCGAGGCCCGGACGTCTGGGCATCCGGTTCGGTCGAGCCGGATGCGCTGTCGGCAGGTCGTCGGACTGGCTCGGAGTGCGCAAAAGCGCACCGGATACACCGTTGCGGGACAGTTCCGGATTCGCACCGGATTCCCCTGCGACGACAGCGAGGACGAGCATACATGTGGGGGCCGCCCGATGAGGCAGCCCCCACATGTTGTGTCGTACGACGCAGGATCGGATCGCTCCCGGAACGGCGGACGGCCCGCCCCCACCCCTCGGGAAGGGGCGGGAGCGGGCCGTGGAAGCCCGGGAACGGGCCCTGCCGGAGGTGTTCCCGGGGCGCCGGGAAGCGGCCCGTCAGTGGCCGCCCGGAGCCCCCGCGGTGGCCGGCGGGAGCTTCGCCCGCACGCCCGGGTCGCCCGCGTCGGCCGTGTAGTCGGCCGGCGAGGTCTCGTCCGTACCGGCGGGCGCCTTCATGGCGTTCAGGACGAAGGTCAGCACCACCGTCACGACCACGTTCAGCACGAACGCGGTGAGGCCGATGTAGCCGATCTCGCCGATGCCGGGGATCTCCGCCGACGAACCGCCGAAGTGCTTCTGGGTCGGCGAGGCGACCCCGTACGCGGCGACCGTCCCGTACACCATGCCGACCGCCCAGCCCGCGAGCAGCGCCCAGCGGTGGAACCAGCGGGTGAACAGCCCGCCGACCAGGGCCGGCATCGTCTGGAGGATCCAGATCCCGCCGAGCAGCTGGAAGTTGATCGCGACGGTCTTGTCCATGGTGAGGACGAAGGCCAGCGCGCCGACCTTGACCAGCAGCGACACCAGCTTGGAGACCTTGGTCTCCTGCTCCGGGGTGGCGTCGGGTTTCAGGAAGTCCTTGTAGATGTTGCGGGTGAAGAGGTTCGCCGCGGCGATCGACATGATCGCGGCGGGCACCAGCGCGCCGATGCCGATCGCGGCGAAGGCCACCCCCGCGAACCAGTCCGGGAACATGTTCTCGAACAGCTGCGGGATGGCCAGCTGCCCGTTGTCCACCTTGATCCCGGCGGCGATCGCCATGAAGCCGAGCAGCGCCAGCAGGCCCAGCATCAGCGAGTACAGCGGCAGGATCGTGGTGTTGCGCCGGATCACGTTGCGGCTGCGGCTGGAGAGCGTCGCCGTGATGGAGTGCGGATACATGAACAGTGCCAGCGCCGAGCCCAGCGCCAGGGTCGCGTACCCCCACTGACCCGCCTCGCCCGGGGCGAGCGCGCCGCGCGGTTTGCCGGTGGCCGGATTGGTCTCGGAGAACGCCTCGCCGGCCTTGGCGAAGATGTCGTGGAAGCCGCCCAGCTTGATCGGGATGTAGATGATCGCCACGGCGATGACCAGGTAGATCAGCCCGTCCTTGACGAACGCGATCAGCGCGGGCGCGCGCAGCCCGGACGAGTAGGTGTACGCGGCGAGCACCGCGAACGCGAGCAGGAGCGGCAGGTCCTTGACGAACCAGTGCGTGTTCTCGCCGCCGCCGACGCCCATCACGTCCAGCACCGCCTGGATGCCGACGAGTTGGAGCGCGATGTACGGCATGGTGGCGAGGATGCCGGTGACGGCGACCGCCAGCGACAGCCCCTTCGAGCCGAACCGCCCGCGGACGAAGTCCGAGGTGGTGACATAGCCGTGCTTGTGCGAGACCGACCACAGCCGGGGCAGGAAGGTGAAGATCAGCGGGTACACCAGGATCGTGTACGGAACGGCGAAGAAGCCCGCCGCGCCCGCCGCGTAGATGGCCGCCGGCACGGCGACGAAGGTGTACGCCGTGTAGAGGTCGCCGCCGAGCAGGAACCAGGTCACCCAGGTGCCGAACGACCGTCCGCCCAGGCCCCATTCGTCGAGGCTGGCCTCGTTCTCGGCCCTGCGCCAGCGGGCGGCCAGGAAGCCCATGACCGTGACGGCCACGAAGAAGAAGATGAAGACGCCGAGCGCGACGCCGTTCACACCGTCCTTCATGCCTGCTCACCCCCCTTGCGGGCGCGCTGGTCGCGCTGCCACAGCTTGTACGCGATCATCGTGAGCGCGGTGGAGATCAGCACCCAGAGCATCTGGTACCAGTAGAAGAACGGGATCCCGATGAAGGTGGGGTCCACCTTCGCGTACGAACCCACCCAGAGCATCGCCACGAACGGCGCGACCAGGCAGAGCGCGACGACCACTCTGACCGGTGTGATGGTGGGCGGTTTTTCCTCTGGTTCCACGGACATGCGGCGACTCCGTCCCCTCGCTGATCACCCTGTAATGCGCAGGAAATCTAGGGGAGGTTCCGGTCACCGTCACCCCCTGTCCGCATTGCGGTCCGACAACGGTCCGACCGGTTGGTACGTATGTGCGAGATCGCGTCATACGTACGGGAGTTGGTCCGTACCAGGGCAGCGGAAAGGCCCCTGCGGAGTGGTGTGCTCCACAGGGGCCCCGGGGGTGGTGGCGGGGGAAGAGGTGGCCGGAAATGGCCTCCCGTCCGCCGGGCTCAGTCGATGGGCCGCTTGAGCCGCGCCACGAACTTGTACCGGTCGCCGCGGTAGACCGAGCGCACCCACTCCACCGGCTCGCCCTGCCCGTCCAGCGAGTGCCGGGAGAGCATCAGCATCGGCAGGCCCACGTCGGTGCCGAGCAGTCCGGCCTCGCGCGGGGTCGCCAGTGAGGTCTCGATGGTCTCCTCGGCCTCGGCCAGCCGTACGTCGTAGACCTCGGCCAGCGCGGTGTAGAGAGAGGTGTACTTCACCAGGGAGCGGCGGAGCGCCGGGAAGCGCTTGGCCGAAAGGTGCGTGGTCTCGATCGCCATCGGCTCGCCGCTGGCCAGTCGGAGCCGCTCGATCCGCAGCACCCGGCCGCCGGCGGTGATGTCGAGCAGCCCGGCGAGGGTGTCGTCGGCCGTCACATAGCCGATGTCCAGCAGCTGGGACGTCGGTTCCAGCCCCTGGGCGCGCATGTCCTCGGTGTACGAGGTGAGCTGGAGGGCCTGCGAGACCTTCGGCTTGGCGACGAAGGTGCCCTTGCCCTGGATGCGCTCCAGCCGGCCCTCGACGACCAGCTCCTGGAGCGCCTGGCGCACGGTGGTGCGCGAGGTGTCGAACTCGGCGGCCAGGGTCCGCTCCGGGGGCACGGGGGTGCCCGGCGGCATGGTGTCCGTCATGTCCAGCAGATGTCGCTTCAGCCGGTAGTACTTCGGGACGCGTGCCGTGCGTGTGGCCGCGCCCGTCTCGTTCTCCGTACTGCCCCCGTCGGCACCCATGGTCCGCCTTCCCGACGCTTGCGTTGCTGCCGTCACCGGCTCCTCCGTCTGTCGCGGCTCACATGGTGGCACGGTCCGGTCACGGCTGGTCGCCCTCCCTTAGGTGTCGGTCCTATAACGGACGCGAGTGCACTTCTTATACACCCTTGACACCCCAAAAGGTCTAGGCCAAGCTCCCGGTACTGGTCTAAACCATTAAAGACCAGGTCCAGCCCCAGCAGTACTCGTCGAATGTCTTCGCGGTGGGCGGGGTTGCAGTATCCCTGAGGAGGGTTTGGCGTGAAGCGCAAGCTCATCGCGGCGATCGGCGTCGCGGGCATGATGATCGGCCTCGCTGCGTGTGGGTCCGACGACGGCGGAGACAGCGGCAAGAAGGCCGGTCCCGACGCCTACAAGGGCCAGACCCTGACCGTCTGGACGATGTCCGGCTCGAACCCCGACGGATGGACCAAGAAGGTCACCGAGGAGTTCGAGAAGAAGACCAAGGCCAAGCTGAAGATCGAAGTCCAGGACTGGAACGGCATCCAGCAGAAGGTCACCACCGCCCTCTCGGAGTCCAACCCGCCGGACGTCCTGGAGATCGGCAACACCCAGACCCCGGCCTACGCCAAGACCGGCGGCCTCGCCGACCTCGGCGACCTCAAGAAGGAGATCGGCTCCGCCTGGGCCGACGGCGTCAACCAGCCCTCCATCTACGACGGCAAGCAGTACGCCCTGCCGTGGTACGTGGGCAACCGCGTCGTCATGTACAACAAGAAGGTCTTCAAGGACGCCGGCATCACCGAGACGCCGAAGACCCGCGCCGACCTCTTCAAGGCCTTCGAGGCCATCGAGAAGAAGGGCGACGCCGAGCCGATCTACCTGCCCGGCCAGAACTGGTACTTCTTCGACGGCCTGCTCGTCGGCAAGGACGTCTCCCCGGTCAAGAAGGAAGGCGACAAGTACGTCTCCAACCTGGCCGACCCCAAGGTCGCCGAGGCCATGGACGTGTACAAGAAGTACCAGTCCTACTCCAAGGCCCCCAAGGACAAGGACGAGGCCACCCCGCAGCAGGCCGAGGTCTTCGCCAAGGGCAAGACCGGCGCCATCATCGCCATGGGCTACGAGGCCGGCACCGCCATCAAGGCCAACCCGAAGCTCAAGGACGACATCGGCTTCTTCACCATCCCCGGTGAGACCGCCGACAAGCCCGAGGGCGTCTTCCTCGGCGGCTCCAACCTCGCCGTGGCCGCGGGCAGCAAGAAGCAGGACCTGGCCAAGGAGTTCCTGAAGATCGCGCTCTCCGAGGAGAACGACGGCGCGCTCATCAAGGAGGCCGGCTGGTCCCCCAAGAACGACGCCATGCAGAAGTACACCGTCGGCCAGCCCGCCGCCGAGGCCGCCGGCCCCGCCGCCGCCAAGTCCGGTGGCACCACGCCGCTGATCCCGGAGTGGGCGCCGGTCGAGAACCCGCCGAACCCGATCAAGACCTACATGACGCTGGTCCTGCAGGGTAAGTCGCCCGCCGACGCCGCCAAGCAGGTCGAGGGCGAGCTCAACAAGCGCCTCAGCCAGCAGCAGTAGTTCGCAGCTAGCGCGTCCCGCGCCGGGGGCGGCGGGTTCCGACCCGCCGCCCCCGGCCGTACGCATCGTTCCGTGTAGGGCTTTGTTGGAAGAGATGGCGAGCATGGCAGTGCAGACCGATCCCTCGGACGTGGCCAAGACGGCCGCGGGCCGCGGCCGGGACGAGATACCACCCGTAGGGCAGCACGGGGGGAAGAAGCGGAGAGTGGGTATCGGCGCCGCGCCGTACCTGCTGATGGTTCCCGCGCTCGCGGTGACGGCGGTCTTCCTCGGGTATCCCCTGGTGAAGAACGCCATGCTGTCGTTCCAGAACCTCAACATGGGACAGCTGATCCAGCATGTCACCGAGTGGAACGGCTTCAAGAACTACCAGGAGATCCTCACCGGTGGGGACTTCTGGACCGTCACCCTCCGCACGATCGTGTTCACCGTCGCCAACGTCGCGCTGATCATGATCCTCGGCACCCTGATCGGCCTGCTCCTCGCCCGTCTGGGCAAGAAGATGCGCCTGGCCCTGATGCTCGGGCTGGTGCTCGCCTGGGCCATGCCGATCGTCGCCTCGTCGACGGTGTACCAGTGGCTGTTCGCCTCGCGCTTCGGGGTCGTCAACTACGTCCTGGACAAGCTCGGCTGGCACGCGATGGCCGACTACAACTGGACCGGATCGCAGTTCTCCACGTTCTTCGTGGTCACCCTGATGATCGTCTGGGGCTCGATCCCGTTCGTGGCGATCAACCTCTACGCCGCGACCACGACCATCCCCAAGGAGCTGTACGAGGCGGCCTCCCTCGACGGCGCCGGCAGCTGGAAGAGCTTCACCTCGGTGACCATGCCGTTCCTGCGGCCCTTCCTCTACGCCACGACCTTCCTCGAGGTCATCTGGGTCTTCAAGGCGTTCCCGCAGATCTACATCATCAACGGCGGCGGCCCCAACCGCCTCACCGAGACCCTGCCGATCTACGCATTCGTCGAAGGTGTCGGCAACCAGCACTACGGCATGGGCGCGGCGATCTCGCTGCTCACCATCCTGATCATGCTGGCGCTGACCGCGTACTACCTCCGCATCGTTCTCAAGCAAGAGGAGGACGAGCTGTGAAGCGCTCACTGTTCGGCCGCATCTGGCCCAACGCCCTCGCCGTCGTCCTCTTCGTCGGGCTGGTCTTCCCCGTCTACTGGATGTTCAGCACGGCCTTCAAGCCGACCGGCGACATCATCACCGAGACCCCGGTCTGGTTCCCCACCGAGATCACCTTCGAGCACTTCAAGACGGCGGTCCAGGCCGACAACTTCCTGACGATGGTCAGGAACTCGCTGGTCGTCACCCTGTGCTCCGTGGGGCTCTCGCTGATCATCGCGCTCTTCGCCTCGTTCGCCCTGGCGCGCATGCGGTTCAAGGGACGCAAGGGCCTGATCGTGACCTTCATGCTGGCGCAGATGGCGCCCTGGGAGGTCATGGTCATCGCGATCTACATCCTGGTCCGCGACGCGGACATGCTCAACAGCCTGGTCCCGCTGACGCTCTTCTACATGGTGATGGTGCTCCCCTTCACGATCCTCACGCTCCGCGGCTACGTTGCCGCGGTGCCCAAGGAACTGGAGGAGTCCGCCATGGTCGACGGCTGTACCCGCCCGCAGGCCTTCGTCAAGGTCATCCTGCCGCTGCTCGCCCCCGGCCTGATGGCCACCTCGCTCTTCGGCTTCATCACCGCGTGGAACGAGTTCCCGCTGGTCCTCATCCTCAACAAGGACCCCGAGGCCAAGACCCTGTCGCTGTGGATCTCCCAGTTCCAGAGCCAGTTCGGCGACGACTGGGGCGCCACCATGGCGGCCGCCTCGATCTTCGCCATCCCGATCCTGATCCTCTTCGTCTTCCTGCAGCGCAAGGCCGTCAGCGGCCTCACCGACGGCGCCGTGAAGGGATAACGCAGCCATGACCACCTCGATATCCGCCACGGACACCGTCACCCGCGACGCGCTCGCCGTCCTCCAGCCCGGATTCACCGGCATCACCGCCCCCGAGTGGGTGCTGCGCCGGGTCGACGAGGGCCTCGCCTCCGTCGCGCTCTTCGGCCGCAACATCCGGACGGCCGAGCAGGTCACCGCGCTCACCGCCCAGCTCAGGGCCGGGCGCGAGGACCTCCTCGTCGCGATCGACGAGGAGGGCGGCGACGTCACCCGCCTGGAGGTCCGCACCGGCTCCTCCTTCCCCGGCAACCTCGCCCTCGGCCACGTCGACGACCTCGGCCTGACCCGCGAGGTCGCCCGGGAGCTCGGCCGCCGGCTTGCCGAGTGCGGCGTCAACCTCAACTGGGCGCCCTCCGCCGACGTCAACTCCAACCCGGGCAACCCGATCATCGGCGTACGCGCCTTCGGCGCCGACACCGAGCTGGTCGCCCGGCACACCGCCGCGTACATCGAGGGCCTCCAGTCCTCCGGCGTCGCCGCCTGCACCAAGCACTTCCCGGGGCACGGCGACACCGCGATCGACTCGCACCACGCGATGCCGCGCATCGACGTCGACCTGGAGACCCTGCACGCCCGCGAGCTGGTGCCGTTCCGGGCGGCCATCGCGGCCGGCTCCAAGTGCGTGATGAGCGCGCACATCCTGCTGCCGGCGCTCGACCCGGACCGCCCCGCCACCGTCAGCCCGCAGATCCTCACCGGACTGCTCCGCCAGGAGCTGGGCTACGACGGCCTGATCGTCACCGACGCCGTGGAGATGCAGGCCATCGCCGCGACCTACGGCATCGAGCAGGGCTCCGTCCTCGCCATCGCGGCGGGTGCCGACGCGCTCTGCGTCGGCGGCGGCCTGGAGGACGAGGGCACCGTGGTGCGGCTGCGCGACGCGCTGGTCCGCGCGGTGCACAGCGGCGAACTCGCCGAGGAGCGGCTCGCGGACGCGGCCGCCCGGGTCCGCGCCCTGGCGTCCTGGACGCGGCAGGCCCGGCGCACCGGTACGGAATCGGGCGCGGCAGCGCAGGAGGGGACCGCGCCCGGCTCCGACATCGGCCTGGTCGCCGCCCGCCGGGCGGTCCTGGTGACCGGCTCGGCCGCCCCGCTGACCGAGCCCGCGTACGTCGCCGCCTTCACCTCCGCGTCGAACATCGCGGTCGGCGACGAGACCCCCTGGGGCGTCGCCGCCGAGCTGGCCCGGCTGGTGCCCGGCACGGAGACCGGCACGTACGGCGGCGAGACCGAGGACCCGGCCGGGGCCGTGCTCCGGGCCGCGGGGGAGCGGCCGCTGGTCGTCGTGGTCCGCGACGTCCACCGCCACGCCTGGATGGCCGAGACGCTCGACGCCCTGGTCGCGCGGCGCCCCGGCACCGTCGTCGTCGAGATGGGCGTGCCGCAGGCGGCCCCCAGGGGCGCCCTGCACATCGCCACCCACGGCGCGGCCCGCGTCTGCGGCCTGGCGGCGGCCGAGGTCATCGCCCGCGGCACCGGGGGCGGCGCGGCCTGAACCCGGGGTGTGGCGCGGGCACGGGGGGCCGCGCCACGCCCCGTACGACATGCGAAGGCCCGGGGCCGCCCGCATTGGGCGGCCCCGGGCCTTCGTGGTCGTCCGGAGGGCTACAGCCCCTGCCACGACGGCTTCGCCGCGTACGTGGCACGGAAGTAGTCCGCCAGCTTCAGCTTCGACGCGGCGGCCTCGTCGACCACCACCGTCGCGTGCGGGTGCAGCTGGAGCGCCGAGGCGGGCACGATCGAGGCGACGGGCCCCTCCACCGTCTGCGCCACGGCGTCCGCCTTGCCCTCGCCGGTGGCGAGCAGGATCGGGTGGCGGGCCTCCAGGATGGTGCCGATGCCCTGGGTGATCACGTGGTGCGGCACCTGCGTGATGTCGTTGTCGAAGAAGCGCGCGTTGTCGATCCGGGTCTGCTCGGTGAGCGTCTTGATCCGGGTGCGGGAGGCGAGCGAGGAGCACGGCTCGTTGAAGCCGATGTGCCCGTCGGTGCCGATCCCGAGGAGCTGGAGGTCCACCCCGCCGGCCTCGGCGAGCGCCTTGTCGTACGCGAGACAGGCCGCCTGGACGTCCTCGGCCGCGCCGTCCGGACCCATGAAGGACTCCTGGGACAGGCCGAGCGGCTCGACGACCTCGCGCAGCACCACCGAGCGGTAGGACTCGGGGTGGCCGGCCGGCAGGCCCACGTACTCGTCGAGCTGGCAGATACGGGCGCGCGAGGCGTCCACGGCACCGGAGCGGACCTTGGCCGCCAGCGCCTGGTAGATGGGCAGCGGGGTAGAGCCGGTGGCAACGCCGAGAAGGGCGTCGGGCTTGCGGCTCAGCAGGGCACCGATGGCCTCCGCGATGAGTTCGCCGCCTGCCTGGGCGTCCGGGACGATGACAACTTCCACGCGGGGCCTGCCGATCTGAAGAGTTGAGTCAGGTGGTATAGACCAATCGGTTCCAACTTAGCAGACCACGGCAAGGCGGGCGCGGTGGATGTGCCCGTTCCCGCGGCGGATTTCACGGAGTGGGACGGCCGGGAACGGCTCGTCGGCGGGCGGGGGCCGGAGGGCCGAACGGCCTCGGAACGGTCCCGGGAACACCCGCGGGCCACGGCGCCGGGACAGGACCCTCAGCCTGTCCGGCACCGCAGCCCGGAGTAGGGCCGTCCGTCACGGACGGTCCGGTTCGGCCGGCGGTGTGCGGTGCCCCCGGCCGGGGAGAGGCACCGACGCGGTCAGGGCAGAGAGCGCGGTACCTCGATCCACTCTCCTGTGCGGGGAGAGTGGAAGATCTGTCTTCAGCATTGTGGACTAGACCATTAGCTGTGTCCATCCGTCCGGGCCCCGTAATTTCGGCCTCTTCCCCGGCACGTACGGTGGAGTCGTCCGGTTCGGAATGATCGCTCCCGCGCGGGTACGCTCGCACATGTGCCCTCCATGAACGATCTCGTCCGCCAGCACACAGCCCTCGGTGACACCGACCTGGAGTGGCTGCACCTGCTGGTCTCGGAGTGGCAGCTGCTCTCCGACCTGTCCTTCGCCGACCTCGTGCTCTGGGTGCCCACCCGGGACGGCACCCGCTATGTGTCCGTGGCCCAGATGCGTCCCAACACCGGCCCGACCTCCTACCAGGACGACATGGTCGGCCACCTGGTGCCGCGCGGCCGCCGCCCGATGCTGGACGCGGCACTGGACGAGGGCCGGATCGTCCGCGAGGGCGACCCGGAGTGGCGCGAGGAGGTGCCGGTACGGGTCGAGTCGATCCCGGTGCGCAGGGAGGGCCGGGTGCTCGGGGTGATCGCCCGCAACACCAACCTCCTCACCGTCCGGACCCCCTCCCGGCTGGAGCTCACCTATCTCCAGTCGGCCTCCGACCTGGCCCAGATGATCGCGGCCGGCGCCTTCCCCTTCCCGGGCCAGCAGGTCGACATGGACGCCTCGCCGCGCGTCGGCGACGGACTGATCCGGCTCGACGCCGACGGGGTCGTCCAGTACGCCAGCCCCAACGGCCTCTCCGCGTACCACCGCCTCGGCCTCGCCTCCGACCTGGTCGGCCACCACCTGGGCTCGATCACCGCCGAACTCGCCCCCTCCCGGGGCCCGGTGGACGAGGCCCTGGTCAAGATGGCCAGCGGCTACGCGCCCCGGGAGTTCGAGGTCGAGTGCGAGGGTGGGGTGATCCAGCTGAGGACGATCCCGCTCAAGCCCAAGGGTGCCCGCATCGGCTCCCTGGTCCTGCTCCGCGACGTCACCGAACTGCGTCGCCGCGAGCGCGAGTTGATCACCAAGGACGCCACCATCCGGGAGATCCACCACCGGGTGAAGAACAACCTCCAGACCGTGGCCGCCCTCCTGCGCCTCCAGGCCCGCCGGATGGACTCCGTGCGCGGTCGCGAGGCGCTCAACGAGGCGGTACGGCGCGTCGGTTCGATCGCCATCGTCCATGAGACGCTGTCCCAGAATCTGGACGAGCGGGTGGAGTTCGACGACATCGCCGACCGGGTCATCGCGATGGTCGCCGAGATCTCCCCGGGCAAGGTCACCTGCCGCCGCACCGGGCGCTTCGGCATCCTGGACGCCGAAGTGGCCACCCCGCTGGCGATGGTGCTCACGGAGATCCTGCAGAACGCCCTGGAGCACGCCTTCACGCTCGCCGAGTCCGGCACGGTGGAGGTCTCCGCGGTGCGCGGCGGCTCCTCGGCCACCGGGGCGCGGCTGCTGATCACCGTCCAGGACGACGGCTGCGGACTGCCCGAGGGCTTCGACCCGCAGCGGGCCGGAAACCTCGGGCTCCAGATCGTCCGGACGCTGGTGGAGGGCGAGTTGGGCGGCACCTTCGGCATGGTCCCCGCCCCCGAGCGCGGCACCCAGGTCGTACTCGACATCCCGGTCCGCTCCGCCAAGTAGCCCGTTCCGTCCCCCCGTTCGCCCTTCCCCACGGGTGGGCGGGCACCAACACAGCAGTGAGCCCGGACCGTTGTGACGGTCCGGGCTCACTGGTCAAGCGTGCGTTTCGGGGGGTACTGCGCGCTGCGACTCGGGGGGCGGGGTGGTGCGTACGCGCTGTACGCGCCGCCTGGCTGAGGCTCGAAGCGGTGGCGTCGGTCAGGCGCTGGCGTTACGCGCCCGGTTGCGAGCGGCGCGGCGCTTCATCGCGCGGCGCTCGTCCTCGCTGAGGCCACCCCAGACGCCGGAGTCCTGGCCGGACTCGAGCGCCCACTGCAGGCACTGCTCCATGACGGGGCAGCGACGGCAGACGGCCTTGGCTTCCTCGATCTGCAGCAGCGCAGGACCGGTGTTGCCGATGGGGAAGAACAGCTCGGGGTCTTCCTCACGACAAACGGCGTTGTGACGCCAGTCCATGGCTGCTACCTCTCCTTGGTATTGCATACTCTTGCTTGTGAATGTGAACGCTTTCACGAATCCCCCCGCAGGTGACGGGCCGACGCCCAGATGAACTGGTTGTGGTCCTGTGCAGTAGAGGAGGGGTTCTGGCTCTCAGTGGAGGCCGGTGTTGCGGGCCGTCCCGATCGCCATGTAGAGATTCGCAAACCTCAGCGGCGGATACAACCCCTTCTGGAAAGTTTTTTTTGATTCCTCGGTGTCGACTAGGTCACAGCCGTACTTCTATGGGGTGGATCCCAGTCCAAACGTTCGAGTTAAAGGACTTTGGTCCCTTCCACTCACACAATCACACGCAGTGCACGGCGTACGCCTGTGAACGTCACACTTGTACGCACTCCCAGATGGTCACCGTCCATCTGGAAGGGGAGCGGAACCTTTGAATGCAAGGTGAAGTCCGTGAGGTCGTGAAGTGAAACGGCGTGCTTTCCGGACGGGCCCTTTTCCGGGCTCGACGTGAGCAGCTGGGTGCCGTACCGGGCGACCGCGGGAGTGGAGAGCCGCTTCAGTCCGAGCACGTCCAGGCCGGTGTCGAACGTGGCCTTGGGGGAGGCGTACAGCGGGCGATTTCCCAGGTAGGTCCAGGGAGCGGTGTTCGAGATTATCGAGAGTGCGAGATCCGTCACCGGTTCGTGGCCCGGGGCTTCCAGCGTCATCACGCCCTGCCGGCGGTGCGGCTCGTCGAAGAACTGCCGGAGGACCTGGCGCACGTAGAGCGCGTGCGTGGAACGCTTGCCGCGTTCCCGCTGCTGTTCGACCCGGCCGACGACGCCCGCGTCGAATCCCATTCCGGCGCAGAAAGTGAACCAGCGTTCCGGTACGGATTCGTCCTCCGTGCCGGGAGTACCGGAGGCCAGCCCGAGGCCGACCGTGCGTTCGGTCCGGTTGGCGAGGGCGTCCAGAATCGCTCCGGTCGCCTCCACCGCGTCATTGGGCAGCCCCAGGGCGCGCGCGAAGACATTGGTGGAACCCCCGGGCACCACCGCGAGGCGCGGCAGCCGGTCCAGCTCCGGGCCGTTGTGGAGGAGCCCGTTGACCACCTCGTTGACCGTGCCGTCGCCGCCCAGCGCCACCACCAGGTCGATGTCGTCGGCCTCCGCGGCCTGCCGGCCCAGGTCCCGGGCGTGCCCCCGGTACTCCGTGGTCACGGCCTCCAGCTTCATCTCGCTGGCCAGCGCGTGGATGAGTACGTCGCGGGTCCGCGCACTGGTGGTGGTAGCTGCCGGATTGACCACGAGAAGTGCGCGCATGACCGCCAGACTACCTACCGCGCGGTATCGCTCTGAAGTCCTTCCCCATGACGTTTACGCTCCGTGACGGCGTGGGTGCCACCGGGCGAACCGTTCACCGGTTTCCGTGTCGATCCCGACCCCGGCTTCGCCTCCGCGCCGCCGGGATGCCAACCTGCAAGGGTGAGTACTGAGCAGAACACGCCCGCCTCGACGCCTCTGCCGAGGCTCGAACCGGCGAAGCCGAGCAGGATCACTCTCGTCGCCGCGCTCACCGCCCTGGAAGGGGCGGCCCTCGCCATCGGCGGGATCTACATGCTGGTCATGGGGCTGCTCGGCCGCCCCGAGAGCCCCCAGCAGGCGGAGACCGGCGGGCTGACGCTGATCGCGCTCGCCGTGATCCCGCTGGCCGCCGCCCGGGGGCTGCTGCGGCGGCGCAGCTGGAGCCGGGGCCCGGCGCTCATCACGCAGATCATCGCGCTGCCGGTGGTCTGGACGCTGCTGCGCTCGCACGGCGTGCTGATCCCGGCCGGGATCGTCCTGGCCGTGGTGAGCCTGACCGCCCTCTTCCAGCTGGTCAGGCCCGCCACCATCGAGGCCCTCGGCATCCGCCGCCCGGGCTCGGCCCCGACGGACTGAACGCGGCGCCGCCCCGCCCCTGGCGGGACGGGGCGGCGCCGGACGTCGCGGACGGGGTCGCTCCGTCACTCCTCGACGAGCAGCCGCTCGCGCAGCTGCGCCAGCGTGCGCGCCAGCAGCCGCGAGACGTGCATCTGCGAGATGCCGACCTCCTGCGCGATCTGCGACTGGGTCATGTTGCCGAAGAAGCGCAGGAGCAGGATCCGCTTCTCGCGCGGCGGCAGGTCCTCCAGCAGCGGCTTGAGCGACTCCCGGTACTCGACCCCCTCCAGGGCCTCGTCCTCGGAGCCCAGTGTGTCCGCGACCGCGGGGGACTCGTCGTCCGTGTCCGGCACGTCCAGCGAGAGCGTGCTGTACGCGTTGGCCGACTCCAGGCCTTCCAGCACCTCCTCCTCGGAGATGCCCAGCCGCTCCGCCAGCTCGTGGACCGTGGGCGAGCGGCCGTGCAGCTGGGAGAGCTCGGCGGTGGCCGTGGTCAGCGAGAGCCGCAGCTCCTGGAGGCGGCGCGGCACCCGCACCGCCCAGCCCTTGTCGCGGAAGTGGCGCTTGATCTCGCCGACGACCGTGGGGGTCGCGTACGTGGAGAACTCCACGCCGCGGTCCGGGTCGAACCGGTCCACCGACTTGATCAGGCCGATCGTGGCGACCTGGGTCAGATCGTCCAGCGGCTCGCCCCGGTTGCGGAAGCGGCGGGCCAGGTGCTCGACGAGCGGCAGGTGCATCCGCACCAGCCGGTTGCGCAGTTCCGCCTTCTCGGGCGAGCCGTCGGGCAGTGCCCGCAGCTCGACGAAGAGCGCCCGCGCCGCGCTGCGGTCGTGTGGATCGTGGTGCCCGTGCTCGCTCATCTGGCCTGCCCGCTCCGCCTGCGACTGCTCCACCGCGACCGTACGGCCCACCGGCCCGTCCGCCCCGTCCTCCGGGTGCGGCAGGGCCTGTTGCTCCGGGATGCCTGCTGCTCGCACCACCCCTGGTCGCGTCGATTCGTCCCGCACAGGACCGTCCCCGTTCCCGTTGCTCACGCCGGCCCGGGGCCCGCGCCGCGCTGCTTGTAGAGGCTGATGCTGACCGTACGGTCGTCGGCGACCGAGGAGTCGACCTTCCCGGCCAGTGCGGAGAGCACCGTCCAGGCGAAGGTGTCGCGCTCCGGCGCCCGTCCGTCCGTGGTGGGGGCCGACACCGTGACTTCGAGGGAATCCTCGACGAGCCGGAAGACGCAGCTGAGGACGGACCCCGGCACGGCCTGCTGAAGCAGGATCGCGCAGGCCTCGTCGACCGCGATGCGAAGATCCTCGATCTCGTCGAGCGTGAAGTCCAAGCGCGCTGCCAGACCGGCCGTGGCCGTCCGCAGCACCGACAGGTAGGCACCCGCAGCGGGCAGCCGGACCTCCACGAAGTCCTGGTTCCCGGGCTCGCCTGCGATCTGGGACACCCTCACCTCCAAGGTGGCACAAACTCTTTCGAGGATCCGGGAAGGGTGCCCCGGAGCCGTGTGGTACGCCGTCGGATCTGGCCCGCGACGCTGTCGCGACCCATGATGCCGTGTCGCCAGAGCCTCAGCCCATGGCTGTCACTCATGGTAAACCCATGGGTACGCACAGTGGCTAGAGGTTCGTGGCGCTCAATTGCGAACAACCGGCGCCGGTTTGACGTACCCAGACGTCAGACGATCGAACCGTCCTCGAAGCACCAGCGCCAGCTCTCGCCGGGCTCGAAGCTCCGCATCACCGGGTGGCCGGTCTCCCTGAAGTGCGCCGTGGCGTGCTGGAGGGGCGAGGAGTCGCAGCAGCCGACATGGCCGCAGACCAGGCAGAGCCGCAGCTGCACGGGGTGGGTGCCCGCCGCGAGGCAGCCCGGGCAGGTCCTGCTCAGCGGGGCCGGCTCGGGGCGCGGCAGTGCGGACAGGTGAGAGCAGTCACTCATGATGTTCAGGTTACGTCGGAGACGTGGAAGGCGAGGGCCCGGAATGGACGCACTGCCGCTGGTGGGGCTGGTCGCGGCCAGCGCGGCGGTCGCGGGCGCGGCCCGCCGCACCCCGGTGCCGGCCCCGCTGCTGCTCGTCGCGGCGGGCCTGGTCGCCGCCTACCTGCCGGGGGTGCCCACGTACACCCTGGACGCGCACATCGTGCTGCCGCTGCTGCTGCCGCCCCTGCTCTACACGGCGGCCGTCGACAGCTCGTACCTGGACCTGCGGGCCAACCTCCGGCCCGTCGCGCTGCTCTCGGTCGGCTACGTCCTGTTCGCGACCGTCGCGGTCGGCTGGCTGGCGTACCGGCTGGTGCCCGATCTGCCGCTCACCGCGGCGCTGGTGCTCGGCGCGGTCGTCGCCCCGCCGGACGCGGTCACGGCCGCCGCGATCGCCCGCCGGGTCGGGCTGCCCGGGCGGCTCACGACCGTTCTCCAGGGCGAGTCCCTGGTGAACGACGCCACCGCGATCACCGCCTACAAGGTGGCGGTGGCCGCGGCCGTGGGCGAGGGCATGAGCTGGGGCGCCGGGGCCGCGGAGTTCTTCCTCGCCGCGGTCGGCGGCGTCGTGGTGGGCCTGGCGCTGATGGTGCCGCTGCACTGGCTCCGTACCCACCTCAAGGAGGCGCTGCTCCAGAACACCCTGTCGCTGCTGATCCCCTTCGTCGCCTACGCGGCGGCCGAGCGGGTCCACGCCTCCGGGGTGCTCGCCGTGGTCGTGGTGGCGCTCTACCTGGGGCACCACTCCTGGCAGGTCGATTTCGCGACCCGGCTCCAGGAGGAGGCCGTCTGGAAGATGGTCGCGTTCGTCCTGGAGTCCACGGTCTTCGCGCTGATCGGCCTCCAGCTGCCCTTCGTACTGAAGGACCTCGGCGGGTACACCGCGGGCGAGGCCGTGTGGTACGCGGTCGCCGTCTTCCTCGCCGTGGTCCTGGTCCGCTTCGTCTGGGTCTATCCGGCGACCTATCTGCCCCGTCTGCTGTCCCGGCGGATCAGGGAACGCGAGCCGGACACCGACTGGACCGCGCCGCTCATCGTCGGCTGGGCGGGGATGCGCGGGGTCGTCTCGCTCGCCGTCGCCTTCTCCGTCCCGTTCGTCATGCACGACGGGGCCCCGTTTCCGGCCCGCAACCTGGTGATGTTCCTGACCTTCACCACCGTCATCGGCACCCTGGTGGTCCAGGGGCTCACCCTGCCCGTGCTGGTGCGGGTCCTGAAGCTGCCGGGGCGCGACGCGAAGGCCGAGACGCTGGCCGAGGCACAGGCCCAGAGCCAGGCCTCCGCGGCCGCCGAGGAACGACTGGACGAGCTGCTCGCCGACCCCGGCAACCGCCTGCCCGGCCCGCTCGCCGACCGGCTCCGCACCGTCCTGGAGCGCCGCCGCAACGCCGTGTGGGAGCGGCTGGGCGCGGCCAACCCGGTGACCGGGGAGTCGGCGGACGACACCTACCGGCGCCTGTCGAGGGAGGCGATCGACGCCGAGCGCGAGGTCTTCGTCCGGCTGCGGGACGAGCGGCACATCGACGACGAGATGCTGCGCACCCTGCTCAGACGGCTCGACCTGGAGGAGGCGGCGGCCTACCGGGAGGCCTCGGACGCCTCCTGAGGGCCGCCCGTGACGACCGCGGCGACCGTGGTCCCCGGCGGGAACGCGCCCTCCCCGGCCAGCTCGGTCAGCGCGTACAGCAGCTTGGCCACGTACAGCCGCTCCACCGGCAGCCCGTGGCGCCGCTCGAAGTCGTCGGCGAAGGCGTGCAGTTCCGGAGTGGTGCGGGCGTAGCCGCCGAAGTGGAAGCGCTCGTCCAGGGACCAGTCGCCGGCCGGGGCGCCGAAGGCCGCCGTCTGGAGCTCCCGCACCGCCTCCCCGAGAAAGCCGCCGCGCAGGACGGGGACGCCGAGGGCGCGCTGCGACGGGGCGAGTCCGGCGGCCAGCCCGGCCAGGGTGCCCCCGGTCCCGCAGGCCACCGCGGCCACGTCGGCCACGCCGCGCAACTCCCGCCCCAGCTCTGTACAGCCCTGTGCGGCCAGGGCGTTGCTGCCGCCCTCCGGGACGACACGGCACTCCCCGTAGGCGCTCAGCAGCCCCGCCAGGACCGCGGGATC
The DNA here is from genome assembly GCF_044754785.1 of Streptomyces sp. NPDC092952. Taxonomy (NCBI): domain Bacteria; kingdom Bacillati; phylum Actinomycetota; class Actinomycetes; order Kitasatosporales; family Streptomycetaceae; genus Streptomyces; species Streptomyces sp. NPDC092952. Next base: position 139,316 of record NZ_JBIVPT010000016.1, on the reverse strand, counting down.
GCCCTTCGCGCGGTACGTCGAGCGGTCCACGAAGCGCAGGGTCATCCCGTCGGCGGCGCAGGCGGCGAGCGAGGGGTTCAGCGGACGGTGGGCCAGCTCCTCGCCCCGCACGATCCCGATGGTCCGGAACCCCAGGAGCCGCCCGGCGGCGGCGGTGGCCCGCAGATGGTTGGAGTACGCCCCGCCGAAGGTCAGCACGGCGCGTCCCCCGGCCGCCCGCAGGTTGGGGGCGAGCTTGCGCCACTTGTTGCCCGGCAGATCGGGGTGGATCAGGTCGTCGCGCTTGAGCACCAGCCGTACGCCGTGACGCGCGAAGCGCTCGTCCTCCACCGGCTCCAGGGGCGAGGGGAGCACCGGCCGCAGCCGGGAGAGGTCGAGCGCTTCGGAGGTCATGCCGTCATTGTCGCCGTGCCCGGCCGGCGGCTCAGTCCTGGGCCAGCCACATGTCCGGGCCGAACACCTCGTAGTGGATGTCGCTCGCCGGGACGCCCTCGGCCAGCAGCTGGGTGCGGACGGAGCGCATGAAGGGCAGCGGGCCGCAGAGGTAGGCACGGGTGCCGGGCGCGATGCCGAGGCCGCTCAGGTCGACCCGGCCGGTGCGGTCGGCCGGGTGGCCGGGTTCGGGGGTCTCGTACCAGAAGTGGGCGGCGGCGTCGGGGAGCTTGGCGGTGAGCCGGTCGTGGTCGACGCGCAGGGCGTGGTCGGCGGGGGAGCGGTCGCCGTGCACGACGGTGACGGGGGCGGCGTGGCCGGTCGCGGCGAGGTGCTCCAGCATCGAGAGCATCGGGGTGCAGCCGATGCCCGCCGAGGCGAGCAGGACCGGTGCGTCGGACGCGTCCAGCGCCAGGTCGCCGTAGGGGGCGGAGACGCGCAGCGTGTCACCGGCGGCCACCTCGGCGTGCAGGTGGTTGGAGACCTCGCCGTCGGGCGCCCCGGCCCCGCGCACCCGCTTCACGGTGACGGAGCGGACCTCCGAACCGGGGGCGCTGGAGAGGCTGTACTGGCGTATCTGGTGGGCCCCGTCGGCCAGCTCCACCTGTACGGAGACGTACTGGCCGGGCCGGAAGTCGGGCGCGGGCGCCCCGTCGGCCGGGCGGATCCGGAAGGTGGCGACGTCGTCGGTCTCCTCGACCCGGGAGACGACCTCCCAGTCGCGCCACACGTCGCCCGCGACGACGCCCTGCTGCGCGTAGAGCCGCTCCTCGATCGCTATGAGGGCGTTCGCCATCAGCCAGTAGACCTCGTCCCAGGCGGCGGCGACCTCGGGGGTCACCGCGTCGCCGAGCACCTCGGCGATGGCGGCGAACAGATGGGTGTGCACGATCTCGTACTGGGCGGCGGTGACGCCGAGCGAGGCGTGCTTGTGGGCGATCCGGCCGAGCATCACGTCGGGGCGGGTGTCCGGGTGCTCGACCAGATGGGTCGCGAAGGCGGCTATGGAGCCCGCGAGCGCCTGCCGCTGGGCGCCGGACGCCTGGTTGCCCCGGTTGAAGAGGTCCCGCAGCAGCTCGGGGTGGGCCTCGAAGAGCTTGCGGTAGAAGAGGTCGGCGATGTCCCCGATGGCCGCGCCCACGGCGGGCAGGGTGGCGCGGACGGTGGCGGTCGACGTCTCGGAGAGCATCGGGACTCCTTGCGTTTAATTGGTATATGAGATGCGTATTTTTGGGCGTGCCGGATCCGGGCGGCGTGGAGCGGGGGTCCGGTGGCTGCGGGGTCGTGGTGCGGATCGCGCTCGGGCTCAGCCGGTGTCCGGCCGGGAGCGGCTGATGCCGATCAGCAGTGGGCCGGTGGGCGCGGCGACGAGTTCGGTGACGGTGAGCGGGTCGAGCGCCTCGTAGAAGGCGTCCGTCGCACCGCGCAGGGCGGTGCGGAGCCGGCAGGCCGAGCGTACGGGGCAGGGTGTGCTGCCCTCGCAGTCGACGACGTCGCCGGGGCCTTCCAGCTCCCGGACCAGTCCGCCGATCGAGGCGGAGCGCCCTGCTCCGGTCAGGCTGAGCCCGCCGCCGCGGCCCCGTCGCGCCTCGATCAGGCCGAGGTGCTGGAGCTTGGCGACGACCTTCGCCGTGTGGGTGTACGGCACCTGCATGGTGGCCGCCACCTCCCGGGTGGTCGGCGTGTCCTCGTCCTCCGCCACGGCGAGGCGCATCAGCACGCGCAGCGCCACGTCGGTGAATCTCGTCAGCCGCATGGCCCTCACGCTAGATAAATTGCATATGAGATGCAAGTTAGTGAAAGGTGTGATGCGCGCCACCGCACACCTGCCCGCACCTGCCCAGTTCCAGGCAGATTAGTCACACTCTTTTGTGTAATGGCGCACGTACTCTCCGCGCTGAAAGGCTTCTTCGCGCAGGTCATCCGAAGAATGGAGAGAACGTCAGATGTCCGTTGGTGAAGAGGTTCAGGGCGCGGCGACGCTTCCGCAGCAGAGTCTGGGGACGGCGGCGGCGCGGAACCTCGCGACGACCACCAAGTCCGCCCCGCAGATGCAGGAGATCACCTCGCGGTGGCTGCTCAAGATGCTGCCGTGGGTCCAGGTGCAGGGCGGTACCTACCGGGTGAACCGCCGGTTGAGCTACGCGGTCGGGGACGGCCGGGTGACCTTCGTGCAGACCGGTGACCGGGTGGCGGTCATCCCCGCCGAGCTCGGTGAACTCCCCGCGCTGCGGGACTTCGAGGACGAGGAGGCGCTGAGCGAGCTGGCGCGGCGCTGCGAGCAGCGCGAGATCGCGGCGGGCCAGGTGCTGGGCGTGGCGGGGGACGCGACGGACACCGTCTACCTCCTGGCGCACGGCAAGGTCCAGAAGGTCGGCACCGGCCCCTACGGGGACGAGACGGTGCTCGGGGTCCACGCCGACGGGGCCTACTTCGGGGACGACTCCCTGGTCGACGGCGACGCGGTCTGGGAGTACACGGCCCGCGCCCTCACCGCCTGCACGGTGCTGACGCTGAGCCGTACCGACGTGCTGAACCTCGCCGAGCGCTCCGACGCGCTCCGCGCCCACCTCGCCGGCCTGCGCGCCATCCCGGAGCAGCGCACCAACAAGTACGGCGAGGCGGCCATCGACCTGTCCGCCGGCCACGTCGGCGAAGCCGTCGTCCCGCACACGTACGTCGACTACGAGGCGTCCCCGCGCGAGTACGAGCTGAGCGTCGCGCAGACCGTGCTGAAGGTCCACAGCCGGGTCGCCGACCTCTACAACCAGCCGATGAACCAGACCGAGCAGCAGTTGCGGCTCACGGTCGAGGCCCTGCGCGAGCGCCAGGAGCACGAGCTGGTCAACAACCGCGAGTTCGGGCTGCTCCACAACTGCGACTACTCCCAGCGCCTCCAGCCGCACGCGGGCGTGCCCGGCCCCGACGACATGGACGAGCTCCTCTCCCGTCGCCGCGGCTCGAAGCTCTTCCTCGCCCACCCCAAGGCCATCGCCGCCTTCGGCCGCGAGTGCAACAAGCGCGGCCTGGTGCCGGAGAGCGTGGACCTGGGCGGCCAGCACGTGCCGGCCTGGCGCGGCGTGCCGATCCTCCCCTGCAACAAGATCCCGGTCACCGAGGCCCGGACCAGCTCGATCATCTGCATGAGGACCGGCGAGTCCGACCAGGGCGTCATCGGGCTCCATCAGACCGGTCTCCCCGACGAGATCGAGCCCAGCCTCTCGGTCCGCTTCATGGGCATCGACGAGCAGGCGATCATCTCCTATCTGGTGACCGCCTACTACTCCGCGGCCATCCTCGTCCCGGACGCCCTGGGTGTCCTGGAGAACGTCGAAGTCAGTCGCTGGCGGTAGCCGATCGGGGTCCGGACGGGGGCGTCCGGACCCCGTCAACCTCCACCGCCGGGCAGCCGTGCCCGCGGTGGTCCCGGGAGGACGCCCCAGTGAAGACCCAGCATGTGACGCAGCAGACCTCGCATGTGATTCCGTCACCGACCGCCAGGACCGCGGGCGGCGCCGTGCCGGCCGGTGCGGCACCACCCGTTCCGGAGGTCCCGCCCGCCGCCGTGCTCCTCGGCGGAGCGCCGCCGCCGGGGCCCGTGAGCCGGGGCGAGGAGGCCGAGTCCCTCCTGGAGCGGACCCGCGCCCTGGTCGACCCCCGGCTGCGTGCGGCCGTCGAGTCGCTGCCCGGTTCGCTGCGCCGCGTCGCGATGTACCACTTCGGCTGGCAGGAGGCCGACGGCAGCCCGTCCTCGGGGCCCGCGGGCAAGGCGATCAGACCCGCGCTGGTCCTCGCTGCCGCCCGCGCGCTCGGCGGCGATCCGGAACGGGCGGTGCGGGCGGCCGTCGCCGTGGAGCTGGCCCACAACTTCACCCTGCTCCACGACGACATCATCGACGAGGACCGGACCCGCCGGCACCGCCCCACCGCCTGGGCGGTCTTCGGTGTCCCGGACGCCGTCATCGCGGGCGACGCGATGATGGTCCTGGCCCACCGGCTGCTCGCCGAGGACCCGTCACCGGCCGCCACCCAGGCCGCCGCACGGCTCTCGACCTGCATCATCGAGCTGTGCGCGGGCCAGCAGGCCGACTGCTCCTTCGAGGACCGGGGCCCCGAGGAGGTCACGCTGGACGAGTGCCTGACGATGGCCACCGCCAAGACCGGCGCCCTGCTCGGCTGCGCCTGCGCGCTGGGGGCGCTCTACGCCGGCGCGGGGGAGCGGGCGGTCGCCGCGATGGACGGGTTCGGCCGGGAGGCGGGCCTCGCCTTCCAGCTCATCGACGACCTGATCGGCATCTGGGGCGATACCGCCCGGACCGGGAAGCCGGTCGGGGCGGATCTCATGGCCCGCAAGAAGTCCCTGCCGGTCGTCGCGGCACTGACCTCCGGCACTCCGGCGGCGGGTGAACTCGCCGCGCTCTACCGGGGGGCGATGAGCACCCCCGAGGAGGTGGGCCGTGCCGCCGACGCGGTGGAGCGGGCCGGCGGGCGGGACTGGGCGCAGGCCGGGGCGGCGGACCGGATGTCCCGGGCGGTCCATCACCTGTCCCGCGCGGTGGACGACCTGGCCGGGGCGGGGGATCTCCTGACCCTGGCGGAGTTCGTCACCCGCCGGACGCACTGACACCCCCTTCCTCGCACCTTCCGCCGAAGGCCCGGCGGGCGCACCGGCCACCACCGGTGACCCGCTGCCGGTGGGAAGCGGAGGGTGACCGGGCGACTGTCATGGGCACGGGCTACAGTCCGTGCCCATGACAGACGAGTCATGGGCCGGGTGGTACCGGGACCGGCAGGGTTCCGACGCCGTCGTCCTCACCACCGACGGACAGCAACTACGCCTCCGGACACGGGGCACCGACTTCGAGGGCCCCAGCTTCGACGGCCTCACCCCCGTCGTCGGCACGCCACCGGCCGACGACCGGTTCGTCCTGGTGGACGGCGCGCTGAGCGACTGCGTGCTGGAGTGGGACCTGCCGTTCCCGGTCGGCTGGGACGGGGTGGTCCACCAGGCCACGCTCAGCTGCCTGTTGTCGCTGCGCAGGCCCGATTCGCACCTCAGCCTGGAGCTGCAGTTCGGCGGGGCCGCCTACGCGTCCCGCCGCGCCGAGAGCGACTTCGCCTCCGCGCTCGCCACGATCCAGCGTGCGCTGCCGCCCGGGGTGCGGCTGCGGACCTGTATCGCCTGCGCCTTCTCGGACTACCTCCCGGCCCCGGAGGCGGTCCGCGGCCTCTCCGGCGGCCTCGCCTGCTTCCGGGGCGCCAAGGACGCCTACCGGGGAGCGGCGGGCGAGGGTGACGTACGGGACCTGTGGGATCGGCGCACCGGGTTCGTCCAGGAGATCTGGAGCTGCCGCGAGTACGAGCCCCGCCCGGACTCCGGGGCGGGCACCGGCCATCGGGGCGCGTTCCCGCTCGAACACGCCTGAGAACCCGGCGCGCGGCCACCGTCCCCTTCTCCCGCATCGCATCCCGCCCCGTACCGGCGCAGTTCCGGTGCGGGGCGGGTTTGTCAGCCCCTCATTGTTCTACTAACATGCGAACAAGGGAGGTTTTGATGAATCGGAAGAACCTGGGTGGGGCCCTCTTCGCGGTCCTGCCGTTCGTGCTCGCCCTCGCTGTCGACCTGGTGCTCTTTCTCGTGTTCCGCGACCGGCTCCCGGAGCGCGTCGCCAGCCACTTCACGGGCGGCGGCCGGGCGGACCAGTACATGGGGCGGGACTGGTACGTGCTGATCTGCACGCTGACGCTCGTCGTGGTCGGCGGGTCGTGGCTGCTCATGGCGGCCCGTTGGCAGCTGCGGGGGCGGGCCCACCGGTGGCTCGTCTCCAGCGGCTTCGCCTTCGCCGGTTTCCTCGGCTGGCTGCTGGCCGCCGCGCTGCTCGTCAACGTGGACGCGACCGTGGGTCCCCGGGGGGAGGTGCCGGGAGTCTCGCTCCCGATGTGGCACTTCGCCGCGGCCCTGGGGGTCGCCGCGCTCACGGGCGGGCTCGGATGGGCGCTCGCCGCGCTCTTCCCCGCGCCGGAACCGCCGGCCGGGAGCGGTGCCGGGCGGGCCGACGGGGGTGCGCGGATCGCGCTGGCGGACGGGGAGGTCGCCGGGTGGACCCGCGGTGCCGGGAGCCGGTGGGCTCCGGCGGCGGTCCTGGTGCTGCTCGCCGCGGGGCTGGTGCTGACGCCGCTGTGGCGGTGGGAGGCCGGGCTGCCGCTGCTGGTCGTCGGCGTGGTGCTGGGCGGGTTCGCCCGGGCCCACGTGATGGTGGACCGGCGCGGCATCACCGTCTCCGGGACGCTGCCCTGGCCGCGCGTCAGGGTGTCGCTCGACCGGATAGAGTCCGCGTGCAGTCGCGACATCAGCCCTCTCGCCGAGTTCGGCGGCTGGGGCTACCGCGTCCGGCCCGGTGGCACCGGTGTGGTGCTCCGCTCCGGCGAGGGGATCGTGGCGACGCTGGTGGACGGCCGGAAGTTCGCGGTGACCGTCGACGACTCGAAGACCGGCGCCGCGCTCCTCAACACCCTGGTCGACCGACGCCGGGCGGGACACTGAGCATGCTGTTCCGTGTCGATCCCACCTCCACCGTGCCGCTCGGCGACCAGATCGCGGCATGTGTGCGCCGCTCGGTCGCCCGGGGCGAGGTGGCGCCCGGTGAACGGCTGCCCGCGGCCCGGGCGCTCGCGGACTCCCTCGGCGTCAACGTCCACACCGTGCTCCGCGGCTACCAGCAGCTGCGCGAGGAAGGGCTCATCGAACTGCGCCGGGGCCGCGGCGCGGTCGTCACCGGAGGCGTCCCGCCGCACCGGGCCAGGCTGCTGGAACGCGTACGGGAAGTGGCCGCCGACGCGCGCGAGCTGGGCATGACCGAGGAGGAGCTGCTGGAGCTGGTGCGCGGCGCGCTGCGCGCCGGCTGAGACGTCCGGCGCGGCACGCCGCGGGGTGGGGCCCCGGGGCGTGCCGCGTACGTGACGGGTGCGACCGTCAGGAGGCGTTCTTCACGAGGGAGGCCGCGAAGCCGTACTGCCACAGGTAGTTGACCTGGCTGACCTCGGACGCGTTCGGGTACGGGTTGGTGCAGGACGTGCCGGGGCCGCCGCCGGACATCAGCTCGCTGCACGGCCCGGAGTAGTGGTCCGGCAGGCCGAGCACGTGCCCGGTCTCGTGGGCGGTGACCCGCACCGAGCTGTACTGCTGGTTCTGCGCGTAGTCCAGGAAGACGTAGCCGTTGCCGTGCCCGTCGGTGCTCGCGTACGAACCGCGGGAGTCGTTGCCCTCGTAGTAGGCGAAGTCGGCGTTCGACCCCTCCTGGAGCCGGACGTTGGAGACCGAGCTGTTCCAGATCTGCGCGCTGCTGGCTATCTGGCTGCGGAAGCTCGGCGCGTTGGTGGCGCTGTAGACGATGGTGACGGACTTGAGGCCGGGGTTGGCCGCCCGCTTCTTCGCGACGGACTTGGCGACCGCCTCGAAGAACGCCTTGTTCCCGGCGGCGTTCTCCGCCGAACCGGCATACGCGGCGTAGCCCGCGGCGTTCTGGGCCGCCTGGCCGGCGGGGGCCGGGGAGGCGGCGATCGCGGGTGCGGTGCCCAGCGCGGCCGCGAGGCCGAAGCCGAGGCCGACCAAGGCCGAGATGACGGTCCTGGGGTGCTTCATGGGGGGTCTCCTGCCGTTACCGGTCCGATGGACCCGTCCGATGATCGGAACCGGACGGGGGCGGTACGCAGTGAGTGTCGGGGAGCGGAAGCCGCGGCGGATGATGTCAACCGGCGATAGCGCCGCACTATCACCGATCCCCGTACGGTCGTCGAAGACTCCGTCAACTCCCGGTGAATTAAAGGGCTTTGAGGTGATTGGGGAGTCTGGTGCGACCGTCTCCCGCCGCCCTACGCTCGCTCGTATGGAGCTTGAGGTGAGGCACCTCAGGGCGCTGTGCGCCATCGCGGACGCGGGCAGCCTGCACCGAGCCGCCCGCCGCCTGGGCGTCAGCCAGCCCGCCCTGACCACCCAGCTGCGCCGGATCGAGAACGCCCTGGGCGCCGAGCTGTTCTGGCGCGAACGGACCGGCTGCCGCCCGACCCAGCTCGGCCGCGCCGTCCTCAGCCGCGCCCGCCCCCTGGTCGACGGCATGACGGCCCTGGTCAGCGACGCCAGGGCGGAGGCCGACGCGGTCCGCGCCACCGGCCCCCGACTGCGCATCGGCTGCACCGCGAGCCGGGTCATCGGCGGCTGGCTGCGCAGGCTCCGGCTCCGGCTGCCCGGCACCGACATCTCGCTGCGGGTCGACGTGTCGGCCCGCTCCCTGCTCCGCGACGTCGCCACCGGCGCGCTGGACGTCGCCTTCGTGCACGAGGTCGAGGGGTGCCCGCTGGCCGTACCGGACGGTCTGGAGCAGCGCGTACTCCTGGACCGCGAGCCGCAGTTCATCTCCATGGCCAGGGACCACCCCGCCGCCGCCCGCCCGGTGGTCGACCTCGTCGACCTGGCCGCCGACCGGTGGATGGTCGACCCCACCGTGGACGGCGAGTGGGACGGGCTGCGGCGGGTCTTCGACGCGGCCGGCCTCGCCCCGACCGTCCTGCACGGGGACTACCTCACCGCCGCCTCGCTCATCGTGCTCGGCGAGGCGGTCGCCCCCTGCCAGCCGACCTCCGGGCCGCGCGACGACATGGCGATCCGCCCGCTGCGCGACGACCCCCTCGCCGTACGGCTGCTGCTGCTCTCCCGGCCGGGCGCCGACATGGACCCGGTCTACGCGGAGCTGGAGGCGGCCTACCGGGAGGCCGCCTCGCGCGCCTCCGGGTACCACCAGTGGCTGCTGCGCAACCGCAGCCCGCTCGCCCGCACCCCGTGACCGGGGAGTTCCCGGTTTCGCCGTCGGCGTGCCGATTCCGCCAGGAGCGAGGACCGGTTACCGGAACGGCTCCGGCCGGGCAGAGTCGGATCATGAGGCTACTGATCCTGGGCGGTACGGAGTTCGTGGGGCGCGCGGTGGCCGAGGAGGCGTCGGCGCGCGGCTGGGACGTCACGGTGTTCCACCGGGGCCGGCACGCCGCCCCGCCCGGCGTGGCGGAGCTCCTCGGCGACCGCACCGCACGGGACGGCCTCGCCGCGCTGGCCCGGGGCACCGCCGACGGGCCCGGCTGGGAGCTGGTCGTCGACACCTGGAGCGGCGCCCCCTCGGCCGTCCGGGACGCCGCCCGGCTGCTCACCGGCCGGGCCGGGCGGTACACGTACGTGTCGAGCCGCTCCGTGTACGCGTACCCGGCCCCGGCCGGGCTGCCCGAGGACGGCCCGCTGGTCGCCGGCGCCTCGCCGGACGCGGACGGGGACGTCCCGTACGCGCAGGCCAAGCGCGGCGGTGAGCTGGCGGCGCTCGACGCCTTCGGCGACCGGGCGCTGCTCGCCCGCGCCGGGCTGATCCTCGGCCCCGGGGAGAACATCGGCCGACTGCCCTGGTGGCTGGGGCGGATCGCCCGGGGCGGGCCCGTACTGGCCCCCGGCAGACCGGATCTGGCGCTCCAGTACATCGACGCCCGCGACCTCGCGCGCTGGCTGCTGGACGCGGCCCGCGCCGGGCTGCACGGCCCGTACAACCTGGTCAGCCGCCCCGGCCACACCACCATGGGGCGGCTGCTGGACGCCTGCGCGCACGTCACCGGCTCCGGCGCCGAGCTGCGCTGGATTCCCGAGGAGGCGATCCTCGCGGCGGGCGTGGAGCCGTGGAGCGACCTGCCGGTCTGGCTGCCGCCGGGCGAGCTGTACGACACGCTCCACCGCGGCGACGTCGAGCGGGCGCACGCGGCCGGGCTGCGCTGCCGCCCGGTCGAGGAGACGGTCGCCGACACCTGGACGTGGCTGGAGGAGCTGGGCGGACGGGCCCCGCAGCGGCCGGACCGGCCGGCCGTCGGCCTGGACCCGGAGGTGGAGGCCCGGCTCCTCGCGGGCGCCTGACACCGGCGCGCGGCGCCCCGGGCGCGGGCCCGGGGCGCGCGCTGATCCACCGGGGAACACGGCGCAGCCCGTAGTTTTGGCCCATGGCCGAACTGCTGCTGCACCTCACCGAAGGCCCGCTGTGGGAGGCGGCCCGCGGGATCGGGACGTTCGAGATGTCCACCCGCGGCCGCACCCTGCACGAAGAGGGCTTCATCCACTGCTCGCTGCCGCACCAGCTCGACGGTGTCGCCGAACTGCTCTACGGCGCCGGGAGCGGGGCCGGCGCCCACGACCAGGAACTCGTCGTCCTCGTCATCGACCCCGACCGGCTCACGGTGCCCGTCCGGTACGAGCCCGCCGTGCCCGGTGGCGAGGAGTTCCCGCACATCTACGGTCCCGTCCCGGTGGACGCGGTCGTCGAGGTGCGCCCCTGGCCGTGGAACTCGCCCGGGAAGGAGGGCGGTCCCGCATGAGCGACCCGTCCGCCACGAGCACGCCGGACCCGGGCGCCCCGATCATCGCCGTCACCGGCGCGGGCGGTGCCGTCGGCGGCCGGGTCGCCCGGCGGCTGGTCCGGGCCGCGGTGCCCGTACGGCTGCTCGGCCGCGATCCGTCCCGGCTGCCCGGACTGCCCGGAGCGGTGGCCGCCCCGCCCGCCCCGTACGGCGACGGGGAGGCGATGCGCCGCGCCCTGGCCGGGGCGCACACCCTGTTCCTGGTCTCGGCGCACGAGAGCCCGCACCGGGTGCGGGAGCACACGACCGCGGTGGACGCGGCGGTGGCCGTCGGCGTCGAACGCATCGTGTACGTCTCCTTCCTGGGCGCGGCGCCGGACGCCACGTTCACCTTCGCCCGGGACCACTGGCACACCGAGGCGCACATCCGGGCCGCCGACGTCCGCCACACCTTCCTCCGCGACAGCCTGTACCTCGCGGGCATCCCGGCCATGACCGGCGCCGACGGGGTGCTGCGCGGACCGGCGGGCGACGGGCGGGTGGCGGCGGTGGCCCACGACGACATCGCCGACGCCGCCACCACCGTCCTGCTGGCCGGTGCCGCACCGGGCGCCGAGGGCCCAGACACCCGGCACGACGGGCGGAGCTACGACCTCACCGGCCCGGAGGCGTTCACCCTCGCCGAGGCGGCGGAGGAGCTGAGCCGGGTCACCGGCCGGACCGTCACCTACGTACCGGAGACCCGCGAGGAGGCGTACGCCTCACGGGCGCACTACGGGGCCGAGGCGTGGGAGGTGGCCGGCTGGGTCACCTCGTACGAGGCCATCGCCACCGGCGAAATGGCCGCGGTCTCGGACGCCGTTCCCCGGCTCACCGGCCGCCCGGCGACGGGCCTGGCCGCCTTCCTGCGGCAGCACCCGGACAGCTACCGGCACCTGCTGGCACCGGACGGGCCGCCCCGGCCCTGAGCCCGCCCCGGCCCTGAGCCGTCCCGCGCCCGCCCGCTTCCCGCGGGCGGGCGCGGCCGCTCAGACGACGTACGCCCCCGACCGCGCCGCGGCCTCGGCGGCCCCGGCGGCCCGGTCCGCCGCCGCCGTGTCGAGCGCGTCCCCGCTGGTCAGCAGCCGGTAGTAGAGCGGTGCCGACACGGCGCGGACCACCTCGCCGGGGTCCGTGCCGGCGGGCAGCTCGCCGCGTTCGACGGCCTCGGTGACGCAGCCGGACCACTCCTCGACCCGGATCGCGTAGAAGCGGTGCAGCGCCTTCGCCGTGTGCGGGTCGCAGAGGGCCGCGGCGATCACGGCCCGGAAGAGCGCGCCCTGCCGCGGGTCGGTGAGGGTGTCCACCACCAGCCGGGCGTTGGCCCGGAGGTCCTCGGTGAGCGAGCCCGTGGCCGTACGGGGCGAGGACTGCTCGGCCATGTCGTCCAGCAGGTCCGCCATCAGCCCGGTCGGAGTGGACCAGCGCCGGTAGACGGTGGTCTTCCCCACCCCCGCCCGGCGCGCGACGTCGGCGAGGTCCAGCCGGCCGAAGCCGTGCTCGGCCAGGGCGTCGCCCGCCGCCCGCAGCACCGCTTCACGCACCCGGGCGGTGCGGCCCCCGGGGCGCACGCTGCCGGGTTCCACCGCCTCCCGGCCCGCACCCTCAGAAGTCATAACGGGTCTCCAGTTCCATTAGCGCCTCTCCCTCTGCTACGGTGACGCCCATCTTAACGGAACCGTAGTCCCGTTAGAGATTCGTCGCTGAGGAAGGCCTGCCATGTCCGCGCCCAGCCCCGCCCCGTCGGCCGCGACCGACCCCACCCCCTCCGGGGATCGCGTCCCCGCCGCTCCCGCCGTCCGGATGACCGGGCGGCAGAAGCTCGTCCTCACACTTCTCCTCGGCGCGCAGTTCATGATCGCCGTGGACTTCTCGATCCTGAACGTCGCGCTGCCGGCCGTCGGCCAGGGGCTCGGCTTCCCCCTCTCCCGGCTCCAGTGGATCGCCACCGCCTTCGCGCTTGCCGCCGCCGGGTTCACCCTGCTGTTCGGCCGGATCGCCGATCTGGTCGGCCGGAAGCGGATGTTCCTCGCCGGTATGGCCGTCCTCGGCCTCTCGTCCGTTCTCGGCGGGCTCGCCACCTCGCCCGGTGTGCTGCTCGCGGCCCGGGTGCTCCAGGGGCTCGCCACGGCGGCCGTCACACCCGCCGGGCTGGCGCTGCTGACCACCGCCTTCAAGGAGGGGCCGCTGCGCGAACGCGCCCTGGGCCTCAACGGCGCGCTGATGTCGGCGGGCTTCACGGCCGGGGCCGTCCTCGGCGGGCTGCTCACCGACCTGCTCTCCTGGCGCTGGGCGTTCTTCGTCAACGTGCCGGTCGCCGCCCTGGTCGTCGCCCTCGCCCCGTCCGTCGTCACCGACGCCCGGCCCGCCCGGCGGCCCCGGCTCGACGTTCCCGGCGCGGTGACCGTCACCGGCGGACTGCTGCTGCTCGTCTACGGTCTGACCCGGGCCGGCGAGTCCGGCTGGACCGGGCCCGTCACCCTGGCCGCCCTGCTCGCCGGGGCCGCGCTCCTCGTCGCCTTCCGGTTCGTCGAGGCGAGGGCCACGGCGCCGCTCGTCCCCGTACGCGTCCTGCGGCGGCGCAGCGTCGTCTGGGGCAACGCGGCGGGTCTGATCGCGTTCGTCACCGAGACCTCGCTGGTCTTCCTGCTCACCCTCTATCTCCAGGAGGTCCTCGGCTACTCGCCGCTCGCGACCGGGCTCGCCTTCGGTGTCCTCGGCGTCGGCACGGTGCTCGGCGGGGCGTTCGGCGGGCGGGCCGTCGGCCGGTTCGGGAGCCGGGCCACCATCGTCGGCGGCGGGATCGTCCAGGCGGTGGCGACCCTCTCCCTGGTCGCGCTGGGCAGCACGGGTGGCTGGATCGCGCTGTTGCTGGTGGCCACGTTCGTCGGCGGCATCGGCAACATGCTGATGATCGTCGGCTTCATGGTCACCGCGACCTCGGGGCTCCCCGACGAGGAACAGGGCCTGGCCACCGGGCTCGCCACCATGACCCAGCAGGTCGGCATCACCATGGGCATCCCGGTCATGAGCGCGATCGCCACCGCCCGGATGTCCGCCCTCGGCGGCGCCGGACCCGAGGCCGTCCTGTCCGGGGTCGCGGTCGCGATCCTGGTCAACGCGGCGCTGGTGCTCGCCGGGGCACTTCTCGCGGGGGCCTTCCTCGCGCCGCGCCGCCCGGACGGCGCGGCCCGCCCGTGACGGGACGCGTGCGGCACGGGCCGTCAGGGGGTGTCCCGGCGGCCCGGTCGTCAGGAAGCGCCCTGCCGGCCGGCGCCGTGCGCCTGCCGCAGCGCGGCGATGTCGAGCTTCTTCATCGTCATCATCGCCCGGGTGACCCGGGCGGCCCTCTCCCCGTCCGGGTCGCTCACCAGCTCGATCAGCCCGTCGGGCACGACCTGCCAGGAGATCCCGTACCGGTCCTTCAGCCAGCCGCAGGGGCCTTCCTCGCCGCCGTCGGTGAGGCCGGCCCAGTAGTGGTCCACCTCGGCCTGGTCCGCGCAGTCGATCCGGAACGAGATGGCCTCGTCGAAGGTGAACGCCGGTCCGCCGTTCACCCCGACGAACCGCTGGCCGTTGATCTCGAACTCCACCGTCATCACCGAACCGGCGGGCCCCGGTCCGGCCTCGTTGTATCGGGCGACCCTGCCGACACGGGAGTTCCGGAAGACGGACACGTAGTACTCCGCGGCCTCCTCGGCCTGCCCGTCGAACCACAGACATGTGGTGAAACCCTCGGTCGCCATAGCTGTCTCCCCTCGTGTACGCAGCCCCGTTTGATTGCTCGCGTATACCAGGAGGAGCGAAGCGACGGGGGACCGGAATCGGCCGACTCCATATGGTCCCCCGGAAGCGCGCAAACACCGCGCCGACACGGCCGTGTCGGGCGAAACGAGCGCGAATCGCTGCTCCGCGCCGTGGAGTTGCCGCTCCGATCCGCTCCGGTTCCCTGGGGGGGCGACGGTCAGGCGGAGGCCGTGGGCCAGGCGTCGCCGGCGCGGCGGCACAGGTAGACGCGGTCCGCGTGCACCGCGACGGCCGGATAGGCAGCGGCGATCGTGGCCCGGTACGCCTCGGCGGCGGCCCGTGCCGCGGCGTCCTCGTGCGGCTGCTGGGTGGGGGACGAGCTGAGCGGGAACTTGACGGTGGCACCTATCTCGACGCCGTCGTCGTAGGCCGTGAACGTGTACTCGACGGCGTAGGCGCCTTCCGGAACAGACATGTTCAATCTCCTGGCGAAGAGGGATCGCACGGTATGCGATGCCAAGTGATCTTAAAGTAAACGATGTTGGTCGCTTTGGGGCGTGGTCGGCGCGGAAGGTCGGAACGGGGCCGGACCGGTCCCGGGGCGCGCGGCGCCGACGGCGGTGCGGGCCGGTCAGGCGCGCGGTGCGAGGAGGCGGTCGACGGCGCGGCGGGCCCGGGCGGCGGCGCCGGGTCCGGATGCCCGGAGGAGGTGTCGGTCGGTTGTCTCTGCCGTTCGCAACCGTCCGCAGGCCGACGGGCGCCCGGTAGGACGAGCGCCGCCCCGTTCCGCCGCGCACCGTCCGGAGCGCGACCGTCGGGCTGACGAGAGTCTTACGGATCGGCGCGGGGGCCGCGCGGACGCGGACCCGGTCCGTAGCGTCGTCGCCATGCGAGTTCTCGTCACAGGAGGAGCCGGGTTCATCGGCTCACAGATCGTCGCCGCGCTGACGGAGGCCGGCCACGAGCCGGTCGTCCTCGACGCGCTGCTGCCCGGCGTGCACGGTGGCGCCCCCGTGCTGCCCGCCGCCGAGCTGATCCACGCGGACGTCCGGGACCCCGAACGCGTCCGGGCGGCGCTGGCCGGGGTCGACGCGGTCTGCCACCAGGCCGCCATGGTCGGCCTCGGCAAGGACTTCGCCGACGCGCCCGCGTACACGAGCTGCAACGACCTCGGCACCGCGGTGCTGCTCGCCGCGATGGCGGAGCGGGGCGTACGGCGGCTGACGCTGGCCGGCTCGATGGTCGTCTACGGGGAGGGCCGGTACGTCTGCCACCGGCACGGCGCGGTCCGGCCCGCGCCCCGCGCCGCCGACGACCTCGCGGACGGGCGGTTCGAGCCGCACTGCCCGTCCTGCGGCGCGGAGCTCGACGCCGGGCTGGTGGGCGAGGACGCCCCGGCCGATCCCCGGAACGTGTACGCGGCCACCAAGCTCGCCCAGGAGCACCTGGCCTCGGCCTGGGCCCGGGCCGTGGACGGGACCGCCGTGACCCTGCGCTACCACAACGTGTACGGGCCCGGCATGCCCAGGGACACTCCGTACGCGGGGGTCGCCTCGTTCTTCCGCTCCTCGCTCGCCCGGGGCGAGGCCCCGCGGGTCTTCGAGGACGGCCGCCAGCGAAGGGACTTCGTGCACGTCGGCGATGTGGCCGGGGCGAATCTGCGCGCCCTGGAAGCCACGGCCGCCCTGCCCGGCGGTGTGCTGACGCCGTACAACATCGGCAGCGGCGAGCCCCGTACGGTGGGTGAGATGGCGTCGGCGCTGGCCCGCGCGCACGGCGGCCCGGAGCCCGTGGTGACCGGGGAGTTCCGGCTCGGGGACGTCCGGCACATCACGGCGGACTCCTCCCGGGCCCGCCACGAGCTGGGCTGGTCGCCCCGGGTCGGGTTCGCCGACGGGGTGGCCGCGTTCGCCCTCGCGGAGCAGCGCGCCCCGGCGGCGGACCGGGCGGTCGGCTGAGCGGCCGGGCGGGCCGGGCGGCCCAGCGGCCTACGGGGCGGCGGTCAGTGGGCGGCGGCGGGCAGGGTCAGTTCGAACCGGCAGCCGCCCGGCACGTTGCGGACCTCCGCCCGGCCCGCGTGCGCCTCCACGATCCCCCGGACGATGGCCAGACCGAGCCCCGCGCCGGCGGGCGGGGTACGGGCCTCGACACCGCGCCACCCGGTGTCGAACACCCGGGGAAGGTCCGCGTCCGGAATCCCGCCGCAGCCGTCCGTGACGGACAGGACGACGGAGCCGCCGACCCGCCGCGCGGCGATCACCACGGTGCCGTCGACGGGGGTGTGCCGGATCGCGTTGACGAGGAGATTGGCCAGTACCCGGGTCATCTCCTTGCCGTCCACCTCCACGGGGACCGCCTCGACGTCCGCCCCCGCCAGCCGGACACCGCGCTCGCGGGCCAGCGGATCGGCCCCGCTCAGGGCGTCGCCGACCAGGTCGTACACGGAGACGCGGCTGGGGTTGAGCGTGAGCGCGCCGGCGTGGATGCGGGAGAGCTCGAAGAGGTCGGTGACCATGACGGTGAGCCGTTCGACCTCGGTACGGATCTGGCGGTGGTAGCGGGCGGGTTCGGCGGCGACACCGTCCTCCAGGGCCTCGGCCATCGCCCGCAGCCCCGCCAAGGGGGTCCGCAGATCGTGCGAGATCCAGGCCACGAGCTCGCGCCGGGACGCCTCCAGGGTCTTCTCGCGCCGTCGCGACGCCTGGAGCCGGGCGCTGGTGGACGCGAGTTCCTCGGTGAGCGCGGCGAGTTCGGCGGTGGTGGTCCCGCCGGGGGCCAGGAAGCTGCCGCCCTCGCCGAAGTCCCGTGCCGCGAGGGCGAGCGCCCGGCTGTGCGCCACGACCCGCCTCCCCAGGACGAGCGCCGTACCGAGCGAGACGAGCGCGGCCATGGCCGCGACCACGGTCACCACCCACAGATCGTGCTCGGACAGGAACATGGCCCGCGCGACGGCGAGCGTGCCCGCGAGCATCGCCGTCACCGCGACGGCGGCGACGACGGCGAGCGAGACGGCGACGGAGCGGTGGCGCACGAGACGGAGGACGACGGCCCCGGCGAGCCCGGCGCATCCGGCACCGGCCAGCGCGAACACGGCGATGAGCAGGACGTCCTTCACGGAGCCGGCTCCTGGGCCGGCTCGAAGCGGTAGCCCACACCCCATACCGTCCGGATCAGCACGGGCCGGGCGGGATCGCGCTCGATCTTGGCCCGCAGCCGCCGTACGTGGACGGTGACCGTGGACAGGTCGCCGAACTCCCAGCCCCATACCCGCCGCATCAGACTCTCCCGGGTGTGTGCCGTGCCGGGGTGCTCCAGGAAGTGGGCGAGGAGGTCGAACTCGCGCAGCGTGAGGGCGAGTTCCCGGCCCGACAGGGTCGCCCTGCGGGTGCGGGGGTCGGCCGTGAGCCCGCCGGCCCGCAGGACGGGACGGGCGGCGGGTGCGGGTGCGGGGGTCCGGGCCCGGCGCAGTACGGAATCGACGCGCAGGACCAGCTCGCGCGGGCTGAACGGCTTGGTGACGTAGTCGTCCGCCCCCGATTCGAGACCGAGGATCCGGTCCTCCTCCTCGCCCCGCGCGGTCAGCATGATCACCGGTACGGGGCCGGTCTCCCGCAGCCTGCGGCAGACCTCCAGCCCGTCGGGGCCCGGCAGCATGAGGTCCAGCAGGA
The DNA here is from genome assembly GCF_044754785.1 of Streptomyces sp. NPDC092952. Classification (NCBI taxonomy): domain Bacteria; kingdom Bacillati; phylum Actinomycetota; class Actinomycetes; order Kitasatosporales; family Streptomycetaceae; genus Streptomyces; species Streptomyces sp. NPDC092952. The sequence goes on along the minus strand of NZ_JBIVPT010000016.1, from coordinate 121,053 downwards.
CCAGGTCCGGCCGGTTCGCCGCGGCCCGGAGCAGCGCCTCGTCGCCGTCGGCCGCGTGCTCCACGGTGCGCCCCGCCCGCTCCAGGTAGCGCGTCACGACCTCCGCCACGGTCGGGTCGTCGTCCACGACGAGGATCCGCGCGGCGGCGTCCGGAGTGCTGGACTCGTTCATGGCCCTCAGCATGGCACCCGCGCGAACACCCCGGCCCGGCCGAACGGGTGGGTGCGGCCGGTGTCCGCGTTTCGTAAGGAGTTCTTCGCCCCCGGCGCCTTTCCCGCTTCCTACGGTGAGGGCTGTGACAACCATGACCGTAGATGTCGTTCTCCCCTGTCTCGACGAGTCCGAGGCCCTGCCCTGGGTCCTGACGCGGATTCCGCCCGGGTGGCGGGCCGTCGTCGTCGACAACGGGTCCACCGACGGGTCGGCCGAGGTGGCGGCCGCGTACGGCGCCACCGTCGTCCCCGAGCCCAGACGCGGGTTCGGCGCCGCCTGTCACGCCGGACTGCTCGCCTCGGACGCCGAGTTCGTCTGCTTCTGCGACTGCGACGCCTCCCTCGACCCCGGCCTGCTGCCCGGTCTCGTCGCCCAGGTGGCCGGCGGCGCCGCGGACCTGGTGCTGGGGCGCCGCCGTCCCTCGGGGCGCGGGGCCTGGCCGGTCCACGCCCGCGCGGCCAACCTCGCGCTCTCCGTGCTCGTGCACCGCCGCACCGGTCTGCGCCTGCGCGACCTGGGGCCGATGCGGGCCGCGCGGCGGGAGGCGCTCCTCGGCCTGGACCTGACGGACCGGCGCAGCGGCTACCCCCTGCAGATGGTCGTCCGGGCCGCCGATTCCGGCTGGCGGGTCCGCGAGAGCGATGTGCCGTACCTGCCCCGCGCGGGCCGCTCCAAGGTGACCGGGACGTGGAAGGGCACCTGGCAGGCCGTACGGGACATGCGCCGGGTGCTCGACGAGCCGGTGCGCCCGGCACCCGGTGCGGGCGCCGCGGCGGCCGCACCCGGGGTACGGCCGTGACCACCGTCCTCGTCATCGCGAAGGAGCCGGTGCCGGGCCGGGTGAAGACCCGGCTCACCCCGCCCTTCACCCCGGCGGAGGCGGCCCGGCTGGCCGAGGCGGCGCTCGCCGACACTCTCGACGTGGTGGCGCGCGTCCCGGCCCGCCGCCGCGTCCTCGTCCTGGCCGGCCGTCCGGGCCCCTGGCTGCCGCCGGGCTTCGAAGTGACCGCCCAGGCCGGGGGCGGGCTGGACGCACGGATCGCCGCGGCGTTCGCCGCCTGCACCGGTCCCGCGCTGCTGATCGGGATGGACACGCCCCAGGTGACCCCCGGCCTCCTCGAACCGGCCCTGCGGCAGGGGGAGGAGCACGACGCCTGGTTCGGGCCCGCCGCCGACGGGGGGTTCTGGGCGCTCGGCCTCCGTGCCCCGGACCCGGCCCTGGTGCTCGGCGTCCCGATGTCCACACCGGACACCGGGGCGGCGCAGTACGCGAGGCTGCGCGCGGCGGGCCTGCGCGTCGGTGAACTGCCCGTCCTGCGCGACGTCGACACCGCCGAGGACGCCGGGCACGTGGCGGCCCTGGCCCGGGGAACGCGGTTCGCCTCCGTGCACGCGGAACTGACGGCAGTTCGGATGGCGGCGCAGGTGGCCGCCACCGGAGCGGCCGTCGTTGCCGGAAGGCCCCGTCCCGGAGCGGCCGTTCCCGGAGTGTCCGTCCCCGGAGCGGCCGGATGACGGCGGCGACCTGGCTCTCCGACCCGTACACCGACGCCCTGCGGACCGGCCGGGGCCCGTTGTTCCTGCGCCGCAGCGACGGCTGGCTGCTGCCCCTGGACGTCGAACGCTGGTGCGCGGCGCCGGACGCGGCGGACCGGTCCGTGCTGGAGCGCTGCCGGGGCGCCGTGCTGGACATCGGCTGCGGCCCCGGCCGGCTCGTCGGCGCTCTCGCCGCCGAGGGACGGCGTGCCCTCGGGATCGACATCAGCCCCACCGCCGTGTCGCGCACCGAGCGGTCGGGCGGCCCCGCGCTGTGCCGCTCGGTCTTCGACCCCCTTCCGGCGGAGGGCCGTTGGGGCACGGCGCTGGTGATCGACGGGAACGTGGGCATCGGCGGCGATCCGGCGGCGCTGCTGCGGCGGCTGCGCCGGATCGTGGCGCGTACCGGGCGCGTCATCGCCGAATGCGCGCCGGTGGACGTCGACGAACGGTGCGAGGTCTCGGTCGACGACGGCCGGGGCGGGCGGGGAACCCCCTTCGCCTGGGCCCGGGTGGGCCCCCGGGCCCTGGCCGCCGCCGCGGTCGGAACGGGCTGGCGGGTGTCCGAGAAGTGGCAGGTGGACGGGCGGCCCTTCCTGGCCCTGGCGCCCACGCCGCCACCGGGCACCGGCCACCCCGTCCGTCAGCGACCGCACCCCGCGTGAGTCCGGGGCCGCCGTACGGGGTGAGGACGGGTGGCCCGCCCGGAGCCGCCCGACGTCACTTCGCCGGCTTCGGGCGGACCTGCGTCTTCCCCCGGAGCGGGCCCGGCCCCGGCCGTCGCGACCGGGCCCTCCGCCGCCGTACGAACGCGACGGCTCCCGCCACGGCGGCCACGGCCGCGACGACGAGCAGGAGGTTCCGCCCGTACGGCAGGGGCAGCGCCGACGAGGTGAGCGGCCGGCCGGGGCGCAGGAGCGCCGGGAGCGTCACCAGGGTCACGCAGCCGGCCACCACGAAGGCACCGCGCCACAGGCCGCGCTGCCGCCACCCCGCGATCAGCAGCCCGCAGGCCAGCACCAGCGGGGCGATGATGCCGTCGTGCAGGACCACGGCACCGGCCAGCCAGGCGAGGACCCCGAGCGGAGCCGAACCGGTCGCCAGCAGCCCCACCCCCAGCCCGATCGACGCCACGCCGATCCCCCCGGTCACGTAACGCAGCACGGTCGCGGTGGTCACAGCACCTCCAGCCGGTGGACCCACTTGGTCTGCAGCACGCCGGGCCGGTTCGGGGCGATGATCCGCGCCGGGTAGCCGTGGTCCAGCGAGAGCGGCTCCCCGTTGAGGGTCAGCGCGAGGAGGGTGAGCGGGTCGGCGAGGTACTCCGCGCCCATGTGCATCACCCGGTAGTTGCCGTGCGCCTCCAGCGAGACGACCCGGGCGGCGGCCCGCCCGGGATGCCCGCCGGCCCGCTCGACCAGATCGCGTACCCGCACGCCCTCCCACCGGGCGTCCATGCTCCACCCCTCGACACAGGCGATGGGCAGCCGCGCCGACGTCCGGGCCAGGGCGCGGAGTTCGTCCAGGGTCAGCGTGTAAGGGCGGGGCCCCTCGACCTCCAGCCGCCACCCCGCCACGCTGCGGGCCGTGATGCCCGCGGCGGCCGCGCTCCGGTTGACCGGCAGCCCCTGCGGCCCGTGGTCGGGGCTCCGGGGCGCGAGAAGGTCCGTGGCCCCGAGCGGGGTGAACGACTGCCCCACCGTGGTCAGGGTGACGACACCGACCGCCCCGCCGGTGGCCAGGAGCAGCGAACGGCGGTCGACGGCGTCCCGGGCGGGGAGCGCGACCGTACCCGCGGAGCGCCGGGACCAGTGCGCCCTGATCTCCGGCGCCTTGACCGCCACATGCAGCAGGACCGAACCGAAGGCGATCCAGGCGACGGCGAAGTGGGCCTGGATGAAGCCGAACGGCCAGGGGTACCACTGGACGTTGTTGATCAGACCGGTGAACACCTCGAAGACCGCGGCGGCCACCAGCACCGCCACCGAGAGCCGCTCCAGCGCATGACGTACGGAACGGGCCGGCGGCCAGACGAACAGCCTCGGGTACACGGTCCAGAGCTTGACCAGGAGCAGCACGATCGCCGCGAGGCCGGTGGCGACGTGCAGCCCCTGGGTGAGCCGGTAGCCCCAGACCGGACGGGCCGGCAGGGTGTCGGCGAGCCAGTGCGGCGGGTGCTGGAGATAGTGGCTGATCAGCCCGGTGACGAAGCAGACGGCGAAGGCCGCGCCGAGCCAGCGGCCGACGGCGGTCGCCGTACGGGCGTCGTGCAGACGGCCCCGGAAGACGGGCGGCCTCGGCGGAGGAATGCGGGTTCTCATGACGTCCATGACACGCGCAGCGGGGTGTTCACGGGCGGTCCGACACCTTACGAAACCCGAACGCCGCGCCATGTCGCGCGCCGGAGGACGCGGCGCGCTGCCAGGCTGCGCCCATGCCACGCACCCGCCCCGTCCTCCTCACCGGCTCCCTGCTCGCCTGTCTCGCGGCCGCCTCGGTGGCGCTGCTCCACAGCGGCGCGACGGGCTCCGGATTCCTGTACGGGTACGCCGGGACCTGGGCCCTGTTCGCGGCGGCGGTAGTGGCCCTGCGTACCGTCCCGGCCCGGTCGGTCGCCCCGCTCGTCCTCGCCGGGGCGATCGTCGTCACCGCCACCGGGCTGGTCGCGCAGCCCCGGACGAGCACGGACTCCTACCGCTACGCGTGGGACGGCCGGGTCCAGGCCGCCGGGACCTCCCCGTACGACCACGCCCCCGCCGACCGGGCCGTCGAAGGGCTCCGGGACGGCTGGCTCTTTCCCGGGCCGGAGGTGTGCGCGACGAAGGACCACGACCTGGCCCCGCTCGCCGACGGCGGCTGCACCCGGATCAACCGGCCCACGGTCCACACCATCTACCCGCCGGTCGCCGAGGGCTGGTTCCTCCTCGTCCACGCCGTCTCCCCCGACCAGGTACGCCACAAGGCGCTCCAGGCCGGTGGCGCCCTGCTGTCCCTGGCCGTCACCGGGCTGCTGACCGGTGTGTCGCGCCGCCGGGGCGATCCCCGGCGGGCGGCCTGGTGGGGGTGGTGCCCGGCCGTCCCCGTCGAGGCGGTGAACAACGCCCACATCGACACGCTGGCCGTCCTGCTGTCGGTCGCCGTGGTGGTCGTCGTCGCCCGGCACCGGATCGTGGGCGGACTGCTGCTCGGGGCGGCGGTGGCGGCGAAACTGCTGCCGCTGCTGCTGGTGCCGGGCACCCTGTCCGGGATCCGGCGCCCGCGCCCGGCCCTCGCGACCCTGACGGCCGTGGCCGTGTCGGTGGGCGCGCTGTACCTCCCCTACGTCCTGGTCTCCCGGCAACCCGTGCTCGGCTACCTGACCGGCTACGCCCAGGAGGAGGGGTACGAGGACGCGGCGGCCGGCCGCCGCTACGCCCTGCTCCGGCTGCTCCTCCCCGACGCCTGGGCGCTCCCGGCGGCCGCGCTGGTGCTGCTGGCCGTGGCGGTGGCGGTCTGGCGGCACCAGGACCCCGAACGGCCCTGGTCCGGAGCCCTGGTGACGGTGGGGGCGGCATTCCTGGTCCTGACCCCCGGCTACTCCTGGTACGCGCTCCTGCTCATCGCCCTGGTGGTCCTCGACGGCCGGTGGGAATGGCTGGCCATCGCCGGCGCGGGCGCGGTGGCGTACCTCGCCGGACCGGCGACGGCCCCGGCCTACGGCTGCGCGGCGCTCGCGGTGGGCATCGGCTGGTGGCTCCGGAGAACCCGCGCCCCGGGCCCGGCTCCGGAGAACCCCCGCCTCCGGGCGGAGCCACACCCGTCCGAGGACCCCGGCCTCCCCGCCGCCCGCTGAGCACCGGCCTGCGGGGCCTCAGGGTCAAGCGCCGGACCCCCTCCGGGGCCGGACCGGGCCGGAGCAGCGCCCGTGGCCGGCGCGCAGTTCTAGCCGCTCGGCCCCGAAGCACGCCCGGAAGTCCCGGTCGTGCGAGACCGCGACCACCGCCCCCGGGTACGCCGCGAGCGCTGCCTGGAGGTCCTCGACCAGGTCGAGTGCGATGTGGTTGGTCGGTTCGTCGAGGACGAGGAGGTCCGCGGGCCGGGTCACCAGCGTCGCGATCTGCAACCGCCGCTGCTGGCCCACGGACAGGGCGGCGACCGGGACGTGCAGATCCTGTTCGCGGAACAGGCCCAGGGACAGCAGCTGTTCGGCGTGTTCGTCCGGCGGCCCGGGGCGCCCGGCGGCGAACGCGGCGAGCAGCGGCAGCCGCGTCGCGCGGGCGGGCAGCTCCTGGGCGAGATAGCCGACGCGGGCGGGGCGGCGCACCGTGCCCGCGTCCGGTCGGAGCTCACCCGCCAGGACGCGGAGCAGCGTCGTCTTGCCCGCCCCGTTCCCGCCCATGACAAGCAGGCGGCCCCCCGGCCCGATCGTCAGGAGCCCGTCCAGACTCAGCCGTTCCCCGACCCGTACGCCGTCGAGTTCGGCGAGTACCTCCTGGACCGGACCGGCGTCCGCGGACGGCGGCAGCGTCGTGAACCGGAGCGGTTCCGGCGGCTTCGCCACCGGCTCGCGCCGCAGCCGCTCCAGCCGCTCCCGCGCCGAGCGCACCTGCCCGCCGAGCTTCGCCTCGCTGGAGCGGCGGTGCTTGCCGAAACCCTGCTTCGGGTCGCGTCCGGTGACGGCCAGCCGCCGGCCGGCGGCCTCCAGCAGCTCCTCCGTCCGGGCCACCTCCTCGACCCAGTCCGCGTACCGCTGCTCCGCCCCGTGCCGGGCGGCGGCCTTCGCGGCGCGGTAACCGGCCCAGCCGTCCCCGTACCGGCGCACGGTGCGCTCGTCCCGGTCGACCTCAAGGATCGTGGTCGCGATGCGCTCCAGGAAACCGCGGTCGTGGGTGACCGCGACGACGGTGCCGCGGTGGGCGCGCAGGTGTTCCTCCAGCCAGCGCACGGCCGCCGCGTCGAGATGGTTCGTCGGCTCGTCCAGGAGCAGCAGTTCGGGGGCGGCGGCCAGGCAGCAGGCGAGCGCGAGCCGCGACTGTTCGCCGCCGGACAACGAGCCGAGCAGCCGCTCCCGGCCGATCCGGGCCAGCCCGAGCCCGTGCATGGCGGCATCGACGCGGGCGTCCGCCTCGTATCCACCGCGTTCCTGATAGGCGATCAACAGATCCCCGTACGCGGCGAGTTCCGCTTCCGACGCGTCGGCGAGGGCCTCCTCCGCGACACGGATCCTCCGCTCCATGTCGCGCAGTTCGGCCAGGGCGAGGTCGACGGCGTCCTGCACGGTGCGGCCCGCGTCGAGGCCGAGGGTCTGGGCGAGATGACCGGTCCCGCCGGGAAAACGGACGGTGACCTCCCCGGCGTCCGGCTCCTCGACCGTGGCGAGCAGCCGCAGCAAGGTGGACTTTCCGGAGCCGTTCTCACCGATCACGGCGGCCTTCTCGCCCGGCCGCACGGTGAAGGAGACCTGGTCGAGGATGGTCCGGGTGCCGTACGACTTGGTGGCGGACCTGACGGACAGCTGCGCCACGGCGGGGGTGGCGGTGGACATGACGGTATGAGCGCGGTCGCGCATAGGGCTTTCCCTGGGCATGCGAAGGGTCTACGGGCAGCAGAAACGGCGGCAGGGGCCGTGCCCGGACTCAGACGAAGAAAAGGAAAGCCATGCCCTCACCGTAACAAGGCGCATCGTCCCGCTCCATTGGTTTACGGGGGCACGGAGTGCGTGACCGCGGCGAGGAGGCGTGGTCGCCCACCCGCCGACAGGGCTCAGCGACGTTCGCGGAGCATGTCCCCATGGGCACGCACGTCCCGGCTGACCTGGGAGGACGTGGCCGTTCACTCCTGTGCGGCGATTCCTGTCCAGTGGGCGTGGGCCTTCAGCAGGAGGGCCTCGGCGTCACCGCCGTGGGCGGCTGCGGCCCGCAGCCGTGCGAAGGCCTTCTCGTAGAGGGCGATCGGCCAGGGGGCAGGTCGTTGGGCATGCTGGGACGGTGCCGACACCCACGGACGGCTCCGGGCGTAAGGACTGCCCCGTGCCCCTCGCCGTTCTCCTGGCCGGTCTGCCCGGTTCCGGGAAGACCACCCTTGCCCGGGCCCTGGCCGAGCGGGGGTTCACGCGTCTCTCCGTCGACGAGGAGGTCCACCGCCTGCACGGCCGTTACGGCGTGGACTATCCCGAGGACACCTACTTCGCGCGTGAGCGGCCCGTCGTCGAGGCGGTCCGGCAGAGGTTCGTCGAGGAGGTCACGGCCGGGAACGACGTGGTCCTGGACCACGGCCTGTGGCGCCGTCGCGAGCGGGACGCGTGGCGGCGGGCGGCCCGTGACGCGGGTGGTCTGCCGCTGGTCGTCCACCTGCCTGTCGGCCGCGACGAGCTGGTGCGGCGGCTGGCCGGGCGCGGCGGACGTGGGGACGCCAACGCCCTCGTGGTCACGCCCGAAGCGCTCGACGACTTCTTCGGCCGTTTCGAACCGCCCGGGGAGGACGAGGAGGTCATCGTCCACCGGGGTGACCTCGGCGCGCTCCTGGCAGTGCTGGCGGGGCACCGGCGGGCCGAAGGGGCCTGAAGGCGGGGCGGGCGGGAACGAGGAAGGGAGGCCCGGCCGCACGAGGCGGCCGGGCCTCCCTTCCTTGCCGAGCGGCGAGAAGGTCAGGCCTTCTTCGTCTCCCAGAAGATCTTGTCGATCTGGGCGATCAGGTCCAGGGCCTTCTGGCCCGTCGCCGGGTCCGTGGAGGCCTTCGCGGCCGAGAGGGCCTTGAGGGTGTCGTTGACCAGCTGGTGCAGCTCCGGGTACTTCTCGAAGTGCGGCGGCTTGAAGTAGTCGCTCCACAGCACCGAGACGTGGTGCTTGGCGAGCTCGGCGCGCTGCTCCTTGATGACCACCGCGCGGGCCCGGAAGTGCGGGTCCTCGTTGGCCTGGTACTTCTCCTGGACGGCCTTGACGGACTCCGCCTCGATGCGGGCCTGGGCCGGGTCGTACACGCCGCAGGGCAGGTCGCAGTGGGCGCTGACCTTCACCTTGGGGGCAAACAGGCGGGAAAGCATTGAGCTGTCCTTCCTCGTGATCGTCTTCTCAGGTGGGACATTACTCGGTGAGAGACGGGTTTTCCCGGGTGCCCCCATGGGCTTAGGCCAAAAGTCCGGGGCGAGGATGGGGCCAGTGGCCCAGTGATGCGGGACGCTGTTGTCGGGGCGGGTACGGAATGTGTGCGGGACGGGCCGGGAGGTACCGGAGATGCGAGAGGTGCCAAAGATGCCGGAAACGCCTGAGCCGACGCGGGAGCGGTCCGGGCGGGGGCCGGCGGCGCGGGGGCCGTTCCAGGTGGTGGAGGTGACCGGGCCGTCGATGGTGCCGACGCTCCATCACGGCGACTGGCTGCTGGTGCAGTACGGGGCCCGGGTCCGCCCCGGTGACGTGGTGATCCTGCGCCATCCGTTCCAGCAGGACCTGCTGGTGGTGAAGAGGGCCGCCGAACGGCGCCGGGGCGGTTGGTGGGTGCTGGCCGACAACAGCTTCGCGGGCGGGGACAGCATGGACTACGGTGCCGTCCCCGAGGAGCTCGTCCTGGCCACGGCCCGGTTGCGCTACCGGCCGCTGGCGAAGGATCAGCGTTCGCTGCGGTCCGTGGTGAGCTGGGCGGTCTCCGCGCTGCGGCCGGTGTCGGCGGCCCGCTCCGTCTCCAGGCGCTTGCGGGCCCGGTAGGCGGCCACGTTGGCACGGGTCGCGCACCGGTCCGAGCAGTAGCGGCGGGACCGGTTGGTCGAGGTGTCCAGGTAGGCGTTGCGGCAGGGCGACGCCTCGCACAGGCCGAGCCGGTCGACCCCGTACGACGTGAGGTGGAAGGCCAGGCCCATCGCCGCGATGGCGGCGTAGCCGGCCGTCGCGTTCGACGGGTGGTCGGCCAGGTGCATGTGCCAGTCCGGCTTGCCGTCCGCGTCCCGGGTCTCGTGGCCGGAGATCTGCGGGCTGACCGGGAACTCCAGCATCAGCGAGTTGAGCAGGTCGACGGCGAGCGTCTCGTCACCCCCGTCGGCCGCCTCGAAGACCGCGCGCAGCCGGGCCCGTACCGACCTGAAGCGGGTCACGTCCGCGTCGGTGGCGCGCCGGGCGGCCTGCTGGTTGGGGCCGAACAGCTCGCGGACCGCCTCCACGGAGGTGAGGCAGTCCTTGTTACGGGCCGGCTCCTCGGTGTTGACCAGACGTACGGCGTAATCCGAGTAATAGGCCAGTTCCACTTGTAGTCCTTACGGCGTCGGTCTATGGTCGATGCGTCGAAAGATGTAATGGGCTGTTCGGTATTCAGGGTATTACATGGAGGTTCCGGTGGCAGAGACGTCGACAGGTACGGACTGGCGGGCCTGGCAGGAGAGCTGGGACCGCCAGCAGGAGTGGTACATGCCCGACCGCGAGGAGCGCTTCCGGGTGATGCTGGACATGGTCGAGGCCGTCGTGGGGCCGCGGCCGAGGGTGCTGGACCTCGCGTGCGGTACGGGAAGTATTACGGACCGGCTGCTCCGGCGGTTCCCGGAAGCCACCAGTACCGGGGTGGACCTCGACCCCGCGCTGCTCACCATCGCGCGCGGCTCCTTCGAGGGGGACGGGCGCGTCGAGTTCGTCACCGCCGACCTCAAGGACCCCGGGTGGGCCGCGAAGCTGCCGTACGACTCGTACGACGCCGTCCTCACCGCGACCGCCCTGCACTGGCTGCACACCGAACCGCTCACCGCGCTCTACGGGCACATCGGCGGGCTGGTCAGGGACGGCGGCGTGTTCATGAACGCGGACCACATGATCGACACCGCCACGCCCCGGATCAACGCGGCCGAGCGCGCCCACCGGCACGCCGTCATGGACCGGGCCAGGGAGGCGGGCGCGGTCGACTGGGCGGACTGGTGGGCGCTGGCCGCCAAGGACCCGGCGCTGGCCGGGCCGACCGCCGAGCGGTTCCGGATCTACGGTGAACACGCGGACGGCGACATGCCCCCGGTGGCCTGGCACATCGACACCTTGCGCGCGGCCGGGTTCGGTGAGGCGCGGGCCGTCTGGGCCTCGCCCTCGGACACCCTGGTGCTCGCCGTGAAGTGAGGGGCGGACCGTTCGTAAGGGGCGGGAGAGGAGGAGGGCGGTACGTCGCCCTCCTCCTCTCCCGTGTGCGCTGCAACCCGCCGCGTCCCCCACCGCACTGGAAGGGATGAGACGGTCCGCACCCGCGGACCCGGGAGAGGGGCGCCGACGATGCGGATCGATGACGATGCCGCGCTGCACGCCTTCGTCGAAGGCAGACGTACCGCGCTGTTCCGCAGCGCGTACCTGCTCTGCGGCGACCGGCACGAAGCCGATGACCTGGTCCAGGCGACGCTGGTCAAGGTGGTGCTCGGAGGGCGGCGGTACGGACGGCTCGACAACATCGAGGCGTACGCGCGCAAGACGCTGATCAACACCTTCATCGCATCCCGCCGCCGGTTCTGGCGGCGCGAGCAGGCCTACGGGGAACTGCCCGACCGCCCCGACCGGGCGGCCGACACGGACACCGGTCTGGCGGTACGGGCGGCGCTCGCCCGTCTCACCGACAAGCAGCGGGCCGTCCTGGTCCTGCGCTACTGGGAGGACCTGAGCGTCGAGGCCACGGCCGAGCTGCTCGGGATGCGGGAGAACACGGTCAAGAGCCACACGGCTCGGGGGTTGGCGGCACTGCGCGCCGAGATGGCGGAGGAATTGGTATGAGCAACGACGTGCACGAGCTGCTGGGGCGGGCCGCGGACGGCGCGGGGGAGCCGGAGACCTCGGTACGGGCGGTGTACGCCGGGGTCGCCAGGGCGCGGCTGCGCCGCCGGGCCGGCGTCACGACCGCGGCGGTCGCCGCCGTCGCGGCCGGTGCGGTCGTCCTGCCGGGGCTGTCCCCGGCCGGGAGCGGCGGCGGCCCGGCCGCGGAGCCCGAGGCCACGGTGGCGGCCCCGGTCGAGCTGGTCGGCAACGGCGGCCGGGAGAAGGAACTGATGAAGGTGCTGCCCAAGGGCGTCGGGGTGGTCAACGAGGTCTCGATGGCCGTGATCCTCAACGGCGACACCTCCGAGCGGGAGATGCCGCACCTCCAGGGACCGCTGGACGGCAGCTACTCCGTACGCAGGGACGGCGGCGTCGGCTACCTCACCATCGGCTACATGAACACCGGCAACGGCGGTCGGGCGCCGGACATCTGCAAGCCCTCCAACGGTGTCCCCGGCGCGGCGGACTGCGTGAACGAGAAGCAGCCGGACGGCAGTGTGCTGACCACCTGGACCGACTCGATGAAGGGCGTCGCACTGCCCTGGGGGCCCGAGCTGAGCGGCCGGCTCGTCATGAAGGACGGCGGGGTGCTGGCCGTGCGCGGCAGCACCGGCTTCGAGGGGAAGCGGGCGCAGGGGCCGCTCCTGAAGAACCCGCCGCTCACCCGGGACCAGCTGCGGTCCCTGCTGCTCGACCCGGCGATGCTGCCGAAGAAGTAGCCGGAGGAGAAAGGGAGAAGGGGACAGGGGAAGGGGGAGGGCCGCGCGGCCCTCCCCCTCATACGCCTGACGGCCTCATGGCCCGGGGCTCACAGCACCTTGGACAGGAACGACTTCGTCCGGTCGTGCTGCGGGTTGGTCAGCACGTCGCGCGGGTGGCCCGACTCGACGACCACGCCGTCGTCCATGAAGACCAGCGCGTCGCCGACCTCGCGGGCGAAGCCCATCTCATGGGTGACGACGATCATGGTCATGCCGTCCTCCGCGAGTCCGCGCATGACGTCCAGGACATCGCCCACCAGCTCCGGGTCGAGCGCCGAGGTCGGCTCGTCGAAGAGCATCAGCTTCGGTTCCATGGCCAGGGCGCGGGCGATCGCCACCCGCTGCTGCTGGCCGCCGGAGAGCTGCGAGGGGTAGTTCTTCGCCTTGTCGCCGAGGCCGACCCGGTCCAGCAGCCGCTCGGCGCGGGCCCGGGCCACCGCCTTGGACTCGCGCTTGACCTGGACCGGTGCCTCCATGACGTTCTCGATCGCCGTCATGTGCGGGAAGAGGTTGAAGCGCTGGAACACCATGCCGATGTCCTGGCGCTTCAGCGCGACCTCGCTGTCCTTGAGCTCGTAGAGCTTGTCGCCCTTCTGCCGGTAGCCGACCAGTTCGCCGTCGACGTACAGCCGGCCGGCGTTGATCTTCTCCAGGTGGTTGATGCACCGCAGGAACGTCGACTTGCCGGAGCCGGACGGGCCGATCAGGCAGAAGACCTCACGCGGCGCGACCTCCAGGTCGATGCCCTTGAGGATGTGCGCGGCGCCGAAGGACTTGTGGACGCCCTCGGCCTTCACCATGGCGGTCATGCCATGCCTCCCTTCGGGCGGCCCAGGGACAGCAGATTGGCCCTGACCTTCTGGAACGGGGTGGGCGGCAGGCTGCGGCTGGAACCGCGCGCGTAGTACCGCTCCAGGTAGTACTGGCCGACGCTGAGCACCGAGGTCATGATCAGGTACCAGGCGGCGGCCAGGAAGTACATCTCGACCGGGGCCCCGGATCCCTGCCCGATGTCCTGGGCGTACTTGAACAGCTCGTAGAACTGGACGGCCGCCACCAGCGACGTCGTCTTGAGCATGTTGATCACTTCGTTGCCGGTGGGCGGCACGATCACCCGCATGGCCTGCGGGACCACGACGCGGCGGAGCGTCTTGTTGTGGCTCATGCCCAGCGCGTGCGCGGCCTCCGTCTGCCCCTCGTCGACGGAGAGCAGTCCCGCACGGCAGATTTCGGCCATGTACGCGGCCTCGTTCAGGCCCAGGCCGAGCAGCGCCGTCAGCAGCGGCGTCATGAAGCTCGACCAGTAGTCCTTGTAGATCGGCATCAGGTCGATGTACTCGAAGACCAGGCCGAGGTTGAACCAGACGAAGAGCTGGACCAGGACCGGGGTGCCGCGGAAGAACCAGATGTAGAACCAGGCGATCGACGAGGTCACCGGGTTCTTCGACAGCCGCATCACGGCCAGCAGGATGCCGCCGACGACACCGATGACCATGGACAGGGCGGTCAGCAGCAGGGTCTGGCCGACGCCCTTCAGGATGCGGTCGTCGAAGAAGTAGTCGGGGACCGCACCCCAGTTGATCTTGCCCTGGCTGAAGGCGTAGACGATCGCCACGAGGACGCCGATGGCGACGACCGCCGAGACGTACCGGCCGTAGTGCCGGACCGGGATGGCCCGGATCGCCTGCGGGCCGGACGGCGGGGCGGGCGGCGGGTCGGCCGGGCCGGTTCTCTTCTTCTCGAAGTCAGTCACAGGAAGAACCTTTCTGCGCCGATGCCCTGTCAGGACCCGCCATTGATCTTGGCCTCGGTGACGGCCCCGTCCTCCACCTTCCACTTGGCGAGGATTTTGCCGTACTCGCCGTTCTTGATGATCGCGTCCAGGGCCGCCCGGATGGCCTGGGTCAGCTGGTCGTTGCCCTTGGCGACGGCGATGCCGTACGGGGCCGCGTCGACCTGCTCGCCGACCATCTGGAAGTCCTTGCCGCCGCCCGAGGTCTTCACCCCGTACGCGGCCACCGGGAAGTCGGAGGAGCCGGCGTCGACGCCACCGCTGCGCAGCCGGGTCTGGGCCTCCAGGTCGTTGTCGAAGGTCTCGATCGTGATCGACTTGCCGGCCGGGCACTTCTTCGACTCGGCCTTGGCGAGGTCGTGCGAGACGGTGTTGCGCTGGACGGCGATCTTCTTGCCGCAGAGGTCGGCCCAGGACGAGATGCCCTGGTCGTCGCCCTTGCGCGTGTAGATCGAGACACCGGCGTTGAAGTAGTCGACGAAGTCGACACCCTCGCCGACCTTCTTCTTCGTCTCGGGGTCGATGCCCTGCTGGCGGTCCTTGGTGTCGGTCATGGACGACATGGCCAGGTCGTAGCGCTTGGAGCGCAGGCCGGTGATCAGGGTGTCGAACGTGCCGTTCTGGAACTGGAGGGTCAGACCGAGCTGCTTGCCGATGGCGGCGGCGATGTCGGGGTCGATGCCGACCGTGTTGCCGGACTTGTCCTTGAACTCGACCGGCGGATAGGCGATGTCCGAACCGACCCGGAGCGTTCCCTTGTCCTTGATCGCCGCGGGCAGCAGATGGGCCAGCGGGGCCTGGTCGGACGAGGCGGGGCGCGAGCCGTTCTTCGTCTGGTCGCCACAAGCGGTCAGCAGCATGGTGCCGGCGACCGCGATGGCGCCGACCGCTGCGATCCGGTGCTTCGCGGTCGGTCGACAGATGGTGCGTGCGGTCATGATCGGGATTCCTCCGGCAGGTGAGGGTGGTGTGGTGCCAGGCGGTATGGACACGTGACTGTCGATGTCGCCCCCCTGATTGGTTAGGGCATCTTGCCATTCGGACTGGCTCAAACTTGCCGCTGAACATGTCAAAATCGGATAACGGGCCGTCCCAGTAGCCCAGAAGGCCGGTACTGGGCCGATGTGCGGGGCCGGACGTTCTTCGGGGAAACGGTTTCCCGGCCGGAGAATCTGTGGCGCGTCTTGACAGGTGGACACTTTCGCCGTCGAGCTGACATGTCCAGATATTCGAGTATGAGTCACGTCACCGAGCCGCCCCGGACTCGTCGATGACGGGCTCTGTCCGGTAAGAAAGACCTTTACACCCCTCATCAGGGGCTCGGGGCGCGTTGTGCGGCGCGCCCGCGCGTATGTAGTTCCCCCTGCCGGTGCGGGCCAACCGCCGACGCAGGGAACGTACGCGGTGCCCGCCCACCCCTCCTCAACCAGGAGTGGCCACCCTCAAAAAGATGAAGACTTAAGGGGTCAACACCATGGCAGCGGAGATCGTCAATCCTCGCAGCGACAGCAATACCGACAACAGCAGCACCGACGAGCCGTTCGATCCGGCCTTCGCGCTGCACCGCGGCGGGAAGATGGCCGTGCAGGCCACCGTCCCGATCCGCGACAAGGACGACCTTTCCCTCGCGTACACGCCCGGCGTCGCCAAGGTGTGCAGCGCCATCGCGGACAACCCCGAGCTGGTCAACGACTACACCTGGAAGTCCCAGGTCGTCGCTGTCGTGACGGACGGCACCGCGGTGCTCGGCCTCGGCGACATCGGGCCCGAGGCGTCCCTCCCCGTGATGGAGGGCAAGGCGATCCTCTTCAAGCAGTTCGGCGGGGTCGACGCGGTGCCGATCGCACTCGCGACCACCGACGCGGACGAGATCGTCGAGACCGTCGTCCGGCTCGCGCCCTCCTTCGGCGGCGTGAACCTGGAGGACATCTCGGCCCCGCGCTGCTTCGAGATCGAGCGCAAGCTCCAGGAGCGGCTCGACATCCCGGTCTTCCACGACGACCAGCACGGCACCGCCGTCGTGACGCTCGCGGCCCTGCGCAACGCCGCCAAGCTGTCCGGCCGCAGCCTCGGCGACCTGCGCGCGGTCATCTCCGGCGCGGGCGCCGCCGGGGTGGCCATCGCGAAGTTCCTGCTGGAGGCCGGGCTCGGCGACGTGGCCGTGGCCGACCGCAAGGGCGTCGTGAGCCGGGACCGCGAGGACCTCACCGAGGTCAAGCGCGAGCTGGCCGAGCTGACCAACCGGGCCGGGATCTCCGGTCCGCTGGAGGCCGCCCTGGCCGGTGCGGACGTCTTCATCGGCGTCTCCGGCGGCACGGTCCCCGAGGCGGCCGTCGCCTCGATGGCGCCCGGCGCGTTCGTCTTCGCCATGGCCAACCCGAACCCCGAGGTCCACCCCGACATCGCGCACAAGTACGCGTCCGTCGTGGCGACCGGGCGGTCCGACTACCCCAACCAGATCAACAACGTGCTGGCCTTCCCCGGCATCTTCGCCGGTGCCCTCCAGGTCCGGGCCTCCCGGATCACCGAGGGCATGAAGATCGCCGCGGCGAACGCGCTGGCCGACGTCGTCGGCGACGAGCTCGCTGCGGACTACGTGATCCCGTCGCCGTTCGACGAGCGGGTGGCCCCCGCCGTGACGGCCGCGGTGGCGGCGGCCGCACGGGCCGAGGGCGTGGCCCGGCGCTGAGGGCCCGTCGGGCGACCTCTGACCGATCGAAGGCCACCCGACAGGCTCTGAGCCGGGCGGGGCGAGGGGCCCGGTCCCTCGCCCCGCGCCGCGCGGGGGTACCGACCCCGCGCGGCGCGCGTCACACCCGCGGCCGGTTACGCCCCGCCGCGCCCCGGCCTATCGTCGGGTCATGTTCGCCGCCTACGCCTCCCGCATCGACCGCGACCGCCCCCTCGACGGCCTCGAACTGGGCGAACGCCCGGCCCCCGAGGCACGCCCCGGCTGGACCACCGTCACCGTCCGGGCCGCCTCCCTCAACCACCACGACCTCTGGTCCCTGCGCGGCGTCGGCCTCGCCGAGGACAAGCTGCCGATGATCCTCGGCTGCGACGCGGCCGGGGTCGACCAGGACGGCAACGAGGTCGTCCTGCACTCCGTCATCGGCCAGAGCGGCCACGGGGTCGGCCCGGACGAGCCCCGCTCCATCCTCACCGAGCGCTACCAGGGCACCTTCGCCGAACAGGTCACCGTCCCCAGCTGGAACGTGCTGCCCAAGCCGAAGGAGCTCAGCTTCGAGCAGGCCGCCTGCCTGCCGACCGCCTGGCTCACCGCGTACCGGATGCTCTTCACCAACGCCGGGGTGCGCCCCGGCGACTCGGTGCTCGTCCAGGGCGCGGGCGGCGGTGTCGCCACCGCCGCGATCGTGCTCGGCCGGGCCGCCGGACTGCGGATCTACGCGACCAGCCGCGACGAGGCCAAGCGGAAGCGCGCCGTCGAGCTGGGCGCCGTCGAGGCCTTCGAGCCGGGTGCACGGCTGCCGCGGCGGGTCGACGCGGTCATCGAGACGGTCGGCGCGGCCACCTGGTCCCACTCCGTGAAGTCGCTGCGCCCCGGCGGCACCCTGGTCATCTCCGGCGCGACCAGCGGCGACCGGCCCTCGCACGCCGAGCTGACCCGGATCTTCTTCCTGGAGCTGAAGGTCGTCGGCTCGACCATGGGCGGCAAGGACGAGCTGGAGGACCTGCTGGCGTTCTGCGCGAATGCCGGGGTCCGCCCGGTCGTCGACGAGGTGCTGCCGCTGGACCGGGCCCGCGAGGGCTTCGAACGGCTGGCCGCGGGCGACCACTTCGGCAAGATTGTGCTCACCTGCTCTTGAGGTGTGACCGGTGAGCTGCTCTGATCTGCGCCATGCTGAAGCGGACGCGGATACGGGCGGCCACCGCCGCCACCTCGATCATGACGACGTTCGTGCTCGCGGCGGGGGCCCTCGCCCCCGCCGCCGAAGCACACCAGGCACCACCGGCACCACCGACCGCCCGGGAACGGGCGGCGATCCCCCCGCTCACCGACGACCGGGGCCGGACGCTCACCCTGCGCGGCTGGAACGTCGAGGACAAGGCGAACAGCGGTGACCGGGCCCTCACCGCCATCACCGAGAAGCACTTCCGCGACCTTCGGGCCAAGGGCTTCAACTTCGCCCGGCTGCTGATCTTCTGGGACGACCTGGAACCGCGCCGGGGCCACTACAGCGCCGAGTACCTGCGCCGGATCGGCCGGATCCTGGACTGGGCGCACAAGTACGACATCCAGGTGCTCATCGACGCCCACCAGGACGTGTTCGGCCCGGCCTTCGGCCATCGCGGCATCCCCGCCTGGGCGACCCGTACCGACGGGCTGCCCTTCACCCCGCACCCCGACGACTGGTTCGCGGAGTACTTCGAACCGGCCGTCCAGCGCGCCTTCACCCACCTCTACGAGGACGCCGACCTCCAGCGGGCCCAGGCCGCCATGTGGCGGCTCCTCGCCGAGCGCTTCGGCCGCCACCCCGCCGTCCTCGGCTACGACCTGATCAACGAGCCGATGGGGGAGCTGGGCGAGGGCGAGGACCTGCCGGCCGCCGCCCGCCGCATCGAGGCCCGGCAGCTCACCCCCATGTACAACCGGCTGGCCCGCGCCGTCCGCACGGCGGACCGGAGCAACTGGCTGTTCGTGGAGCCCACCCCGATCGTCGGCGAGGGCGTCCCCACCGGCCTCGGCGCGATCCGCGACCGCCGCACCGTCTACGCCCCGCACTTCTACAACACCGCGATGGAGGCGGGCGCCGACTACGACCCGGCGGCCGGCTGGATCGAGGCGTACGAGGCCGCCGTCACCGCGTACCCCCGCGAGCGGCGGATGCCGGTCGTCGTCGGGGAGTGGGGTCCGCTGAACAACCGGCTGCCGATGATGGGCCGCTTCTACCGGGACGCGATGGCCTCGCTGAGCCGCTACACCTCGGGCTGGGCGGGCTATGTGTGGTGCTACGGCGGCGGCTACTGCGCCCTGGACGGGAACGGGGACTTCGCCGCCAACAAGGAGCGCACCGCGACCCCGTATGCCTCCGCCGTCGCCGGAACCGTCCGCTCCGACACGTACGACGACGTGGCGCGCGTCTACCGGCTCGCCTACACCGCGGGCCGGGGCGGGGCCACGGAGATCTCGCTGCCGCCGGCCGCCGGGCGGTGGCGGGTGGCGGTGCAGGGCCGCGCCGAGGTCCGCAGGAACGGGGGAGAGGTGAGCGTCCGGGCCCGCCCCGGGACACGCGTCACGGTGACGGTGACCGGGACGGGGCCCGCGTCCCGGTGACGGAGGCGGCCCGGCCCGGGCGGGTCGGCCGCCCCGTCCGGCACAGGAGCCTCAGCCGTCGGCGGCGGCCCCACTGTCACCGCGCAGCAGCGCGTCGATGCGGGCCGCCGCCGTCGCCAGGTGGCCCCGGGCCGCGGCGAGCTGCTCCTCGGTGACCCCCCGGTCCCGGGCCGTGTCGCGGATGTCGTCGCGGAAGCGGTCCAGCAGCCGGTCCAGGTCGCGGGCCGGGTCGCCGGTGCCGGGGGTGTCCCGGCCCCAGTCGGGGTCGGCCCCGGCGGGGTCCGGCTTGACGTACGGGGACCAGTTGCCGGTGCGGGCCAGGCCGCCCAGCTGGCCGGTGATCTCCGCCAGCCCGTCCCGTACGCCCGCCGGCCAGTCGCCGCGCGCGAAGTGGTCCTGCACCTGGCGGACGGCGTTCTGCATCTGCTCGCGCGCCCGGTCCTGGGCCTCCTTGGCCTGGCGGCGGGCCTGCTGGGCCTCCTCGCGGGCCCGGCGGGACTCGTCCTTCGCCCGGCGGGCCTGCTCCTTCCACTCCTGCTTGGCCTTGCGCAGCTCCTCCTTCGCCGCGCGCCACGCCTCGGTGTCGGTGAGGTCCCCGAGGTCGCCGAACGGGTTCTCCCGGGGGCCCTTGCGGCCGGAGGTGTGCCGGGTCTCGTCCGCCGCCGCCCGCATCTCGCTGCGCAGCTTGCCCGCCGCACCGCGCACGTCGTCCCGTATCTCGGCGGCCAGCTCGGAGACCGACTCGCGGATCTCCAGCTCCAGATCGGCCAGCTCGGCGGTCCGGCCGGCCAGCTCCTCGCGGCCCGCGTCGGTGATCGAGTAGACCTTGCGGCCGCCCTCGGTGGCGTGGGTGACGAGCCCCTCGGCCTCCAGCTTCGCCAGACGCGGATAGACCGTGCCCGCCGAGGGGGCGTACAGCCCCTGGAAGCGCTCCTCCAGGAGCCGGATCACCTCGTAGCCGTGGCGGGGGGCCTCGTCGAGCAGCTTCAGCAGGTAGAGGCGGAGGCGGCCGTGGGCGAAAACGGGGGGCATGTCAGAGCACCTTTCCGGTCGGCTCGGCATCGTACGGGCCGTCCTCGGCGGGTGCGCCGTCCTCGGCCGACGGGCGGCGCAGGAGGGCGATCGAGCCGGAGACGGTCGTCGCGCGCAGCTTCCCGGTCCCGGCGCCGAGCGTGCCGGTGATCTTCTTCGCGCCCCATTGGCCGCTGACCCGCAGGTCCTCGAAGCCGTTGGAGACGGAGCCGCTCGCGGTGTTGGCCTCCACCGTCGCGTCCGCCGGGTGCGGCAGCCGGATGGCGATCTCGCCGGAGACCGTGGTGAGCCGGATGTCCGTGGGCCGCCCGGTCGGGTCCAGGTCGAGGACCATGTTGCCGCTGACCGATTCCGCCTTCACGGCCGCCCCGGCGCCCTCGACCACCGTCAGATCGCCGGAGACCGAGTGGAAGCGCAGCTCGCCCGCGACCGACTGGGCCTCGACGCTGCCGGAGACCGTGTCGGCCAGGACCGGGCCGCCGAGCCCGACGAGCGTGGTGTCGCCGGTGACGCCCCGGACCTCGGTCCGGCCGTGGACGCCGGAGACGACGGCGCCCGCGCCGACCACCCCGACCTTCACCGCCGATCCGGCCGGCACGGCGAGCGAGACGACCGCGCGGCGCTGCCGGGCCCGGCGGTCGAACCACTTGAGGAAGTCCTGCCACGGCAGGTCCTCGTAGGCGACCGTGAGCGCCCCGTCCTCCTGGGTCACGATCAGCGGCGGCCCCTCGATCGAGG
Organism: Streptomyces sp. NPDC092952; assembly: GCF_044754785.1. Lineage (NCBI taxonomy): Bacteria > Bacillati > Actinomycetota > Actinomycetes > Kitasatosporales > Streptomycetaceae > Streptomyces > Streptomyces sp. NPDC092952. The sequence continues at coordinate 99,941 of NZ_JBIVPT010000016.1, read as the reverse complement.
TGACCTCCAGCCGGGCGGTCGGCTCGTCGGTGCCCACCACGTTGACGGTGCCGCCGACGAGGCGTACGTCGAGCGACGTCACCGGGGCGTCGAAGGCCAGTTTCTGGGGCTCGGGGACGGCCCAGGTCGACACGGGCATGGATCTGACCTCCCAGGAACACGGAATGACGCAACATATCGCGTCTCTTGTTGAACACGATATATCGCGGCATGCGGAAGTCAAGGCCTGTCCTGCGGGTGGAGGGGTGATGGTGCGGCAAATAGTGTCGAACCAGGGCATGGTGCCCTAGCGTGTGAGCCATGAACGCGACATCCCCCGCCGGGGCGCTGCTGCTGTGCCGGGCCGAACCGGAGGCCGTGCGCCCGGTGGCCCATCTGCTGCGCGAGCGGATGCTGCTCGCCCCCGCCGGGGACGGCTGGTCCGTCCTGGTGCCCGAGGGGAAGCCCTGGCAGGGCGACGGTGCGGGGGAGGCGGACGTGGAGCCGGTCGACCGGGTGGTGGCCGGCTGGGCCACCGCGCTCGCGGTCGGCTCGACCTGGCCCGTGCTCGCCCTGTGGTGGGACGGCGACCGGGCCGGATACATCCTCGCGACGGGGTTCCGCCGCCCGGTCGGCTACGTCTGGCTCGCCGACGGCACCCCGGCCGGCGAGGACGAGGCCATGCGCACCTTCGCGGAGCGCCTCGGCCTCGACCCCGTACTGGACGTCCAGGCCCTCGAAGAGCTGACCCGGCCGGACGCGGACGCCGACGCCCGCATCCGGCTGCGCGGACTGGTCGCCGTACTGACCAGGATCGGGCTGGTCCTGCCGCCCGGCCTCGACCCGGACACCCCCGGCGAGCGGCTGTACGCGGCGGCCGACGAGCGGCCCGAGTCGGAGGCGCTCGTCTGGACCGGCTGGCGGCGCGCGGTACGGGCCGAACTGGACGCGGTGGAGCGCGGGCGCCTCGGGCCCTGGATGCGCGGCCCCCGGGCCCGCGCGCTGGCCGCCGCCCAGATCGCCGCCGGGCTGCCGCTGGTCCTCCTGGGGGTCCGGCGCGGCGGCGGCTGGGCGCTCGCGGGCACCCTGCTGCTGGCGCACGGCGCGCTCGGCCTCGCCTACGACCGGATCAGGGACGCCGAGGAGGGCGCCGGAACGCCCTGAGGGGGAGCCGGCGGGCGGTTACTCCTCGTCCTCGTCGTCGAGACGGGCCAGCCAGGTCGCGAGGCGCTCGACCGGCACCTCGAAGTCGGGGTTGAGGTCGACGAACGTACGGAGCTGCTCGGCGAGCCACTCGAAGGTGACCTCCTCCTCGCCCCGGCGCTTCTCCAGCTCCTCGATGCCACGGTCGGTGAAGTACATGGCCACCAGCCTAATGCCTGGTGGCGGCCGTCCCGGGCGCGGCCGGGACGGGGCTCCCGGCCGCGCCCGGGGGCCCCGTGCGGCGGTGTCCGGAACCGGTCGGCGGTCCGGTGGCGTCCTGCTCCGCACACCTCGCTTCGGTGGGCAACTGCCGTTAACCTGCGGGGAGTTGTGGAACGGGGGGTTTCATGGACGACGGTGGTGCCCGGATCACGCGGATCGAGCTGCCCGACGGTACGGAGGTCTGGGCGCGGATCTCCGGTGCCGAGGAACCGGCCGGTGCCGGAGCGGGTCCGGCCTTCTCGGACATCGGAGCCGGGAACGTCGCCGACCGGATGCAGGCCCGGGTCGAGGGGCTGCACTCCGTCGTGACCGGTGTCGCCCGCTCGCTCGCCGAACCGCTGCGGGCGGTGCGGCCCGACACGGTCAGCGTCGAGTTCGGCATCGAGCTGACCGCGAGGGCGGGCAAGGTCGTCGGGCTCCTCGCGGACGGCGAGGCGAAGGGCTCCCTCAAGGTCACCCTGACCTGGAACGGCGGCCCGCCGCCCCTCGACCCGCCCGCCGGCGCACCGGCGCATCCGGACCGCACCGGGGTGGACGGCGGAATCGGGCCGTGACACCCCCGCCGGACGGGGGCGCGTGGCGGGACGGCGACGACCCCGAATCCGCGCTGACGGGCCTCGTACGGGACGCCACCGTGCGCATCCACCGGCCGGGACCCGGGCGCGGGCCGGACACGGGAGGGGACGGCGGCGCCTTCCTGGGGAGCGGGTTCTTCGTCGCCCCGGGCTGGGTCCTCACCTGCGCGCACGTCGCGACGGAGGGAAGGGGGCACCGGGTGGACGTGGTGTTCCGGACCGCCGGGGGCGAGTCCGTCCGGGTCGGCGGCACGGTCCGGGCCGCCCTGCCCGGGCGGCGGCCCGACCGCAGCGGCTGGCCCCCGCCCGACCTGGCCCTCGTCCAGCTGCTCCGCCCCGTCGAGCACCCCTGCGTGTACGTCAGCGAGCGCCCCACCGGCCTGCGGCGCGGCACGTACTACTTCGCTGGCTGGGCGGACGGCGGTGCCGGACCGCCCCGGCGGCTCGGCCGGGAGTGCCGGGTGGTCGGCACCCTCGACGACGGGGACGAGGACGACGCGCAGGTGCTGATCGAGGCGAGCCAGCTCTACCCCGGCATGTCCGGCGGGCCGGTGGTCGACCTGGCGCGCGGCGAGGTCGTCGGCGTACTCAAGTCCCGCGCCACCGACACGGCCGGCGGCACCGCGATCGGGGTGGAGCGGCTGCGCGCGCTGCCGGTGCCGGAACGGGCCGTCCAGGCCGAGCCGGACGACCTCTACCAGGCCGTGTTCCACGCCCACGACCGCTACCACGCGGACCGGCACAACAGCCCCGTCGACGACCGGGACACCTGGGCGGACGTCCAGCGGGAGCTGGGCGCGGCGGCCGGTCCGGCGCTCACCCCGCAGCAGCGCGTCGACCTGCTGGGGCGGCTCGCCACGCTCCCGCCCCCGGTCAGCACCCGCGGCCTGCTCGACATCCTCGGCTCGCTCGGGCACACGCACCGCGCCTTCGGCGTCCCGGCCCCGCGCGGCTGGCGCGACGGGCTGGGCGTCCTGCACGACACCCGCGAGGGCGACGAGGCGCTGGAGCGGATCCTGCGCTACTGCGTGGCCGCCGCCACCGCCGAACGCCCCTACGTCCTGCCGTCCACCAAGCCCGCCGAGGACGCCCTGTGGGACTGGGTGGAGAAGGCGGCGGGCGGGCTGCGCCGGCCGTTCCGGGGCGAGCTGGCCCGGCTGCGGGAGCAGGACGCGCACCACCGGGCCCCGGCCGCCGGCCCGGACCCCGCGCCGGTCCGGCCGCCCGCGCCCGCGGTCGTCGCGCTGCACCTGGAGGCCCGCGCCTGGGAGCCGGACCGCTACGACTGGCGGGTCGTGGCCCGCCCGCACGACGAGGACCTCCCGGTGGCGGAGAACCACCGGGGCACCCGCCTCGACGAGCTCCCGGCCCGGCTCGCCGCCCCGCTCGGCAAGGCGTTCCGGATGTGCGACGAACCGGACGGCCCGGCGGTCCTCCAGGTGGTGGCGGGCCCCGACCTGCTCGACCTGGAGGTGGACCGGTGGGAGCTGCCCGGGGACGGGCGCCCGCTCGGCGTCCAGCGTCCGGTCGTCGTCCACTGCCCGGACCCGGACCCGGACGACTCCCACGCGTACGGGACGGACGAGGAGTACGAGGCGTACGCCGCGGAGCGCACGGCCCGCTGGGATCGCGTCCACACCGGCCCGGCGCGGGCCGCCGTCCTCGACTGCGACGACGGCCTCCGCGTCCCCGTACCGCCGACGGCCGAGCTGCGCGGTCTGGAGCACCGCACCGTGCCGGTGCTCTGCCGGTACGGCGGCCGGGACGACGCCCGGGGGGCCGACTGGTTCGCCCGGCTGCTCGCCGCCGGGTACGGGGTGGCCCTGTGGCGGCGCCCCCGGGACGAACGGGCCGCCACCTGCGCGGAGTTCCACCTCAGGGTGGTCGACACGGTCGACGGGGCCGGGAGCGCCGCCCAGCTCCCGCAGCGCGTCCGCGCACTGCGCGAAGGGGTGCGCGAGGGCCGCGTCGACACCTACTGGTCGGACGGCATCGCCCTGGTCTACGGACCCCCTCGGCCACCCGCCCCCGATCTCTTCCTGCAGGCGCCGTGATGCCCCCGAGCGAGGACGAGGAGACCGTCATGAGTGAACCCGGCGAATGGCTCATCTACCGAGGAGCGGGCGAACCGCACGACGGCATGAGCCAGTTGCCCCCGCCGCCGCCCTGGCGCGACTTCGCCGCCCGCGCCGAGGAGGCGGGCGGGGACGGGGACGGCTCCGCCGACCGCAGACTCGGCGGCCACCGGGGCATCGCCGAACTCCACCGGCCCGGCGCCGAGGAGCTCGAAATGATCAACGCGGCGCTCTATCTGCGCCGCCCGCTCCTGGTCACCGGCGTCCCCGGCGCCGGAAAGAGCACCCTGGCCCACTCCGTCGCCCATGAGCTCGGCCTCGGCCGGGTCCTGCGCTGGCCGGTCGTCAGCCGGACCACCCTCCTCGACGGGCTTTACCACTACGACGCGATCGCCCGCCTCCAGGACGTCCAGATCGCCGCGCACGGCGACAGCGCCGCCCCGGCCACCGAGGACGTCGGCAGCTACATCCGGCTCGGACCGCTCGGCACCGCGCTGCTCCCCTCCGACCGGCCCCGGGTGCTGCTCATCGACGAACTCGACAAGAGCGACATCGACCTGCCGAACGACCTGCTCAACGTGTTGGAGGAGGGCGAGTTCCGGATCCCCGAACTGGAGCGGATCGCCGACCGGCTGCCCGGCGGCGAGGCCCGGGTCCTGGACGACGACGGCAACAAGGTCACGGTGCGCGACGGCCGGGTGCGGTGCACGGCCTTCCCGTTCACCGTCCTCACCAGCAACGGTGAACGGGACTTCCCGGCCCCGCTGATGCGCCGCTGCATCCACCTGGAGCTCGGCCGCCCCGACCACCAGCGCCTGGCGACCTTCGTGCGGGCCCACCTCGGCGACGACGCGGCACGCGACGGGGACGAGCTGATCGCCCGGTTCCTGGAGCGGTCGCGCACCGAACTCCTCGCCACCGACCAGCTGCTGAACGCGATCTACCTCACCGACGCCGCCGCCCCGGCCGGCCGCGACCGCCTCGCCGACCTGCTCATCCAGCGACTCGACCGGCCGAGGTGACGGGCCGATGGCGGGCACCGGGCCGGACGGCCCACCCCAGGAGCACGGCACCGACGACACCGGGCACTACCCCGAACTCGTCGCCCGGCTGCGCGCGGCCGGTCTCGACCCCGGCGTCGAGCAGCTCCGCGACGCCCTCTGGCTGGCCCGCTGGGCCCGCCCCCCGGCCGCGCCCCCGCAGCGGGAGGAGGCGAGTGGCGGCACACGGGCCGACGCCCCGGAACCCGCCCCCGCCCCGCCCCCCGCCGCCCCGCACCCCGCGCCCCCGGCCCCCGGCGACCGGCCCCGGCCGCCCGCCGCCGGCGCGGACCGGATCGCCCTCCACCCCGTACCGCGCCCCGGCCCCCCGACCGCCCCGGACGGCGACGGTACGGCGCGCGGGGGAGCGCTCGCCTTCGGGGTGCCGGCCGCCCCGGCGTTCCCCGCCCCGCTCGAACTCCAGCGGGCCCTGCGGCCGTTGCGGCGCTACCGCCCCGCCGCGCCACCGATGCGCCGCACCCTCGACGAGACGGCCACCGCCGAACTCAGCGCCCGCGCGGGCGGACTGGTCATCCCGGTCTTCCGCGGCGAGGCACGCGGCGAGGCGGTCCTCCAGTGCGTCATGGACGCCTCGTCCTCGATGCTGGTGTGGCGCCGGATGTTCGACGAACTCCTTCAGATATTCGGCCAGTTGGGGGCCTTCCGGGACGTCCGGCCGCGCTATCTCCACCAGGGGCCCGACGGCGCCGCCACCGTCAGCCGCAGCCCCGACCCGGCCGCCGCGCCCCTGCACTCGGCGGACCGGCTCAGCGATCCGACCGGCCGCCGCCTCACCGTACTGGTCAGCGACTGCGCCGGACCCCTCTGGCACAGCGGCCGGGCCCACCGCCTCCTCCACCACCTGGCCGCCCAGGCACCGGCCGCCGTGCTCCAGCCGCTCCCGCAGCGGATGTGGGGCCGCACCCGGCTCCCGGTCACCCGGGGCGCGCTCTCCCGGGGCGACGGACCCGGCGGGGCCGCCGTACTGAAGGTCGTCGAACACCCGGGCACCGGCCCGGCCACGCACCCCGGCGCCCTCGCCGTGCCGGTCCTCCCGCCGGTCGCCGGGGCGCTGGCGGCCTGGGCGCGGCTGCTCTCCGGCACCGGCGCCGGGCAGACCTTCGGCGCCGTCGGCTGGGTACGGGCCGACCAGCCGCCCGCCGCCCCCCGGCGCTCCGCCGCCGAACCCTCCCCGCGCCGGCTGGTCGACCGCTTCCGCGCGACGGCCTCGCCCGCCGCCGGACAGCTCGCCGTCCACCTCGCGGCGGCCCCGCTGCACCTGCCCGTGATGCAACTGGTGCAGCGCACGATGCTGCCGCACTCCGGCCCCTCCGAACTCGCCGAGGTCCTGCTCAGCGGGCTGCTGACCCGCAGCGGCACCGGCACCGCCCACGACGACCAGTGGTACGCCTTCGTCCCCGGCGCCCAGGAGGCGCTGCTCGGCTCACTGGGCCGCGACGACGCCCTGCTCGTCCTCAAGCACTGCTCCCAGTACATCGAGCGGCGCTTCGGACGCGGCGGGCCCAACTTCCCCGCCCTGGCCCTCGCCCAGCTCGGCGAGGGCGGCCACCCCCCGCTCCCCGGCGCCGGGGAGGGCGACGAGGGCGACCCGGAGAAGGACGGGCCCCAGGTCCCGCGCCCCTTCGCCGAGGTCGCCGTCCGGGTGCTGGAACGCTTCATGCCGCTGCCCGGCGAGTTCGCCGCACGGACCGGGCCCGGCGGACACCCCGTACCCGGCGGTCCCACCGGCACGGCCGAGGAGGACGCCCGCGAACTGCTGCGGCGGTTCGAGTCGGACGGCATGGTGCAGTACCTCATCGACGCCGTCCGGCTGCTGCGCGACGCCGTCGAGGAAGAGGAGTCCGGGCCGTGGGCGCAGTACGCCCGCGCCACCCTGCGGCTCTGGGAGGTCCGGGGCGGCGCCGAGCTGCTGGCCGAGGCCGAGCGCGCCGCCGAACGGGCCGCCGCACCCCCCGCCGCCCCGCACGAACGCGCCGTCCTCGCCGAGGTGCTGCACGCCGCCGCCGACGACCGGCGGCGGCGCGGCGACCGGCCCGGGGCACTGGAACTGCTGCGCCGCGCCGACCGCGAGTACACCGCCGCCTGCGCGGCCCCCGGCCTGGAACCCGCCGAGGCCCTGCGGCTCACCCTGGAACGGGTCCGGGCCCTGGAGGCGCAGTGGCGGCTCGACGGCGACACCGCGCCGCTCCAGAGCGCCTGCGGCATGCTGGAGGCCTTCGCCGACGGCCGGCCCGACCGGGCGGCCCTGCCCACCCCCCTGCTGCTGGCCCACGGACGGACCCTGCTCCAGCTCGCCGGGGCCACCGCCGACACCGCGCGGTCCCGGGCCTACGCCGCCCAGGCCGCCCGCTCCCTGCGCACCGCGTACGAGCGGGGCGGCCCGGGACGCACCACCGGCACCGCCCCCCGCGTCCTGCTCGACCTGGTGGACGCCCTGCTCGCCTCCGGCGCCGCACCCGACGAGGCCGCGGCCCTGGTCGACCGGGCCCTGGCCACCGAGAGCGACCAGCGGCGCCGCGCCGCGCTCCGGATCCGGGCCGGCCGCATCCGCGCCGCACGGTACGAGGACACCGGCGACCCGGCCGAACTCGTCGATGCCGCCGAGTGGTTCGGCCGGGCCGCCCGGGACGTGCCCCGCGACTCCCGCACCCACGCCGACCTCCTCGCCGAATGGGGCGCCACCCTGCTGCGCCGGGCCGCACTGCCGGACGGGCGCCCGCACATCGGCGCCGCGATCCGGGTGCTGCGCGACTGCCGCGCCGAGACCGCGGCCGGCGGCGGACACCTCGCCGAGCGGCTGCTGCTGCTGGGCCGGGCACTGATCCTGCGCCACCGGGCCACCGAGGACCGGGTCGACCTCCGCGAGGCCGAGCACCTCTTCGGCCTCGCGGCCGGTGAGGCGGCCACCCCGCTGACCCGGGCGCGCTGCTGGCTGGAGCTGGGCCGGGCCCACCTGGACGCCGCCCGGGTGCTCGACCGCCCGGCCCGGCTCGACGAGGCGGCCGAGGCGTTCCGGAGCGCCGCCGAAGCGGCCGGAACGGCCCGGGAGAAGTCGGACAGCCGCCAACTCCTCGAAGATGCGATCGAATTGAGCGCTACAGCCGGTCACTGGAGGGGTATGACCTACGAGCGGGCAGGCCGCCCCCGGGCCGCCCGCGACGCCTACCGGGCGGCCCTGCGGGCCTGGCGCGAGCTGCCGGACGGCGGCGGCACGGCGGGCGCCGCGACCGCCGCCCGGCTCGCGGAGCTGGACCGCTGAACCGCCCGGCACCCCCGGGTGCGGACACCTGGCCCACAGGCCCTTCGCCCGGGGGAACAGCGGCGGAAGAACGGCCGGACAGGGCCCCGGGACCGGCCCGCCGGCATTGCCCGGTTTGCACGCCGACACACTCGATTCCTGTAGGGAGACGGTTCAATGCCCGGTACGCGCAAGGAAGTCGGAGCAACCGGGACGCCCACCGTCACCATCAGCTTCGCCGGATTCAACCGGGCCTGGGCGGCCTGGATCGCCGACCGGCTGGAGCGGCGCGGAACGGCGGTCGTCCGGCAGCGCTGGGACCCCCGGGCGGAGGTGCCGCTGGAGGAGCTGCTGCGCGATCTGACGCTCGCCCGGGGCCGCGTACTCATCGTCCTCAGCGACTGGTACTTCCAGCTCGGCCCGCGCGGCCACGAGGAGTGGAACCGGGCCCTGCGCGAGGTCGTCGCCGCCGACCCGGACCGGTTCGCCGCCGTCAGCGTCACCACCGCCACCCTGCCCGGCGCCACCTCCGTCCTCGCGGCGGCCGACCTGACCAACGTCGGCGCCGAGGAGGCCGAACGGCGCCTCCTGGTACGCCTCGGCCTGCCCACCGACCCACTGCCCGAACCGGCCGGCACCCGGCAGGGCCCCCGCTACCCGGCCGACCCCTCCGAGGTGTGGGGCGGGGTACCGCGCCGCAACATCCGCTTCACCGGCCGCGACGAACTGCTCAGCTCCGTCTACCGGACCCTCCAGGACGCCGGGCCCGGGGCCGGCGTCGTCACCCTGCACGGCATGCCCGGCGCCGGCAAGACCCAGCTGGCCGCGGAGTACGTCTACCGCTTCGGCTCCGAGTACGACGTGGTCTGGTGGGTCCCCGCCGACCGCCGCGCCCTCTACCGCCAGAAACTCGCCGAACTCGCCCCCGAACTGGGGCTGTCCACCGGGGCCGAGTACGGCGAGCGGCTGCGCGCCGTCCACGACGCGCTTCGCCGCGGCGAACCGCACCCCCACTGGCTGCTGGTCCTCGACGGCGCCGACGAGCCCGGCGACATCTGGGACCTGGTGCCCAGCGGCCCCGGACACGTCCTGATCACCTCCCGCAACCGCAGATGGAGCGAGTACAACAGCCACCTCGTCGGGGTGCCGGTCTACTCGCGCGACGAGTCCGTCGCCTTCATCCGCCGCCGCGCCCCGAGGCTGAGCCGGGCCGAGGCCGGGCGGCTCGCCGAGGCCCTGGAGGACCTGCCGCTCCTCCTCGACCAGACCGGCGGCTGGCTCAACGACTCCGACATGTCCGTCGCGGAGTACGTCCGGCTCCTGGACGGCGGCATCGACCAGGACGTCGTCAAGGTCTCCGCCGACTTCCCGCTCGCCTTCCAGACCGCCTGGTCGATCCTGCTGAACAAGCTCAAGGAGACCGTCCCGGAATCCGTCGACCTGCTCCGCCTGTGCAGCTTCTTCGCCCCCGGCTCCATCCCCGTACGGCTGCTGCGCAAGATGCCGCCCGGCGAACTCCCCGAACAGCTCTCCGGGCTGATGAACGACCCGCTGCTGTGGAACAGGGCGATCGGCCAGCTCCGCCAGTACTCCGTGGTCCGCCTGGAGTCCCACGAGACCGCCGACGAGGAGGCCTCGTCCGGCGAATCGCTCTACGTGCACCGCATGGTCCACCAGATCGTCGGCAAGGACATGCCCGAACGCGACCGCCGCGAATTCGTCGACGTGGTCCGCCGGGCCCTGGCCGCCGCGGACCCCGGCAGCCCCATCGACACCCGGCTCTGGCCCGCCTACGCCGAGATCACCCCGCACCTGAAATGGGCCGACGTCCTCAACAGCACCGACCCCGCCGTACAGGTCCTGGTCCTCAACTGCCTGCGCTACCTCTACCTCTCCGGCGAGTACCAGGCCGGTATCAAGCTCGGCCGCCGCGCCGTACGGGCCTGGCGGGAACTCCTCGGCGAGAACCACCCCCGACTCTGGGACCTCACCTACAACTACGCCAACCTGCTGCGCGCCGTCGGCGACTACGCCGGGACGGAAGCCATCGAACGGGCCGCCGTCGACCGCCTCCGCGCCGAGCGCGGCGCCCACGACCTGGAGCACCTGCGCGCCGCCGGCGGCCTCGCCGCCGACCTGCGCGGCCTGGGCCGGTACGACGAGGCCCTGGAGATCTCCGGCTGGATCCTCGCCGCCTACCGCGAACTCCTGGGCGACCAGGACGCCCGGACCCTCAACGCCCAGAACAACCTGGCGGTCTCTCTCCGGCTGCTCGGCCGGTACGGGGAGTCCCTGGAACTCAACCGCCGCACCCTGGACGCCCGGCGCCGGCTGCTGCGCCTGCGCCACACCTGGACCCTGGCCTCCGAGATCAACTACACCACCGACCTGCGCCTCCTCGGCCGGTACGGCGACGCCCTCTCGCTCCAGAACCAGAGCCTGCGGGTCCACCGCATGGTCCTCGGCCCCGACAACCCGCAGACCCTGCGGGCCGAGCACAACCTCGCCCTGTGCCACTACCGCTCCGGGGACCGGGAGCAGGCGTCGGCGCTCTTCACCCGGGCCCTGGAGCGCTGCGAACGGGTCCTCGGCGAGGGCGACCCGCTGACCATGATGGTCGCCGCCACCCAGAGCTGCTTCGTCCGCCAGCACGGCGACATCGACCGGGCCCGGGCCATGAGCGAGAAGGTGATCGGGCGGTACGTCGCCATGCTCGGCGAGGAGCACCCGTTCGTCGCGGGCACCCGGGCCAACCACGCCCTGATCCTGCGCAACGTGGGGGAGCGGGACCGGGCCCACGAGCTGATGGAGCACTCGCTCGCCGCGATGACCCGGGCCGTGGGGGAGAACCACCCCTGGAGCCTGGGCTGCGCGATCAACGCCTCGGCGCTGCGCAACCTGGTGGGCGACCCGGAGTCCGCGGCCGCGCTCACCGACCTGGTCGTCGTCCGGGCGGCCGAGGCCCTCGGCCGGACCCATCCGCTGACCCTCTCCGCCCGGATCGCGCACGCCGCGGACCTGCGCGGCCTGCGGGAACGGCGGCGCGCCGAGAAGATCGAGAGCGAGGCCCTGGAAGACCTCTCCGCGACCCTCGGCGCCCAGCACGTCCACACGGTCTCGGCCCGTTCCCGCACCCGCCCGTACTGGGACTTCGAACCCCCGGCCGTCTGACCGGGGACGACGGCCGCACGCCGAAGGGGCCCGCCCCCGCGATCGACTCGCGGGAACGGGCCCCTTTCCGTGCGGCAGCGGGTCAGGCCTCGAAGACCTCGGCGACCAGCTGGGCCTGCTCGGCCTGGTGGCGCTTGGCCGAGCCGACCGCCGGGGACGAGCTGTGCGGCCGCGAGATGCGGCGCAGGCGCTCACCGTGCGGGACGTCGGCGCCGACGGCCAGGTCCAGGTGGTCGATCAGGTTCAGGGCGATGAACGGCCAGGCGCCCTGGTTGGCCGGCTCCTCCTGCGTCCAGAGGTACTTCTCGGCGTTCGGGTACTTGGCGATCTCGGCCTGGAGCTCGGCACCCGGCAGCGGGTACAGGCGCTCCAGCCGGATGATCGCGGTGTCCGTGACGCCGCGCTTGACGCGCTCGGCCTCCAGGTCGTAGTAGACCTTTCCGGCGCAGAAGACGACCTTGCGGACGTCGGCCGGGTTCACCGAGTCGTCGCCGATCACCGGGCGGAAGCCGCCGCTGGTGAACTCCTCCACCTTCGACGCGGCCGCCTTCAGACGGAGCATCGACTTCGGGGTGAAGACGATCAGCGGCTTGTGGTGCGGGTTGTGCACCTGCCACCGCAGGAGGTGGAAGTAGTTCGACGGCAGGGTCGGCATCGCGACCGTCATGTTGTTCTGCGCGCACAGCGTGAGGAAGCGCTCCGGGCGGGCGGACGAGTGGTCCGGGCCCTGGCCCTCGTAGCCGTGCGGCAGCAGCAGCGTGACGCCGGAGGTCTGGCCCCACTTCTGCTCGGCCGAGGAGATGAACTCGTCGACGACGGTCTGCGCGCCGTTGACGAAGTCACCGAACTGGGCCTCCCAGATGACCAGCGACTCGGGACGGGCCAGCGAGTAGCCGTACTCGAAGCCCATCGCCGCGTACTCGCTGAGCAGCGAGTCGTAGACGTTGTAGCGGGCCTGGTCGTCGGCGAGGTAGAGCAGCGGGGTGTAGTCCTCGCCGGTCACCTGGTCGACGAGGACCGCGTGGCGCTGGCCGAAGGTGCCGCGGCGGGAGTCCTGGCCGGCGAGCCGGACCGGGGTGCCCTCCATCAGCAGCGAACCGATGGCCAGGGTCTCGCCCATGCCCCAGTCGATCGTGCCGTTCTCCACCGAGGCCGCGCGGCGCTGCATCTGCGGCATCAGGCGGGGGTGGACGGTGATCCGCTCGGGGATGTTCACCTGGGACTCGGCGATGACCTTGACGACCTCCGGGGAGACCGCGGTGGTCACGGCGACCGGGAACTCCGGCTGGACCTCGGGGGTGGGCGCCGGGGCCGGCAGCGAGGTGGCCTCGCGGACCTCGGCGAAGACCTTCTCCAGCTGGCCCTGGAAGTCCTGGAGCGCCTGCTCGGCCTCTTCCAGGGTGATGTCGCCGCGACCGATGAGGGACTCGGTGTAGAGCTTGCGCACCGAGCGCTTCTTGTCGATCAGCGTGTACATCTGCGGGTTGGTGAACTCCGGGTTGTCGCCCTCGTTGTGACCGCGGCGGCGGTAGCAGATGAGGTCGATCACGACGTCCTTGTTGAACGCCTGCCGGAACTCGAAGGCGAGCCGCGCGACGCGCACGACGGCCTCGGGGTCGTCGCCGTTGACGTGGATGATCGGCGCCTCGATCATGCGCGCCACGTCGGTGGCGTACATCGAGGAGCGCGAGGACTCCGGGGCGGCGGTGAAGCCGACCTGGTTGTTGATCACCACGTGCACGGTGCCGCCGGTGCGGTAGCCGCGCAGCTGCGACATGTTGAGCGTCTCGGCGACGACGCCCTGGCCCGCGAAGGCCGCGTCGCCGTGGAGCGCGACGGGCAGGACGGTGAAGTCCGTGCCGCCCTTGTTGATGATGTCCTGCTTGGCGCGGGCGATGCCCTCCAGGACCGGGTCGACCGCCTCCAGGTGCGAGGGGTTGGCGGCCAGCGAGACCTTGATCTGCTCGCCGTCCAGACCGGTGAAGGTGCCCTCGGCGCCCAGGTGGTACTTGACGTCGCCGGAGCCGTGCATCGACCGGGGGTCGAGGTTGCCCTCGAACTCGCGGAAGATCTGCGCGTACGACTTGCCGACGATGTTCGCCAGGACGTTGAGCCGGCCGCGGTGGGCCATGCCGATGACGACCTCGTCGAGGCGGGCCTCGGCGGCGGAGTCGATGACCGCGTCGAGCAGCGGGATGACGGACTCGCCGCCCTCCAGCGAGAACCGCTTCTGGCCGACGTACTTGGTCTGCAGGAAGGTCTCGAACGCCTCGGCGGCGTTCAGCCGGCGCAGGATGCGCAGCTGCTCCTCGCGCTCCGGCTGCTGGGTGCGGGTGCGCTCCACCCGGTCCTGGATCCACTTGCGCTGCTTCGGGTCCTGGATGTGCATGAACTCGATGCCGGTGGTGCGGCAGTACGACTCACGGAGCACACCGAGGATGTCGCGGAGCTTCATCATCGACTTGCCGGCGAAGCCGCCGACCGCGAAGTCCCGCTCCAGGTCCCACAGGGTGAGGCCGTGCTCGGTGATGTCCAGGTCGGGGTGCTTGCGCTGGCGGTACTCCAGCGGGTCGGTGTCGGCCATGACGTGGCCGCGGACCCGGTAGGAGTGGATCAGCTCGAAGACCCGCGCGGCCTTGGTCACGTCGTTGTCGTGCGAGGCGTCGATGTCCGTGAGCCAGCGGACCGGCTCGTACGGGATGCGCAGCGACTTGAAGATCTCGTCGTAGAACTCGTTCTCGCCGAGCAGCAGCTGGGAGACGATCCGCAGGAACTCGCCGGAGGCGGCGCCCTGGATGACCCGGTGGTCGTACGTCGAGGTCAGCGTCATGACCTTGGAGATGCCCAGCTTGTTCAGGGTGTCCTGGGAGGTGCCCTGGAACTCGGCGGGGTAGTCCATCGCGCCGACGCCCATGATGAGGCCCTGACCGGGCATCAGGCGGGGCACCGAGTGGACGGTGCCGATGCCGCCGGGGTTGGTCAGCGAGGCGGTGACGCCGGTGAAGTCGTCCATGCCGAGCTTGCCGTTGCGGGCGCGGCGGACGATGTCCTCGTAGGCCTGCCAGAACTCGAAGAAGTTGAGCGTCTCGGCCTTCTTGATGGCCGCGACGACGAGCTGGCGGTCGCCGTTCGGCTTCACCAGGTCGATGGCGAGGCCGAGGTTCACGTGGTCCGGCTTGACCAGGGTCGGCTTGCCGTCCTTCACCGCGAAGGAGTGGTTCATCGACGGCATGGCCTTGAGGGCCTGCACCATCGCGTACCCGATGAGGTGGGTGAAGGAGATCTTCCCGCCCCGGGCGCGCTTCAGGTGGTTGTTGATGACGATGCGGTTGTCGAAGAGCAGCTTCACCGGGACGGCGCGCACGGACGTGGCCGTCGGCAGCTCCAGCGAGGCGTTCATGTTCTTCGCGACGGCGGCGGAGGGGCCGCGCAGCGTCACGTACTCCGTGCCGGCCGGGGCCTCGGTGGCCGGTGCGGCGGCCGGCTTGGCGGCGGCCGGTGCGGCGGCCTTCGCTGCCGGGGCCGGAGCCGGGGCCGCCTTCGCCGGTGCGGGGGCGGGCGCGGCCGGTGCGGGGGCCTGCGCCGCCGGGGCGGGCACGGCCGGGGCCGGAGCGGAGGGGGTGGGGGTCACCGCGGCCCCCGCGGCCGGGGCGCCGGGAACGGGCTTGTCCGCCGTGCCGGACGTACCCGGCTTGTAATCGGCGAAGAAGTCCCACCAGGCGCGGTCGACCGAACTGGGATCCTGGAGGTACTGCTGATAGATCTCGTCGACGAGCCACTCGTTGGGCCCGAAGGCAGCGGCCGGGTTCGACCCCGGGCCGGCTTGGTCGGTCGAGATGCTTGAGTTACTGGGGGACTGAGACGACACGGCGGCAACCGCCCTCTTCCGCTTCACAAGGTGATGGACAGCGGAAATCAAGGCTACGCCTCCCCGGCCGTAACACGCAGGCCGGGCCGGTCTTCGTCGCGCAAGTCACACTGGAAGGCGGGTTTCGGTGCACGATTTGGCGGGAAACAAGCATGGTTCCGCTTCCTTTTGGGTACGCGGAACCACGGCTACGGCCCTTCGGGTCGCACGCCCTGGAACGGAACACGCAGAACGCGTCCCTCCGGTTCGAACCCTATGTCAACCTCGCTGCCGAGGTACCCCCGGAAGAGTGACCTGAATGCGGCAGCCGCGCTCGGATTCGGCCACCCCGATGCGTCCGCCATGCAGGTCCACCGCCCAGCGGGCGATCGCCAGGCCGAGCCCGGTGCCGCCGTCACTGCCGGGCCCGTGCGGGGAGGGCACCACGCCCCGGTTGAACCGCTCGAAGACCCGGTGCCGTTCCGCCTCCGGGATACCCGGCCCCTCGTCCATGATCTCCAGCACCAGCGACTCCGGGGCGGGGCCGCGGCGGGCCAGCACCTGGACCCGGCCGTGCGGCGGGCTGTGCTTGACCGCGTTGTCGACCAGATTGGCCACCACCTGGTGCAGCCGCTCCGCGTCGGCGTACGCCGTCAGCTCCGGCGGCGAGACGTCGAGCGCCAGGTGCACGTCCTTGCGGGTGTGGTTCCCCGAACCGGAGGCCAGCCCCCGGTGCGCGGCGGCGAGGTTCGCCTCCTTCAGCACGCCCGACAGATAGGGCCACACCTCGAACCGCCCGGCCTTCAGCGTCACCACGCCGTTGTCCAGCCGGGACAGGTCCAGCAGCGTCTCCACCAGCCGCCCGAGCCGCTCGGTCTGCTTCAGCGCGGTGCGCATCGTCTCCGGATCGGCCGAGGACACCCCGTCCACGACGTTCTCCAGCACGGCTCTCAACGCCGCGATGGGGGTGCGCAATTCGTGCGAGACGTTGGCGACCAGCTCCTTGCGGTGCCGGTCCACCGCCTCCAGGTCGTCCGCCATACGGTTGATCGTCTGGGCCAGGTCGCCCAGCTCGTCGCGGCGCCCGGCGCCGCGCACCCGCCGGGTGTAGTCGCCGTGCGAGATCGACCGGGCCACGGTGGTCATCTCGTCCAGCGGCGCGGTCAGGCCGTGCGCCACGAACTGGGTGATCAGCAGGGTCGCGATCACCGAGAACACCGTGATGAACCGCAGCTCGGTCCTGGTGCGCACCGCCACCAGCAGCAGACCGGTGGTGATGAAGACCGAGAGCACGACGAGCGTGCTCATCTTCGCCTTGATCGAGAAGGGACGCAGGCCGGAGCCGGGCCGGGTCATGGAGCCGGCGTCTCCAGGGCGTACCCCACACCGTGCACGGTACGGATGCGCTCGGCGCCGATCTTCCGGCGCAGCGCCTTGATGTGGCTGTCGACGGTACGGGTGCCGGAGGCGTCCGCCCAGTCCCAGACCTCGGCCAGCAGCTGCTCCCGGGAGAGCACCGCGCGCGGCGTGTTGGCCAGACAGACCAGCAGGTCGAACTCGGTCGGCGTGAGGTGGACGTCGTCGGCGCGCACCCGGACCCGGCGCTGCGCGTGGTCGATCTCCAGCTCGCCCAGGCGCAGGATGCCGCTGCGCGGGGTCACGGCGGCCAGCGCGGCGCGCTCGACGCGGCGCAGCAGGACGTGGACCCGGGCCGCCAGCTCGCGCATCGAGAACGGCTTGGTCATGTAGTCGTCGGCGCCCACGCCGAGGCCGACGAGCATGTCCGTCTCGTCGTCCCGGGCGGTCAGCATCAGCACCGGCACCGGGCGCTGCGCCTGCACCCGGCGGCAGACCTCCAGGCCGTCGAAGCCCGGCAGCATGATGTCGAGCACCATCAGGTCGGGCTGCCACGCCTCGGCCGCGTCCACCGCGGCGGGCCCGTCGAGCGCGGTCTGCACGAGGAAGCCCTCGGCCCGCAGCCGGGCGGAGATGGCCTCGACGATCGTGGCGTCGTCCTCGACCACCAGCACCCGGCGCTGCGCGCCCGGGGTGGCCGCGACACCGGTCTGGGTGGTGTGTGTCTGTTCCATCGCCCCGCCCCTGCCCCGTTCTCACGGGGGCCATTCCCCCGGACGCACGGTCTTCGCTTGTGGATTTTCGTAGTGTCCCGATTACGGGTCGCCAGCGTAAAGGCAGCGACCCGCTCTCGGCTACGCAGGGTGTAACGCCCCGGCCGCGGGGAAGTGGCGTCCCGGCCGTCGCGCGATGCCCGGCCGCCGGGGTGCCGGGGGGTCGTGGAGGGCCGGTGGAAGGTCTCAGACTGTCCGGAGTGCGAGATGCACCACGTCGGGAACACCTCGGGCAACGCTGACTTCTTCGGTTCTTACGCCGACGAACCCGGCATTTCGCAGGGCCTGTTCGAAGTCGGCGGACGGCTGTGCGGACCACACTGCGAGAACGCCGCCCGGTGTCAGCCGCTCCCGGCAGGCCGCCAGCCCGGCGGGGGAGTACAGGGTGCCGTTGTCCTCGGTGACGGTCCAGTCCGGGCCGTTGTCGATGTCCAGGCACAAAGCGTCGTAACGGTCGGTAGTCGTCCGCAGATGGTCGACCAGATCCACGGTCAGAATGCCGGTCCGGGGGTCGGCGAGCGCCGCACCGGAGATCGCGGACAGCGGCCCCTCCAGGTGCCAGTCGACGATCGCCCGCTCCCGTTCGGCGACGGCGATCCGCCCCCAGCGCGGCTCGGCGGCGGCGCGGGCGAGCGAGAAGCCGACCCCGAGCCCGCCGATGAGTACGGACGGGGCCGTCCGGCCGGCGGGGAGCGCCGCCAGCGCCGCGTCGATCAGCAGCCGCTCGGACCGGCCGTCCGAGGTGTCCATCAGGAAGCACCCGTTGGCGATGATCTCGAAGTCGTCCCCCCGTCTGCGCAGGACGACCTCCCCGTACGGGCCGTCCCGGCGGTCGAGCGTGACGGGGGCGGGGACATCGGTACGGGCGAAGTCGGGCATGGCGTGGCTCTCCGGTCGTGGGGGCGGGGGTCCCCGCCATCCTGGCCTCTCGGCACGGCCCGGGGCCACCGGGTTAGCGGGACCGGCCCGGCCCGCGCACCGCGAGCAGCGCGGCCCCGGCCCCGTACGCCGCCACCGCCACCGCCCATGCCCCGGCCTCCGGACCCGGCTGCAGCGGCCACGCCCAGAGCGCCGCCGCCCGGTCCGGCCCGTCCGGCGCGGCCAGGTAGACGGCGCTCCCGTACACCGTCATCGGCAGCCAGCTGGGCCGGGCGCCGAGCAGGGCGGCGGACGCCACGGTCACCCCCGTCGAGCCGAGCACGTTGCGCACCATGGCCGGGGCGCCGAACGCCTCCGGATGCCCCGGCACCGCCGCCGCCAGCGCCCCCGCGGCCAGGGCGGTCGCCACCACCAGGTGCAGCACCAGACGCGGCCACCACCGCCGGGCGGCGGTCCGGTCCAGCTCCTCGGCGTGCGAGTGCAGCGCGGTGCCGATCGCCGCGGCGGCGAGCAGCGGGGCCAGCACGATGACCGGGGCGCGGGCGGTGTGGTCGAAGTGCGGCCGGTCCTGGAGCCAGTCCGCGGACCAGGCGGCCACGAGCACGACGCCCGCCAGGGCGGCGGCGGTGACGGGGAGCGCACGGGAACGGAGATAGAGGAGGGACAGCGCGCTCACAGGACCGGGGCCCCCTCCGGCGAGCAGCTCCGCAGGCCGGTCAGATAGCGGCCGATCCAGACCTTGCGCGCCGGGTCCGGCATGGCCTCCAGCCGGGCCAGGTACGGGCGGGCCTTCGGGTGCCAGGTGGCGTTCCCGCCGGTCAGCCAGGTGCGGACCGCGTCCTCGGTGGACGCCGCGCGGTCGGCCGCCTTCCGGTCCTTCCCACGCCGGTCGGCCGGACAGTCGGGGTTGAGCAGGGACAGGACGGTGTCGTCGGCGAACTCCCGGGGATCGTCCAGCCGGTCCCGGTGGAAACCCCAGCCGCGCGTCACGTAGCCGAGGGGTGCCTCACCCTTCGTCCTCCTCAGCCGGAACCCGCTGGCCACGTAGCGGGCGGGCGCCCCCTCGACCCCGTCCAGCCGGGCGAACACCTCGGTCAGCGCCTCGGTGGCATCGGGCAGCACCGGGGCCAGGGACGCCGGTACGCAGAGCTGCGGCGTACCCGCGTCCGGCGCCGAGCAGACCCGGCGGGAGCCGGCCGGATCGGGCCGCAGCAGCCCGTCGCCCGTCTGCACGACCACCGCCCCGGCCAGGACCGCCAGCGCCAGCGGCAGCAGGGCCAGCAGTCGGCGGCGGGCCGCGTACGCCAGCAGCACGGTCGCCGCGACGCCGCCCGTCCAGGCCAGCAACGACGGCGCGAACCACCAAACCGGCTCGGCCTCCCGCAGCGCGTACTGCTCGGCGGGGCTCAGGTACCGGGCAGGCGAACGCGTATAGTTCAGCACCCCCAGGAGCACGTAGCAGACGGCGGCGAGCACCGGGGCGGCCAGCCGCCACCGCACCAGCCGCCCGACGACGAAGCCGACCGGCGCCGCGGTCAGCAGGCAGCCGAGATCCACCACGGCGAGCACGGGGGACGGACCGCCGCCCGGCCCGGCGTACGGGGCCGTCGCCGCGAAGGCCGCGCCCAGCGCCAGCAGCTGACCCGCCGCCGCCCACAGCATCAGCGGCAGCACGGCCACCATCAGCCGGGCGAGCCGGCCGCGCACCACCGAGCGCAGCAGCTCCTCGGTGCCCCGGCGGCGCTCCCGGCCGCCCTGCCAACAGGCGATGGCGGCGAGCAGCGGGATGCCGAGCAGGGCCGTCGCCGTGTGCAGCGTTTCCTGGGTCTCGGCCCAGCCGCCCTGCCACTCGGCGGCCTTGGCCCCCATCGGGACGAGCAGGCAGACGTGGACGGCCGGGCCCGTCCACGGGGCGATCCCGCGCCGGAGCTCGGCCCGCAGCACGGTGGCGGCCGGACCGCGCGCGAAGGACGTACTCATCGGCCCGCCACCGCCGCCCGGTGCGCCCGCAGCGCGGCGGTGTAGCCGCGCTCGATCGGACTGCCGTCCTCGGGCCGCGCCCCGGCGGACCCGGCCCCGCCCAGCTCCGACAGTTCCTGTGCCGTGCCCCGGTACGCGATCCGGCCCGCCTCGATCAGCGTGACACCGGTACAGGCCGCGGCGACGTCCTCGACCAGATGGGTCGAGACGATCACGGTGCCGGTGGAGCCCAGCTCCCGCAGCAGCGCCCGGAACGCGACCCGCTGCTCCGGGTCGAGGCCGGCGGTCGGCTCGTCGAGCAGCAGCAGCTCCGGATCGTTGACGATCGCCTGGGCGATGCCGACGCGCCGCACCATCCCGCCCGACAGGGTCTTCACCCGGGCGTCGATCAGGTCCCCGAGCCCCACCCGGTCCACGGCCCGCACCACGGCCGCCGGGACCGCCGCCGCGTCCATCTCCTTCAGCCAGGCCACGTAGGAGACGAACTCGCGGACCGTGAAGCCCGGGTAGTAGCCGAACTCCTGCGGCAGATAGCCCAGCCGCCGCCGGACCGCCGCCCGGTCGCGGTGGTCCGCCCCGGGCCCGACCTCTCGGCCGAGCAGCTCCACCCGGCCGCCGGAGGGCGCGGAGACGGTGGCGAGCACCCGGATCAGCGAGGTCTTGCCGGCCCCGTTCGGCCCGAGCAGCCCGTGCACGCCGCGCGCGAAGTCGAGGTCGACGGCGTCCAGCGCGGTCGTCCGGCGGTGCCGGACGGTCAGCCCGTCGGCCACGACCGCGGGTATGTCCCCGTTTCCGTCCCTGCCCGTACCCGTGTTCACGCTGTCTCCAGATGGTCGAAGGATCTACGGCGCAGGGCCAGCAGCACGGCGCACACCAGGGCGCCCGCCGCCCAGCAGCCCTGCGCGCCGGGCCCCGTGAAGTACCGCACGGCCTCGGCCGGTGCCAGGGGCGACGCGGTGACGGCGGGCCCGACGGCGACGGCCGCCCATACCACGGCGACGGCCCCGGCACCGGCACGGCAGCCGACGTACGAGCCGAGGGCGAGCGCGGCCAGCGTCATCGCCAGACCGGGCAGCAGCCAGAGCGCCGCGCCCGGCCCCCCGGTGGACCCGGGGAGCGCCGCCCCGGCGAGGGTGAGCACCGGAACGCTCACGGCGAGGACGGCCACCGTCCTGGTCAGCAGCAGCCGCAGCCCCCCGGACGGGGTGGCGGCCGTGATCTCGTGCATCGGGTCCGAGTGCCTGCCGTACGAGAGGGCGACCCCGGCGAGCGGCAGCACCGGCGCGACGACGAGCAGCAGCGGGCGCACCGTCTCCCCGGCCCCCGCCCCGTACGCCAGCGCGAGGGCGCCGACGGTCACCAGCACCAGCGCCGACAGCCACGCACCGCGCAGCGCGGGCCCGGCGGCCCACAGCAGCCGCCCGGTGCGGACGGCCGGGCGGGGCACCCCGGCCGCGGCTCCGTCCCGTGCCGCCGCCCCCTCGGCCGCCACCGCCGCCAGCAGCCGTGCGCGCACCCCGTCGAGCACCGGCCCCGCCCCCGGCCGGACGGCCCGTACCGCCGAGGAGACCAGCACCGCGCAGTCGCCGCACGCCTCCGTGTGCTTCTCCACCGACCAGGCGTCCGTCTCCGGCAGCGGCCCGGCGGCGTACCGCCCGGCCAGCTCCTCGCTCACGTGCCAGCGGTGCGCACCGCCGCCTCCCGTCGTGGTCATGCCGTTCCTCCCAGCGGTCCGGCCTCCGGGAACGAGAGCTCCAGCGCGGCGCGCAGCTCGCGTCTGGCCCGCATCGCCCTGGTCTTGACCGTGCCCTCGGGGATGCCGAGGAGCCGGGCCGTCTCGCGGGTGCTCAGCCCGTCGACGACCGTGGCGCGCAGGACCTCGCGCAGCTCGGGCGAGATCCGGTCGAGCGCGGCGCCGACGTCCCCGTACTCCAGTCCGGCGAGCACCCGCTCCTCGGCGGAGGGCGCGGTCGCGACCAGGTCGCCGCTCCCGGCCCGTTCGGCGTGCGCGGCGAGGTCGCCGCGGGCGTGCACCCGCTGCGCGTCGACCAGCCGGCGCGAGGCGATCACCCAGAGCCAGCCGCCGACCCGGCTGCCGCGATGCGATCCGGCGGACCGCCAGACCGTCAGGAAGGTGTCCTGAAGGACCTCCCGCACGGTCTCGTCGTCCCCGCACCGCCGTTCCAGCCGGGCCAGCAGCCAGCCGGCGTGCCGGTCGTACAGCGCGGCCAGGGCCTGCGCGTCCCCCTGCGCGACGGCGCGCAGCAGGGTCTTGTCGTCCGGGTCCTCGCCCGGGGGGCGCAACAGCTTCACACCTCTTCTATCGGGCGGGGCCCGCCCGCCGGTTCACGGGCGGGGCGCCTTCTCCCCGTGCACCGCGAGGTACTCGGCCGCCAGCCAGGGGGCCAGGTCCTCGACGAGGGTGGTCAGGACCGCCGGGTCGGCGGAGGGGGCGCGTCCGGTGCGGGCGGCGAGGCGCAGCTGTGCGATCCGCTCGGGGCGGTCGGGGTAGTAGCGGGCGAACACCTCGGCCGATTCGGCCAGATCGCTGGTCCACCCCCGCCACCGGGGCATGACCAGGGTGAAACCGGTCCGGACCAGACGGCGGGCGACGCCCCGGGAGAGGGCCCGGCGCTCGGCGTCCGTGACGGCCCCGGCGGCCCGGCGCCGCCAGAGCGGCAGGGCGAGGCCCAGGTCCCCGTTGGTCTCGCGGGCGAGCAGCGGCGTCGGACGGTACGCGGGCAGCCGTGCGGCGAGATCCTCGCCCAGCAGCGGGGTGCAGAGGCAGGCGACGAAGAAGCCGAGGTCGTGGCGTTCCAGGCGGCTGGTGAGGGTGGCGGCGTCGTGGAGCAGCGCCCCGACCCCGTCGATCTGGTCGAAGGCGGCGTCCAGCTCGGCCTCCAGGGCGCGGACGGCCGCCGCGTCGGCGGCGGTGGGCGCCCCGCGCAGTGCCACCAGCAGGTCCAGGTCGCTGACCCCGGGAACGGCGGTGCCGCGCGGAATGCTGCCGTAGACGTACGCGCTGTGCAGCCGCGCGGCGCCGAACGTCCCGGCGATCCGGGTCCGGGCCGCCTCCACCACGGGGGCGAAGGGCGCGGGAACCCGGCCCGGCGAGCCCTCCCGCCTGATCGTTCCGTCCGGGTTCAGCCCCCGGTCGTCCTCATCGTCCATGCCCGTACTCTGCCCGTCGCCCCGCCGTGGCCCCAGCGGATTCACGCCGGGCCGCCCCGGCCCGGGTCACGGGGACGGGCGGAGCAGCGCCTTCGGGAGGACGAACCACAGGCCGATGAAGAGGGAGAGGGTGCCGGCCGCGATCGCGATGCCGGCGATCCGGCCGAGGACCACCGTCATCAGCAGGAGAACGGCCCCGTTGAGCGCGAGGGCGAGGAAGACCAGACCGATCTCGGCGAGCCGCGCCGACAGGGCGACGATCCGGGCCTTGACGCCCCGGTGGAACATCCCCCGGTGCAGGGCGACCGGGGTCGCCAGCACGGCCGAGGAGACCACCGTGAGCAGCAGCGTCACCACGTACGTGGCGCGCTCGAAGGTGTCGAGATCCGGGAACCGGCTGGTGAACGCCACACCGAGCAGGAACGCGAAGACGATCTGCACCCCGGTCTGCACGACCCGCAGTTCCTGGAGCAGCTCGACCAGATTGCGGTCGGCGCGCTCCGCCGGCGTCTCCCCGCCATGAGGGGACGGGGCCGCGGAACTCGGCGAGATGTGCGACATGGGCCTCATTGTTCCCCCGCGCCCCGGCCGCGCCACCGCTGCTCAGCTGGACGGAGCAGCACCCCGCGCGGCCGCGAGCAGTGCTTCGCGGAGGCGGCCCGGGCCGGGCAGCCCGGAGAGGCCGTCCTCCGTCGCGTACACCCGGCAGGCGAGAGCGGCGGGGCGCCCGGGCTCGGCGAACGGGTCGCGGCCGTCGACGAGGAAGGTCGGCGACCCGGTGAAACCTGCCCGCTCGGCCTCGGCCAGGTCGGTGACGGTACGGACGGTGAAGGCGGTGCCGCCCAGGCCGACGTCGTCGAGGGCGCGGCGCAGCCGCTCGGCCGCGGGGGCTTCGTTCGGGCAGTCCGGTACGACGAGGATCTCGATGTTCATGCCTCCAGGTTGGTGCATCGGCCGGGTCGGGTGTCCGGGGGAACGGCCACGGGCACGGCGGTACGGCCGTACGGCAATCCGCCGCCCGGGACGGGACACGGGCCGCGCGCCCCGTGGCGGTCACGTTCGCCGGTAGGGGGCACGGTGACTCCCGAGTGGCCCTCTTTCGGCCTTGAATTGACCGAATCGCAAGGAGCCGCAAGAGAATTGTCGAATCGATCGGTCATCCCCTGTTGAATAAAAAGCCGGGCCCGTCACGGGGGAGGGCGACGCTCGTAGACCCGCGGGAGAAATCGAGAACCGGCCGAAACGGGGGCGCACGATGGCCTGGAACGAATGGGAACGGATCAAGACCGAGGCCGTCCGGGAGGAGTCGCCCCCCACGCGGACGAACGGGGTCGGGGAAAGCTCCGGGGCTTCCGGGGGCGCGGCCGACCTGGTGGTGAACAGGGACGACCTGGGGGCAGTCGGACACGAGGCGTACCTGCTGCGCGGCCGGCTCTCCCGGGACGGCGACCATGCCCGCCCCGCCACGTTCGAGGCGGCGGTCGCCCTGACGAACGGCAATTTCACCAGCGGATCGCAGCTCCTGACGGTGCACGATCGATGGAACAGCCAGTTACGGACACTCCTGGACGCCTGCGCCCGGATCTCCAACCACCTCGACTACAGCAGGTCCGTGCACGCCGAGGACGACGCCGACATCGGCGGCAAGCTGCTCTCCGTGTCCAGGATCGACGAGTACTACCGGTAGGGCGGGGAGAAGCGCCGTGCTGACATTCGACGACGTCGTCAACGCGCCCGTCGGCAGGTTGAAGGAGGCCGCGGACGACTGGTCGGACATGGCGGCCAAGCTGGCGAGGCTCGCCGACGACGCCCGGCAGGGAATGAGGGCCAAGTCCGAGAAGGCGCGGTGGGAAGGCGTCAACTCCGACGTCACCAAGCCCTTCATCGCCAGGACGGCCAAGGAGGTCGAGGACGCCCGGGCCCAGGCCGAGGGCATCGCGCTGCTGCTCGCGGACGCACTCGCGTCGTTCCGGACCGCCAGGGACGCGCTCGTCGGGATCAGGGACGAGGAGGGCCCGGCCGCCGGAATCCATGTGGACGCCAAGGGCAGGGTCAGGCCCCGGTACGACCTGGAGGGCGACATCGCGGCACGCCACGATCCGGGTTACGCCGAAGCCCTGAGGAAGCAGAACGAAGCCGTGTCCTCCTGGCAGAGGAGGATCGACAGGGTCGTCGAGGACTGCTCCGACGCCGACGACTCCCTGAAACGCGCCCTCGCGGCGAACACGAAGGACGCACACGGTTTCACGGCTCCCACCTACAAGACCCTGGACGCCGAACAGGTGGACCGGGCCGCTGAGTTGATGAGGAAGGTCACCGGGGACGGCGGCACGGCGCGCAACGTGGCGGCGCTGAGGGAACTCGAAGACCTCCTGGACGACAACCGCGACGATCCCGAGTTCGCCCCGGCCTTCTACCGGAAGCTGGGGGCCGAGGGAACCCTTGAGGCGTACGCGCGGATGTCACTGGACGCGACCTCCCTCGGACCGGCCGGCCAGGACCGGGTGAACACGGTACGCAGCATTCAGGGCGACATGGGCGCCATGCTCGGCCTCGCGACCCAGGCTTCGACCCCCCACCACCTCGGCGACGCGTGGACCGCGCAGCTCCTGAGGGCGGGCCGCCAGAAGTTCGACGTACCCGGTGTCGGCTATGCGCAGGTGTACGGCTACCAGGCCCTGGGCGCCCTGCTCCGGGAAGGGAAGTACGACAAGGAATTCCTGCTGTCCGTCGGCCGGGACATGATCGCCATGGACAAGAAGGATCCGGGCGTCTGGTCCCGGAACATGCCCACGGGCCCGAAGTCGCTCATCAACCTCGACGAGACCGGCGGCAGGGGTTTCAACCCGCTGACCGGCCTGATGCAGGCCATGGGCAACAACCCCGAGGCGTCGACGGCCTTCTTCGACGAGCCCCTGCGCGAGGACACCGACAAGGACGGCATCGTGACCGCGGAGGACGGCCGCCTCAAGGGCAAGCGGGCACAGGACGTCATCGACTACCTGCTCGACAAGAAGCCCGACAGCGACGTGTACGACGCGGTCTCCTACGAGGAACCGAACCCTGGCCAGGCGGCCCTGGGCAACGCCTTGGAGGCCGCGGTCACCGGGCGGGTGCCGGGCGACGAGGACGCGCCGCCGGTGTCGCACAGCAAGACCATGAGCGGCCTGATGGAGAGGATCGTCGAGAAGGTCGGCACCGAGCCCGGACTAGTGAAGGAGGACGGGCGGCTCAACGGGCTGTCCCAGAACTTCGGCAACATGGCCGCCGAGTACATGCCCGACCTCCAGGCCACCGCGGAGAACGGCGCCCATCAGATCAAGCCGTTCGGTGAACCCGCGAAGTTCAAGAAGGACGAGATGGCCTTCTTCCTCGGCGCGGTCGGCCAGGACCCCCAGGCGTACGGCACGATCACCAACGCCCAACAGGCGTACACCACAGCACTGGTTTCCGACGTCTTCCAGAACCCCGACAAGCACGGCGACACGGGCGAGGCGGTACGGAACGCCGTCCACCCGGGAGGTGAGATCGCCGGAATGATGACCGAGGCGAGAGCGCAGGGCGTCCATGAGGCGCAGATCGCCGAGGACGAGGAGTACAACCAGGGCGTCGCGGACAACGCGAAATGGGTGAATCGCATCATCGACGCCGTCGGGGCGAAGTACGTCGAGATGCTTCCCGTGGGAGGCGACGTGGTCGGCTGGATCAAGGAAGACATCGCCGAATCCGCTGTGGAAGGCGCGGAGCATGACAGCACGGATGGAGCCCGTCGCGATTCTGCCGCGAGGTATACGGAATCCGAGAGTGCGGTCAAGATGGCCGCCCGTTCTGCGGTGGGTGCGGCAGCGCGGGGGGCCGGTCTTCCGCCCGAGCAGATTGACGAGTACCAAGGGTCGGCCTCGACTCAGTCGGTAGTGGCGCATTCGGTTGGTCGTGATTTGATTTCCAGTTCATCCGGCAAGGGGAGCTAGAAGTGCGCCGATTATTTGTCTCTGCTGGGATGCTATTGACCTCCGTGGTGCTGGCAGGTTTTCTGGTGGGCTGTTCGGCCGGGGAGGAAAAGGCTGTTCCAGAACTGCCCGATCGGATTTGTTGGGGCATGTTCGACAGCGGGGACGTGTCGCCCATCCTGCCGACGGGCGAGAGGGCTAAGGTTTTATTCAGGCCCTTCGCACTTTCCGGGCGATACAATTCGGTGACCTGTTCCGTCAGTATCGACGGAGCGACAAAATTTATGGCGTATGTCAATCTTCAAGAATTTGAAGGGGTTGATTGGAGTAATTTAGACAAGGCGAATCCGAAGCCGATCGATGTGGGTGACAAGGGTATTTTCTGGGGGAGGGGGGCTTCCGCCTACTTCGCCTGCGAATCCCCCACGAAGGGTGAATCGGATGGACGGTATCTCGACCTGACCGTTAGCTCGGACGGTGTATCCGGAAAAGGCAAACTGGAGACTGTCCTGCCGAAACTGTTGCGGCAGTTCGTTGAATTTGTCCGGAATGAGATGAAATGCGAGGAGGGTGGCGCAGGTTAACCCCATGCCCGATGCGACCCATCGTCGTCCGTGTATGAACCCCCGGCGTGAAGGTATTCATGATCGAGTCTCTGGAGATTCGATCATGGGGGTGCGGTGTGAGGGATTGGCCGACCGATCCGGCGTTCGCGATGTGCCGGGCGCTGGTGGACGGAGCGGATCCGGCCTCGTTCGCGGGAGGCGGGTTCGATGTGCGGGCGGTGGTCGCTGCCGTCCGGTCCGAGGCCCAGGGCGGGTCGCTCCTCGATGCTGTCCCGTGGGGGAACTTCCCGCACGGTGACGATGCCCGGGCGGCCGTTCGCCTGCTGTGCACCGGCGAGGGTCCCGCTCGCTGCGCGACGGACGTGCTGGGCGGCCTGTGCGCCAATGACAGCCGGGCCGCCGCCGCCCTCGCCGTTCCGTTCCTGATCCCCGTCGCCGCCGATGCCCGCCACCCTCACCGTGCCGCCGCCCTTGCCGTGCTCTCCGGTCCGGCCCGCGCCCGGCATCACGGCGTCGCCTCCCGCGACGAACTCCTCCTCCATCGCAACGATCCCCGGCGCCACGCCCCCGACGATTACGACGATTACGGTGTCGAGGTGACGGGCTACCCGGCAGGCTGGTCGGTGGCCGCCGCCCGGGCCGCGATCACCGCCCGAACCCCCGTACTCCTGCCGCTCCTCAACGACTCCGACCCCGCCATCCGCATGGACGCGGCCTATGCCCTGGCCACCGCCGCCGACCCCGACCTCGTGGTCCGGGCCGCCCTTGCCGCCGGTTTCGCCGCCGAGCATGACGCCATGGTCCGCGCCGCCCTGCTCCTCGCCGTCGCCGAGACCGCCCGGGCCCACGTACGGCCGCCGGCCGTCTCGTGGTTCCGTGAGCGGTGGCACGACGGAACGGAGGCCCCCGAAGCCCGCCTGGCCGCGGCGATCGGCTGGCTCTGCCTCACCGATGAGCCCGTCCCCGAGGACCTCCACCAAACCGTCGACACCCTCGCCACGGACCAACGCGCGCACGTCATGGACGCCCTGCCGTGGATGCGTGCAGCCGCCGGAACCGGTGAACCGGGACTCCTGCGCTGTGTTCGCCGCATGCTCCGCCCCGAGGAGCCCGAACCGTACGACGACGACCCCTGGTCCTCCTCGCTCTGAGTGACCCGCCTCGGCCCCGTCGGCGCACGGATCCGATGCCCGGCAGGTTTTTTTGTCCGGTGTCGCGTGAGGCCGCATGTGGAAGTGATCGTGGCCAGCGGGGCGAACGTTCTGTCTGCCCGATCGGCGCAGGAGTTGTGCAGATCAACCTTGCGTTTTCACGACGGGAAGCCGCTCAACACGCAGCGGCGTCGATGATGATCGCCCGAAGACGTGCTCGGCACTCGGCGACGAAGGCGGGGAAGGTGTGCCAGTAGTAGGAGATGCCGCTGACGCCCACCGCGATCGCCCATGCGCGGGCCCGGGCCCAGGTCGCATCGTCGAGGCCCAAGGTGTCCCGGTAGGCCTGTCGTGCTTGTGGCGGCAGGTCCCAGAGCGTGGAGTGCTCGGCGTCGGGAAGGCCCACCGAGAGTCCGCCGAAGTCGATGACTGCGTGGAGCTTGCCTTCCCGGACCAGAAGGTTGGTCGGCTTGAGGTCGCCGTGGAGCCACACGTGAGGTCTGGAAGGCTCGGGCAGCGTGAGCGCGGCTCGCCACATCTGTTCCAGGGAGTCGACGTCGAGCTCAGAACCCACTGTGGTTCGGCAATCATCGAGACACCGGGCGATCCACTCGCTGCATGGCCCCAAGCTGCCTCCGCGGTACCAGCTGAGGTCATCTGCGCGAGTCGCGCCCATGAGGTCGATGCTGTGGAGTTCCCTCACGACCGCCGCCAGGTCGACTCCGAAGGCGGCCCAGTCCTGGACGGTGTCCAGGCCGGCCTCGGCACCGTCAATCCAGCGGTAGACCGACCAGACGAGCGGGAATGCGTCGGTGGGCGTCCCAGCGTGGAGGGGCTCGGGAATCGGACACGCCAGGAAGGGTGCCAAGCGGGGGAGCCATTCCTGCTCTTTTCGCAGGGAACGCCCCTTCTCGGCAGTTCGCGGCAGTCGCACGAGCAGGTCATCGCCCAGCCGATACATGGTGTTGTCCGTGCCCGCGCCTGCGGGCGACAACGGCAGGTCGGCCCACTCTGGGCGCTCTGTCTTCAGTAGGGCCCGGACTAGCGTCTCGTCGACCGGGATCTCATCTCCGTGAAGCGTCACGTCGGAAATCTCACCGCAAGTGGGAACGGGAGGCCAGCGACTTTCTGGGCGAGGCAGGTTCGCCGAAACAAGGACGCGCCGAAGGTGGCAAGCGACAGGACTACCGCGGAGGAGCCGGATTCGAACTGCTTAGCAAGATCATCCTGATCCAGTGAGGTTCCACGACCATTCCCCAGGATCTGTGCCAGAGGCGAGTTTTGATCGCTGCCGAGCCTGTTGATTGGCTGGCTGACATGACTGATCTCGGACCCGTCGCCTGGCCATCTGCTCCGATCAGGACCGAGAGGCTCGTGCTCCGTGAGTCAGAGGCTCAGGACCGGGAGGCGTTCATCGAGCTGCACGCCTCGCCGGAGGTGCACACCTACCTCGGAGGCCCCCGGCCGCGTGACGAGCTTGAGCGCGAGATGCCCGAGGTGCCCGGTCGGCGGCCGGGAAGTTTCGTCGTAGAGCTCGATGGATCGATGATCGGCCAGGTCCTGCTCAGGAGAGCAACGGAGCACCGCCGCCCGGCTGCCGTCGGGAAGGTCGATCTCGGCTACCTGTTCCTGCGGCGGGCGTGGGGATTCGGGTATGCCGCCGAGGCGTGCGCGGCGGCACTGGACTGGCTCGATGGTGTCCTTCCCGGCGAGCCGGTGGTGCTCGCCACCCAGACCGCCAACGTCGGCTCGATGCGCCTCGCGGCAAAGCTGAGGTTCACCGAGGTAGAGCGGTTCCACGCCTGGGATGCCGAGCAGTGGCTCGGTATGCGGTCCCCGGTCACGCCCTCCGACTGAGTTCTTCGACAGTGCGTATCCGCAACTCGACAGCACTGCTGGGACGGTCATCAGGAGAGCTTGTAGCAGCTGTCTCCGTTCGGGAGAAGGGAGTGGGTCCGGAAGGGGGTCAGGCATGCCGGGACGCGGTGGCGAGGTGGCGGTGCGCGGTGAGTGCGTCGCCGGCGCGGTGGCGTAGAGGACCGGGAGTCGGGAGCGGTCGCGCGGGTGGCGCTTGCGGACGGCGATCTCGTGAGCCCGCCCGAGCTGGGAGGGGGCAGCGGTCTTCCCGGTGCCAGAAGCGCCGCTGATGATGAAGCCCCGGCGGGCGGAGATCTGCTGTCGATTGAGCTGGACCAGCAGCCGCGAGGTGGCGATGACCTTCCGGATGGTCGGGGTGTTCACCGGCGACAGATCGGCGTGATGGCTCGGGCGTACTTCGTCGTCGTGCGGCTGCTCCTTCCGGGAAAGGGTGGCGCGCTGGGCCGTGGTCAGTAGCGGGGGCGGGGAGGGTTCGTGCTCGACGAAGCGGGTCCACCCCTCCTTTCGTGGTCAGCGGGCTATCCGGCGGGGGCTCCTGCTCCGAACCGGATCACCTCGGCCGGTTCCGTGCCGGGGCCGGGCGGGATTGGTTCCGGGGTGGTGCGCGGTGCGGGCGGCCGCCTTCGCGGTGCGTGTGTCCGGGCCGTGCGCAGCGCGTCCAGGACGGTTTCCGTGCGATCGCTCAGAGCGAACACGCCCCTGGGAACAATGGGCGGCTCAGGAGCATTGAGTCTGCATAGCTCAACTTGACTGCCGAAGGGGAGATCATGGCTACCGATTCCACCGCGGTTACTCCGCTCGCCCTGCCCGTGCTGCCGCTCGACGACGAGGTCGTGCTGCCCGGGATGGTGGTGCCTCTGGACCTGTCCGACGCGGAGGTGCGGGGTGCCGTCGAGGCCGCGCAGGCGGCGGTCCGGGCCGATGGGGGCAAGCCCGAGGTGCTGCTCGTGCCGCGGATCGACGGTACGTACGCCGGTACCGGTGTCATCGGCACCGTCGAGCAGGTCGGGCGGCTCTCGGACGGAGACCCGGGCGCGCTGATCCGCGGCCGGGGCCGGGTGCGGATCGGGGCCGGGACCAGCGGTCCGGGCGCCGCGCTCTGGGTGGAGGGGACCCGGGTCGACCCGGTCGTCCCCGACCCGCTGCCGGGCGCCGCCGCCGAGCTGGTCAAGGAGTACAAGGCGCTCGCCACCAGCTGGCTGAAGAAGCGCGGCGCCTGGCAGGTCGTGGACCGGGTCCAGCAGATCGAGGACATCTCCGCGCTCGCCGACAACTCCGGCTACTCCCCGTTCCTCACCACCGCCCAGAAGGTCCGGCTCCTGGAGACGACCGACCCGGTCGCCCGGCTGAAGCTCGCCATCCAGTGGCTCGGCGAGCACCTCGCCGAACAGGACGTCGCCGAGTCCATCGCCAAGGACGTCCAGGAAGGGGTCGACAAGCAGCAGCGCGAGTTCCTGCTGCGCCGCCAGCTCGACGCCGTGCGCAAGGAGCTGGCCGAGCTCAACGGCGAATCCGGTTCCGCCGACGAGTCCGACGACTACCGGGCCCGCGTCGAGGCCGCCGACCTGCCCGAGCACGTACGCGAGGCAGCGCTCAAGGAGGTCGAGAAGCTGGAGCGCTCCTCCGACCAGAGCCCCGAGGGCTCCTGGATCAGGACCTGGCTCGACACCGTCCTCGAACTTCCCTGGACCGAGCGGACCGAGGACGCCTACGACATCCGGGGCGCCCAGCGGGTCCTGGACACCGAGCACGCCGGGCTCCAGGACGTGAAGGAGCGGATCACCGAGTACCTGGCCGTGCGCAAGCGGCGCTCCGACCGCGGCCTCGGGGTCGTCGGCGGGCGGCGCGGCGGCGCCGTGCTGGCGCTGGTCGGCCCGCCCGGCGTCGGCAAGACCTCGCTCGGCGAGTCCGTCGCGCACGCCATGGGCCGCAAGTTCGTCCGCGTCGCCCTCGGCGGGGTGCGGGACGAGGCGGAGATCCGCGGCCACCGGCGTACGTACGTCGGCGCCCTGCCCGGACGCATCGTGCGGGCGATCAAGGAGGCCGGTTCGATGAACCCGGTCGTCCTGCTCGACGAGATCGACAAGGTCGGCTCCGACTTCCGGGGCGACCCGGCCGCCGCCCTCCTCGAAGTCCTCGACCCGGCGCAGAACCACACCTTCCGCGACCACTACCTGGAGGTCGAGCTCGACCTCAGCGACGTCGTCTTCCTGGCCACCGCCAATGTGCTCGAAGCCATCCCGGAGGCCCTGCTCGACCGCATGGAGCTGGTCCGGCTCGACGGCTACACCGAGGACGAGAAGGTCGTCATCGCCCGCGACCACCTGCTCCCGCGCCAGCTGGAGCGGGCCGGACTGGCGGCGGACGAGGTCGTGCTCGACGAGTCCGCGCTGCGCAGGCTGGCCGGCGAGTACACGAGGGAGGCCGGGGTCCGGAACCTGGAACGGGCCGTCGCCCGGCTGCTCCGCAAGGTCGCGGCCCAGCACGAACTGGGCGACCGGGAGCTGCCGGCCACCGTCACCGACGCGGACCTGCGGGGCCTGATCGGGCGCCCGCACCACGTCCCGGAGTCGGCCCAGGACCCGGCCGAGCGCCGGACCTCGGTGCCGGGGGTGGCGACCGGGCTCGCGGTGACCGGGGCCGGCGGCGACGTGCTCTTCGTGGAGGCCTCGCTGGCCGACCCGGAGACCGGGGCCTCCGGACTGACCCTCACCGGTCAGCTCGGCGACGTCATGAAGGAGTCCGCGCAGATCGCGCTGAGCTTCCTGCGCTCGCACGGGGCGGAGCTGGAGCTGCCGGTCGCGGACCTGAAGGACCGGGGCGTGCACATCCACTTCCCGGCGGGCGCGGTCCCCAAGGACGGCCCGAGCGCCGGCATCACCATGACGACCGCGCTGGCCTCGCTGCTCTCCGGGCGGCTGGTCCGTACGGACGTGGCGATGACCGGTGAGGTCTCGCTGACCGGGCGGGTGCTGCCGATCGGCGGCCTCAAGCAGAAGCTGCTCGCCGCCCACCGGGCCGGGATCACCACCGTGGTCATCCCGAAGCGGAACGAGGCCGACCTGGACGACGTCCCCGCCGAGGTGCTGGACACCCTGGAGGTCCACCCGGTGACCGACGTCCGCCAGGTCCTGGAGATCGCCCTGGCCCCGGCCGAGGCCCCGGCGCGGGAGGAGATCCCGGTCGCGGCGTGAGCGGCACGGCGTGACGGACGTGGCGCCGCGCGCGTGACCGGTACGGACGGCCCGCCTCCCGGGAACCCCGGGGGAGCGGGCCGTACCGCGTGCCCGTTCGCGGGGCGCCCCGGGGTCACACCTCCAGCCAGCCCCGCAGCGTCGCCTGTGCCCCCGCCTGGAACCGGGTCTGGGCACCCAGCGAGTCCAGCAGCACGCTGATCCGGCGCCGGGCCGTGTGCACATGGACGCCCAGCCGGCGCGCTATCGCCTCGTCCTTCAGCCCGGCCGCGAGCAGCCCCAGCAGCTCCTTCTGCGGTTCGGGCAGCGCCCCGCCGGAACCGCCCAGCGGCGTCGCCCGCTCCCACACCGTCTCGAACAGCGGCACCAGCGCGTTGCGCAGCAGCGCGTCGCCGACCACCAGCGCCAGGGCCGTCGGGTCCGAGGCGTCGCTCGGCGGCAGCAGCGTGACCCGCCCGTCCACGGTGATCAGCTTCGTCGGTACGCCCTCGGCGACCCGGGCCCGCAGCCCCCGCTCGACCAGTCCGGTCAGCGAACGCATCCGGCCCGGATAGCCGACGCCCTCCCGGTCCAGCACCGTGCGCACCGTCACGCCCCGCTCCAGCAGCGCCCCGATGTCCAGTCCGGGCGTACGCGAACTGCCCTTCCCCGGCTGGCCCTTCACATACGGCGGCCGGTCCAGGATCGCCACCTCGCGCTCGGCCGAGGCCAGCAGGTACTCGGCGCGCTCGCCGATGGCCCGCGGGCCGACGACGACCTCGATGCCGCCCTCGTGCGCGGTGGGGGAGCCGGACATCAGCCGGCCCGCCAGCCGGTCCGCGTTCATCCGCAACTGCTCCAACTCGGCCGAGCGCTGGTGCAGTTCGGCCTGGCGGCGGTGGATGAGGGCGCGGATCGCGCCGCCCGGGGCCGCCGCCCGGGGCAGGGCGTCCGGCCCGCCGGGCAGGACGAAGCCGTGCTCGGTCAGCCGGTCGAGCGCCGCGGTCAGCCGCTCCGGCGCCAGGTCCAGCAGGGCCGCGAGCTCCCGCGCGCCCTCGGCCCGCCCCGAGAGCAGCGCCTCGTACACGCGCTGCTCGGTCTCTCCGAGACCGAGGTCCGTCAGCTCCCCCTGGATCATTCCTGGATTCTCACTCCGCTTTCACAGGGCACACAAGTGGGCGTGTCCACTTGTCAACACACCTGTCACATTGATCCGTTGGCGCCCCGCCGCTTGCATGGGCATGACCACCTGAAGGGGTTTCCAAGCACGTGGGAGGGGTCGCATTGAGTACGTCGCGTACGTCCGGAAGAGGTGCACGCGGGGCCGCGGGAGCGGGTACGGGCCGCGCGCCGAGGGGGAACGGCATGCCGAGGGGCGCCGCCCTGGCCGCCCTGCTCGGCAGCGCCGCGCTCGTCCTGGGCGCGCTCCCGGCCCAGGCGGCCGCCCCCGCCTCCGCCCCGCCCGGCGCCGAGGTCGTCCCTGGGGACGGCACCGCCACCCCCGCGCTCGTCGAGGCCATCGCCGAGCCGGCCGACGCCACGGCGAAGCCCGCCGACGCGGCCCGCCGCCACCTCGCCGACCGCGAGGCCCGCTACCGGATCGCCGACCCGGGACGGGACCTGGCCCCCGTCGAGACCCGCACCGGGGGCGGTGCGGAGACGGTCCGCTTCCAGCAGAAGCACCACGGCGTCCCGGTCCTCGGCGGCCAGTACGTCGTACGGATGGAGAAGAAGGCCGGGAAGCGCGTCGTCACCGGCACCTCCGGCAAGTACTTCACCGGACTCACCGCCTCCACCGAGGCGGGCATCGACGCCCCGCTCGCCGTCCGGCGCGCCGTCGCCGTCACCGCGTCCCGGCTCCGGGGCGCCACCCTGACCAAGGCCGACGCGGTCCGCACCCGGGGCAAGAAGTCCGCCCGCGCCGCCGCGCTCACCGGCACCGACCACGGGCTCGTGGTCATCCCCCGGGGCACCGGCGTCCTCGCCCGCCACGTCACCGTACGCGGCGCCGATCCGGCCACCGGCGAACCGGTGCTCCAGGAGGTCTACGTCGACGCGGCGGCGGGCTTCCCGGTCCTCCAGTACAGCGGCATCAAGACCCTCACCGCGCAGGGCACCACCCCGGCGGGCACCCCCGCGAAGGCCGCCGCCGCGGGCACGGCACCGGCCGCCGCACCGGCCGACGACTTCCCCGGCGTCAAGGGCACCGGCCTGCGCGTCGACGGCTCCCAGGTCCCGCTCGACCTCTACTACGACCGGTCCGCCGACCGGTACCTCATGACGGACTACGCCCACCAGTGGGACAGCGGCAAGGGCATGATCTCCACCTGGGACGCCCGGGACGTCGACGTCACCGCCGCCTCCGGGCGCTGGCCCGACGGGATCAGCGTGTTCTCCCACCCCACCAGCGACTTCGGCAAGGCGGCCGCCCAGTCCGGCGCCGCCGACGCGCACTGGGCGGCCGGCCAGGTCTACGACTACTACAAGCAGAAGCACGGCCGCAGCAGCCTCGACGGCCGCGGCATGAACATCGACTCGCTGGTCGGTGTCACGCTCTACGGACAGCCGTACGTCAACGCCTTCTGGGACGGCCGGAAGATGGTCTACGGCAGCGGCGACAGCGAGTACAAGCCGCTCTCCGCCGACCTCGACGTGGTCGGCCACGAGATGACCCACGGCGTCGTCGAGTCCACCGCGAACCTGGTCTACGCGGGCCAGTCCGGCGCGCTGAACGAGGCGGTCGCCGACTACTTCGGCAACGCCATCGACGTCGACGCCTCGGGCACCTCCATGGACGACCCGGACGCCGGGCTGATCGGCGAGGACCTGTGCCGCACCGCGGCGCCCCGCGACTGCGCCCTGCGCGACCTCAACGACGGCGCCACCACCTCGAAGAACTTCCTCGGCGTGGCCTTCTCCACCGACAACGGCGGGGTGCACCTCAACTCGACGATCTACTCCGGCGCCCTCTGGGACATCCGCGAGGACCTCGGCGCCGACCTCGCCGACAAGATCGCCTACCGGGCGCTGGAGGCGTACCTGACCCCGCTCGACGGCTTCACCGAGGGCCGCAACGCCACCATCGCCGCCGCCCGCGAGCTGGGCGTCACGGCCAAGCAGCTGAAGGTCGTCAAGCGGGCGTTCGACGCCCACGGCATCGTCCCGGGCTGGGAGAAGGCGCTCGGCGCCGACTCCGACAAGCTCCTCGGCAAGCTCAACACCTCCGGCACCGGCACCGGCGCGGGCGGTGGCTGGTGGGCCGCCTCCACGTCGAACGACGACGGTTCGGAGCCGTACTCCGTCCGCGCCGGACGCACCGACGGCAAGGGCGCGCCGAAGGTGATCAGCCCCAACGACGGCCGCTACCACGTCTACCCGGCGACCGACGGGAAGACCGTGGTCTGGGCGGCGTTCGGCTCCACGAGCGTGGACATCCTGAGCCGCCCGGTCGCGGGCGGCCCGATCAGGACGGTCTGGTCCTCGTACACCGGTGTCGAGGGGCTGCGGGTCGACGGCGACCTGGTGGTCTTCACCGAGTACGACCCGTTCGGCAGCCAGCACGTCGGCTACGTGAACACCCGGACCGGCAAGCAGGAGTACGTGGACGGCGGCCGCTACCACCTCTCCACCGCCGTGGGCTCCGTCAAGGGCACCACCATCGCCTACGGGAAGCTCTACCCGGGCGAGACGGAGTACGAGCTGGGCGTCGAGGTCTTCGACACCACCACCGGGAAGACCAGGCTGCTCCCGCAGAGCGGCAACCCGCAGGCGCTCGGCCAGACCGCCGTCACCAAGGACTCCGTGGTGTGGCTGGTCGACGAGAACGCCGAGGACGGCGGCCGGATGGCGGTCCGCCGGACGAACCGGGACGGCACCGGGCTCAAGGACATCAGCCCGGAGTCCGGTGACGGCGCGCTCTTCGCGTACGGCCTGACGGCGTCCGACGAGGCGGTCACCGTCACCGCGCAGGCCCCGGACACCGTCTACCGCAACGAGACGCTGCCCAAGCTGTGGCAGCTCCCCCTGGACGGCTCGCGCGTCCAGCGGGTCTCCTGCAACCGCGGCGAGCAGTCGTACGCGGCGGCCGACGGCGGGAAGCGGGTGGTCTGGATCGACGGCACCACCGGCTCGACCGACCTGGTGACCCGCGAGCGCCCGGCCGGGAACTGCGGCTGACCTCCCCCGACGACGCGACCCCCGGCGCACCGGCGCCGGGGGTCGCGTCGCTGTGGGACCGGGACGGTCAGGGGCGGTAGATGGTGCCCGGGACCGGCTCGGCGGGGGCCATCAGCTGCGGCACCGTCACGAAGGTGTAGCCCTGCTTCTGCAGCGCGTCGATGATGCCCGGCACCGCGGGGACCGTGCCCTTGTAGATGTCGTGCAGCAGGATGACACCGTCCCGGCTCGCCTGGTCGAGTATCCGCTTCTTGATCAGCGCGGAGTCGGTCGTGGAGTAGTCCTTGGCGGTGGCGCTCCACAGGATCTGGGAGAGGCCCAGGTCCTTGCTGACGCCCGAGACGATGTCGTCGGTGCGGCCCTGCGGCGGGCGCATCAGCCGGGGCTGCTTGCCGGTTATCTCCGTGATCGCGTCCTGCGTCTTCTTCAGCTCGGCGCGTATGTCGGCCGGGTCGCGGTCCGTGAGGATCTTGTGGGTCCAGGTGTGGTTGGCCACCTCGTGGCCCTCGGCGGCGATCCGGCGCACCGTGTCGGGGTGCTTCTTCACATGGTTCTTGCCCAGCAGGAAGAAGGTCGCGTGCACCTTCTTCTCCTTGAGTATGTCCAGCAGACGCGGGGTGTCCTCGCCCGGTCCGGCGTCGAAGGTCAGCGCTATGCACTTGGCCTTGCGGCAGTCCACCGGGCCGAAGGTGCCCTTCGCGTCGGAGCCCGCGTCGGCGCGCGCCGTGGCCGGAGCCGTGGTCTGCATCGCACAGCCGCCCAGGGTCAGCGTGAGCGCCGTCACCAGGGCCGCGGTCAACCCCTTACCGATCGGCTTCGTCTTCTTGGGCAAGGCGGTCACTCCTCCGTGGCTGAACAGTTGCGCGCGGCGCGGTGTGCCGGGTGCGCCGGAGGAGGACTATACACAGCGTGTATACGTCAACGGATGGTGGGGTGCCTCACCGCTTCGGATGGTGAAATCCCTGCTCGGGGAACGTGCGGGACGCGGAACGCGCGGCGCCCCGGCGGGATGCACCGGGGCGCCGCGGCGTACGCGGGGAGGACGCGCGTGCGGGGAGGCTCAGCCGTTGGCGAGGGCCTGTACGCGGTCGAGGGCGCCGTTGAAGCGGTTGTGGTCGCCGACGTACGGGCCGGACGAGGTGTACTGCCAGATCGTGTAGAAGCCCCAGCCGGCCGGGAGCTCGCCGACGGTGCTGGCGTACCGGGCCACCCACAGCGGGTTGGTGGCGCCGAAGCCCGCGTTGTTGCCGGTGCAGTCCTTCCACCAGCTGGTCGCGGTGTAGATGACCGCGTCACGGCCGGTGCGCGCCTTGTACGTGTTCACGAAGTCGCGGATCCAGTTGACCATGCCGGCCTGGCTCAGGCCGTAGCACTGGGCGCCGTACGGGTTCCACTCGATGTCGAGCACGCCGGGGAGCGTCTTGCCGTCGCGCGACCAGCCGCCGCCGTGGTCCACGAAGTAGTTGGCCTGGGTGGCGCCGCTCGTGGTGTTGGGGGTCGCGAAGTGGTACGAGCCCCGGATCATGCCCACGTTGTACGAGCCGTTGTACTGCTGCGCGAAGGAGGGGTTCGTGTAGTACGTGCCCTCGGTGGCCTTGGTGTAGGCCCACTTCACGCCGCTGCCCCAGAGCGTCGGCCAGTCGACGTTGCCCTGGTAGCTGGCGACGTCCACGCCTTCGGTCTGGACGGCGCGGGTGTCGCGGGGGAGTCCGGCCTCGCCGTCGTGGGCTATGACGCCCATGCCCATCGTGGCGGTGCCCCTGGCGGGCTTCTTCGCGGCCGCGGCGTCACTGCCGGCGGCGCTCGCCGCACCGGGCAGGGTGAGCATGAGGGAGAGGGCTGCGAGGAGGGTTCCGGCCGCTGCGAAACGGGAGCGGCGGGAGGACCTGGCAGTGGATCTGAGCACCGGCATGGGAGTGCCTCCGAGGACGTGGTGGGGGGACGCGCTGATCCCAGGGGGACGTGGGGCACACCCCCCTGCGGGCATGTAATGGTGTGAACATGCCAGGCATGACGCTACGCACGTAGACCCGCGCTGCGGAAGGGGGTCCGGGCGCCGCCGTTGGTCTACTCCTGCGAAATACTGGCGCAAGCTGCGGTGATGACCTGCGGTGAAAGAAATTTTCAGCGACCGGAAAGCTCATGAGGGGTGTTGACGTGCACGGGAGCGAAAGCGGTAGTGAACCGGGCGCGACCGGAGGGAGTGGTGTGGACCACGCATTCCTCGCGCTGGAGCGGGAGTTGGCAGTCTTCCTGCGCCGGGCCCGCGCCAATTCGGGGGAGATGGCCCGGGAGGTCCACCCCGACCTGGAATCCGCCGCGTACGGCCTGCTCGTCCAGTTGGAGTCGGCGGGGCCGCAGCGGGCCACCGACCTCGCGGCCTACTTCGGCGTGGGCAAGGCGACCATGAGCCGTCAACTCCGCGCCCTGGAAACGCTCGGGCTGGTGATCCGTGAACCCGATCCCGCCGACGGCCGGGCCTTCCTCGTCCACCTCACCGCCGAAGGGCTGGACCGCTACCGCAGCGTCCGCGACGCCCGCCGCGAGCGCTACGTCCGCAAGCTCGCCGACTGGGACCGTGCCGAGGTGGCCGAACTGGCCAGGCTGCTCCACCACTTGAACGCCCGCGCCGAGAACTGACGCCCCTGGCCGGGGGTGGAGGACGTACGGCCTCCGGGGCGGCCCGGGAGGCGCGAGGGCGGGCGCCCGAACGCCCGTCACAGCGTCGCGTGGACCGCCGTCGCGTCGTCGTGCGTCTTGCCGCGGCCCAGCAGCGTCCGTCCGGCCCCCGCGTCCGCCTCCTCCAGCACCCTGACCCGGTCGATCAGCGACTGCGGCCCCTCGTCGCGGAGCACCTTCAGGCAGTCCGCCCAGTCGCCCGCGCGGAACACCTCGGTCCAGCGGGCCGCCCCGTCCGTCAGCGCGGCGATCGCCCGCACCTGGTCGAGCGGGGTGCGCCCGGTCACCGCGCGGGACGCCACGGCGGGGTCGGCGGCCGCGGTGAAGAAGCCGCCCTCCTTGTTGCGCAGCCGGGTGTCGGTGAACGCCGCGGAGTCCAGCGAGCCGGGCGGCAGCCGGTCCAGCCGGTCGTCGAGCACCGGGCGCACGCTCCCGTCCCGCATCCCGAGCAGCAGCACGGAGTCGGAGAGCACCAGGTGCTCGATCTCGTGCTCGTCCCACCGGGCCATGACGACCGTCGCCTGCGGCGTACGTGCGTGAGAAAGGTCACACAGGGAACGGTGCGTGTCGGCGGTGCGCCCAATGGACAGGGCGAGGATCTCCTGAAGGGTCAGATCCTGCCGTGAACCGGACAGTTCGATCAGCGCGCCGCCCAGCCGGGCCGTGAACCACGGAACCGAATGCACACAACCGTCGTCGCCCCGCGGCGGCGTCACCCCGTCCAGCAGGACCAGCGCTCCGCCCCACCCGGAAGCGGGGAGAACGGTGGCCGCCCAGTCCTCGTTCGGGTGTTCGGGACTTCCGGGGGCCGTGGCCAGCGCGAAGAGCATGCGGCCAGTCTGCACGACGCCTTCACGCCCTCCGCACGCCCGTGTGATTGGCCTGAACCTGCGGCTTCCGGCCGGCGGCGGAGCGGAAGGGCGGCCTCCGTGGGGGTGCGGGCGGGCATCCTGCCAAAGCCCGCCCTGAAGTTCCACCCGGCGGACCGGGTGTGGCCGAGGACCTCTCCGGGCAGACTTGTTCGCCAACTCGGGAGTGATGTTCACTCCTTCAGGTGGTGGAGTGGTCGTTGCGTGTCCCCCTCCCAGAAGCGCTGGAATGGTCGGAAGCCGTACCAGTGGGAAGGGACGCCCCCGCGTGTGACCGTGCGTCACCTCTGCTTCATGGGCGGACGAGTCAAGAATGCGAGCACCGGTGCAGAAGAAGCGGCCTCGGAGCAAGGGCGAAGAGCGGAACGGTTCCGGGGCGGTGTCACCGGCCCCCGCCGAGAGCGGGAGCACCCGGCGCCCCGTACGGGTGCGGAGCAGGCTGGTCGCCGGAGTCGCGGTGGTCGGGGTCACCGTCATCGCGGCCGGTGCTCCCATGGTCCTCACCGCCTCCTCCGAGTTGAACGACTCGCAGCGCCTGGTCACCCTCGCCGAGCTGAACCAGCAGGCCGTCGCCCTCGCCCACGCGCTGGCCGACGAGCGCGACGACGTCACCGCCAGGATCGCCGCGGGCCGGGACGGGAAGACCGGCGCGGACGACGCCCGGAGCACCCGGGTCGACCAGCGGGTCGAGGAGATCCGGGCCGCCGCCCCCGCCGCGCTCCGCCGCGACCTCGCCGGCATCCCCTCCCTGCGCCGCGAGGCGCTCAGCGGCAAGGGCACGGCGCTGGAGGCCCACCAGGCGTACTCCGAGATCATCGGCAAGCTCCAGGACCTCGCCGAGGAGCTGACGGAGAAGACCCCGCCGCGCGCCTCGGGGGCCACCCGCGCCTCGCTCGCCCTCGCCCGCGCCACCGAACAGGCCGCCGCCACCCGGGGGCTGCTGCTCGCCGCGCTCTCCGTGCCGGGCGGGGCCACCACCCCGCAGATCGACCCGGTGACCGGGCTTCCGGTGCAGAACGGTTCGAGCACGATCGACCCGGCGACCGGGCTGCCGGTCCAGCCGCAGGACGGCGCGAGCGCCAAGGACGACCGCACCCGCGACGAGCTGAGCGCCGCCGCCCAGCTGTCCCGGGTCCGCGAGCTCGGCGCGCTCGCCGACTTCGACCAGGTCGCGGGAGCCACCGCCCGCGACAGGCTGGCGTCCACGGTCACCGGACCTGAGGTCGCCAGCGCGGAGAAGTACCTCAACAGGCTCACCGCCCGCCCCGAACTGTCCGAGAGCGGCCGTGCCACCAGCCGCAAGAAGGCCGGGGCGGCGCTCTCCGCGCGGATCGACCGGATGCGGAGCGTCGAATCGGCCCTGGGCACCGAGCGGGTCGGCCGGCTGGAGCAGCTGCGCGACGACGACGTCACCGCGCTCGAACTGCGCATCGCGCTGCTCGGCGGCTGCCTGCTGATCGCCGTCGGCGTCTCCACCGCCGTGGCCCGGACCCTCACCCAGCCGCTCGCCGTGCTCCGGATCGGCGCCGCCCGGCTCGCCACGGAGCCCGAGACCGCAGAGCCGGTCCGCTACACCGGCCGCAACGACGAGTACGCCCAGGTCGTACGGTCCCTCAACAGCCTGCACGCGAGGCTCCAGGGGCTCCTGACCCGGTTCAACGGCCGCTTCGCGGACCTGGAGGGCGAGCGCGGCGAGCTGGCCGCCGGGCGCGAGGCCCTCGCCGCCGAGCGCGCCGAGCTCCAGACCGCGACCGCGGAGCTCACGGCCGAGCTGGAGCAGCTGAAGAACACCGTCCACCACACCTTCGTCAACCTCTCGCTGCGCACCCTCGGCCTGGTCGACCGCCAGCTGGGCGTCATCGAGGGCCTGGAGGACCGGGAGCAGGACCCGGAGCGGCTGGCCACCCTCTTCAAGCTCGACCACATGGCCACCGTCATGCGCAGACACAGCGAGAACATGCTGGTCCTCGCGGGCGCCGAGCACGGCCACGGGCACGCCGGGCCGATCCCGCTGGTCGACGTGGCGCGCGCGGCGGTCTCCGAGATCGAGCGGTACGAGCGGGTCGTCATCCAGGCCCTGCCGCCGCACGCCCAGGTCGCCGGCTTCGCCGCCGACGACCTCAGCCACCTGCTCGCCGAGCTGCTGGAGAACGCGACCGCCTTCTCGCCGCCGGAGTCCCGGATCCAGCTCTCCGGCTGGCTGCTGGAGAGCGGCGAGGTGATGCTCTCCGTGCAGGACGACGGCCTGGGGATGCCCGCGGACCGGATGACGGAGCTGAACGCCCGGCTCGCCGACCCGACCCTGTTCGAGGCGGGCGACCGGAGCGCGGAGGGGGCCGGGCTCGGCCTCCAGGTCACCGCGCTGCTGGCGGCCCGGCACGGCGTACGCGTCGAGCTGCGCGAGCACACCGGCAGCGGGCTCACCGCCGTCGTCGTCCTGCCCAAGGCCCTGCTGCCGGAGGCGCTCCCGGCCGCCACCCCGCCCCCGGCGAAGTCCTCCGGTTCCGCGCCCACGCTGAACCTCCCGGGCTCGGTCGCCGAGGCCAACTCCAACGCCCTGCCCGCCCGTACGCCGTCGGCCGGGCCGGAGCCGCAGCCGGAGCTGTCGTCCGGCGAGCCGCAGCCGCCGTCCGGCGACGAGCAGCCGACCGCGACCGCACCGGAACCG
Source organism: Streptomyces sp. NPDC092952 (assembly GCF_044754785.1). Classification (NCBI taxonomy): domain Bacteria; kingdom Bacillati; phylum Actinomycetota; class Actinomycetes; order Kitasatosporales; family Streptomycetaceae; genus Streptomyces; species Streptomyces sp. NPDC092952. The sequence goes on along the minus strand of NZ_JBIVPT010000016.1, from coordinate 55,301 downwards.
CGGCCCGCCGAACCCCAGCGGCCCGCCGAACCCCGGCCGTCCGCCGGGGAACGGCCGTCCGCCGAGGAGCCGCGGTCGTCCGGGGAGCGGCCCGCCGAGGACCCGCTGATCGCCGCCGCCGAGCGGGCGATCCGGGCGTCGGGCGCCGACTCCGTACCGGCCCCGGCAGCCGCCGAGCCGGCCCCGAAGTCCCCGGCCCCGGCCGAGTCGGAGTCCGAGGTCACCCTCCAGGTCCGCCTCCCCGTCGTACCGAAGCCCGCGGGCTCCCCGCGGCCCGAGGCGGCGGACCGGTACGCCATCGGCCCCGACCGCCATGAGCGGACGCCGGACCAGCCCCGGGACCGCATCCCGGAGCAGCGCACCCAACCGCCCGCGGAAGCCGCTTCCGCCGCACCGGCGGAGCCCGCCGCTCCCGCCGGGCGCGTCACCGACAAGGGGCTGCCCAAGCGCACCCCCCGCATCACCAAGCCCGCCGCGGCGGCCACCACCGAGCGCAAGGGGAACCTGGACAAGGAGGCGCTGCGCCGACGGCTCGGCGGCTTCCACCAGGGCGCGAAGGACGGCCGCCGGGACGTCGAGGCGGAGATCGCCGAAGGGCACCCCGCCCCGCCCGGCGCACCCACCGACCAGCACAGCGACGCGGCCCGACCGGGCAGCAGCATGACCGACCAGACGGATGAGACGGGGGACACAGTCGAGGAGGCACGCAGTTGACTGCGCCGAGCACCATCGGGCTGAGCACCGAGGCCCGCAACCTGCACTGGCTGCTGAGCAATCTGGTGGAGGAGGTACCAGGGGTCCACTCGGTCACCGTCGTCTCGTCCGACGGACTGATGCTGCTCTCCTCCGACCCCGGCCGTCTGGCCGCCGCGAACACCACGAACGCCGGGGTCTCCGACGGCCCCAGGGGCTCCAGCGCCGATCTGGCGACCATCGTCTCCGGCATCGGCAGCCTCACCATCGGTGCCGCCAAACTGATGGACGGCGGCGGCGTCAAGCAGACGATGGTCGCCATGGACGAGGGCAGCGTCTTCGTCATGTCGATCAGCGACGGCTCCCTGCTCGGGGTGCACGCCACCCCGGACTGCGACATGAGCGTCATCGCGTACCACATGGCGCTCTTCGTCGGCCGGGCCGGACACGTACTCACCCCCGAACTCCGCAGTGAACTGCGCAAATCGATGGAGAGCACCCAGTGAAGCCCGCTGCCGAATCCGCGCCCAGGCTCCCCGTACGCGGGGCCGACCGCAGGCCCGCCCGGGTCCGCCCGTACTCCCTCACCGGCGGCCGCACCCGCTTCGGGCACGTCCTGCTCGTCGAGACCTTCGTCGCCGCGCTCGACGCCCCCGAGGAGCGCCGCGAACTGACCAACGGCAGCCTGTCGACCCGGGTCATGCCCGAGCTCCAGGCGATCGTCGAGATCTGCCGCCGGATGCGCACCGTCGCGGAGATCTCGGCCCTGCTGAAGATGCCGCTCGGCGTGGTCCGGGTCCTCCTCAGCGACCTGGCCGACCAAGGAAAGATCCGCGTGTACGGAACCGGTCACGGCACCGGCCAGCCCGACCGCGCACTGCTCGAAAGGGTGCTCAATGGACTCCGCCGTCTCTGAGTCGACGCTCTTCGCCCCGCGCCGGCCGGGCACAGCGGACCAGGCAGAGGAATCGCTCCAGGCCTGGCAGCTCGACCGCACCCGGGCCCCCATCGCCACGAAGATCGTGGTCGCGGGCGGCTTCGGCGTCGGCAAGACGACCTTCGTGGGGGCCGTCTCCGAGATCACCCCGCTGAAGACCGAAGCGATGATGACCCAGGCCAGCGAGGAGACCGACGACCTCTCCGCGACGCCCGAGAAGGTCACCACCACCGTCGCGATGGACTTCGGCCGGATCACCCTCGACGACGACCTGGTGCTCTACGTGTTCGGCACCCCGGGGCAGCAACGTTTCTGGTTCATGTGGGACGACCTGGTGCGCGGCGCGATCGGCGCGGTCGTGATGGCCGACACCCGCCGGCTCGCCGACTGCTTCCCCGCCCTCGACTACTTCGAGAGCTGCGGCCTGCCCTACATCGTGGCCGTCAACCACTTCGAGGGGACGCCCGGATTCGAGGCGGAGGACGTACGGGAGGCCCTGACCATAGCCCCGCACGTACCTGTTGTGATCATGGACGCGCGTAACCGGATCACCGTCGTCGAGTCCCTGCTGGCCCTGGTCGGCCACGCCCTCGACGCCACCCCCGCCTAGGGCGTGTCCGGCGGATCATGGCCGGGATCGCGGTGTCCGGTACGGCACCTCGCGGCGTTGCCGAAACGTCCCCATGGCTCCGCTATGAAGACGCTCCGGCGCCCTGCGATGCACCGCACCGGACACCGCGCCCTGCCCGCCCCTGATCCGCCGGACACGCCCTAGACGTCCCAGACACAGCACGGAGAAGCGCGATGCGGAAGATACTCATAGTCGGAGCAGGTCAGTCCGGCCTCCAGCTCGCCCTCGGACTCCAGTCCAAGGGGTACGAAGTCACCCTCATGTCCAACCGCACCGCCGACGAGATCCGCTCCGGGCGGGTCATGTCCACGCAGTGCATGTTCCACACCGCGCTCCAGTACGAGCGGGACTACCAGCTCAACTTCTGGGAGTCCCAGGCCCCGCGCATCGAGGGCCTCGGCGTCTCCGTCGCGGCGCCGGACTCCTCGCGCGCCGTCGACTGGGTCGGCAAGCTGGACGGCTTCGCCCAGTCCGTCGACCAGCGGGTGAAGATGGCCGGCTGGATGGAGACGTTCGCCCAGCGCGGCGGGCAGCTCGTCATCCACGGCGCGGCCGTCTCGGACCTGGACTACTTCTCCCGCGCCTACGACCTCGTACTGGTCTCCGCGGGCAAGGGCGAGCTGGTCTCCATGTTCGGCCGGGACGCCTCCCGTTCGCCGTTCGACGCCCCGCAGCGCGCCCTGGCCGTCGCGTACGTCCACGGCATGGGCCCGCGCCCGGAGCACCCGGAGTTCGACGCGGTCCGCTGCAACCTGGTCCCCGGCGTCGGCGAGCTCTTCGTGATGCCGACCCTGACCACCTCCGGGCGCGCCGACATCCTGTTCTGGGAAGGCGTCCCCGGCGGCCCGGTCGACGTCTTCCGGGGCATCAAGGACCCCGCCGAGCACCTGGAGACGACCCTGGCGCTGATGGAGAAGTTCCTCCCCTGGGAGTACGCCCGCGCCACCAAGGTCGAACTGACCGACGCCAACGGCACCCTGGCGGGCCGGTACGCCCCGACCGTGCGCAAGCCGATCGGCCGACTGCCCGGCGGCGGCCTGGTGCTCGGCGTCGCGGACGTCGTCGTCGCCAACGACCCGATCACCGGCCAGGGCTCCAACTCGGCCTCCAAGTGCGCCAACGCCTACCTGGACTCGATCGTCGAGCACGGCGACGGCGAGTTCGACGAGGCATGGATGCAGGCCACGTTCGACCGCTACTGGGACACCGCCCAGCATGTCGTGAAGTGGACCAACGCCATGCTCGGCGTACCGCCCGAGCACGTACTGAACCTGATCGGCGCCGCCGGCCAGCTCCAGCCGGTCGCCGACCGCTTCGCCAACGGCTTCAACGACCCGGCGGACTTCGAGAACTTCTTCTTCGACCCGGAGAAGACCAACGCGTACCTCGCCGAGGCCTCGGGCGCCGCGTAGGCGTCCGACCTGCGGAGCAGCGGTCAACGCTGGTGAACACGCCGGTGCCTGTGGGCCGTCCTCGGACGGCCCACAGGCGGTTCGGCGGTCGGCCCGGTGGGGCGGGGACGGGGCCCGGTCGTGGTGTCTCCGTGGGGGCTCACGGCGCCCGCAGGATGGACCCCTGGTCACCCCCGCGGGGGTGCCGTACCCCGAGAGCGCGGGCCGTTGAGCGGCCCAACCCCTAAGGCGGCCCTCCGGGTGCGCCCGGGGATCATCCCGATACCTCATGACGGGGCCGGGCAGAGACCGTATGGGCATGACCTCAACGGCACGCAGAACCCGGCTGCTCTCCGTCCTCATCCCCTTCCTGCTGCTGTGCTACGGGGTGCTGCGCCTGATCGACGGCATGGACGGCGACCACGGCCCGGGGACGGCCTGGAACCTCGGCCACACGTTCTTCCTCGCCGCCTTCCTCCTGTTCGGCGTCCTCGTCGTGGAGCTGCGCCGCCTCGTTCCCGTAGCCACCGCCCGGACGCGGACCGCCGCTGGTGCCGCCGCGGTCGCCGGAGTATTCGGCGCGGGCTGTTTCGTGTGGGTCATCCTCGGCGATCTGTTCTCCGGCCTGGCCGACTCCGCCCCGCTGCCCGGCCTTCTGGAGATGGCGGGCCCGCTCGCCTTCCAGCTCGGCATGCTCATCCTGCTGATCATGCTGGCGGCCCTACGGCCCAGGCGGCTGCCCGTGTGGAGCCCGGTGCTCGTGTTCGTGTCCTTCGCCCTGATCACGGTCGACCTCGACCTGATCCCGCTCGCGGCCGTCGGCCTCCTGGCCGGCCTCGCACCGCTGGCCCGCGACCGCACGCTTCGTACAGCGCCGTAGGCCTCCCTGCCGCGTCAGCACCTGCAGGTCAAGGGAACGTACCGCCGGCGCCACACATCCTTACAACTGCACCAAGCGGTGTGAGCCGTGCAGCCCTCGACAGACGAAGTGAGCACCACCATGAGCGCGTCCCCGGTCATCGCCCCAGTGCCCGGTACGAGTGGAAGATCCTGGGCCTACGCGACAGTGTCGGCATGCGTCGGAGGAATCCTGCTCGGCGTCCTGACCAACCTGCTCCAGGGCTGGCTTCCGGGTGCGTGGAACCAGATCGTCAACTCCGGTGGGGTCTGGTCCGTCGCCGCGTTCGCCGCAGGCGCGCTGGTGGCCCGGAAGACCGGCTTGTCCACGGCCGTCGTCGCGGGCCTGCTCGCCGAGTCCGGTCTCGTCGTCGGCTACTACGGCTACGCGGAGGTCGGCCGCGACGGCATGGGCTCCCTGTTCGCTCCGCTCGTCTGGCTCGGCATGGCGTTCATCGCCGGTCCCCTCTTCGGGGCGGCGGGCTTCGGGTGGCGAGGGACCAGCCCGCGCCACCGTGTCATCGGCCTTGCCGCGCTGGCGGGCGTTTTCGGCACGGAAGGCATCCACTACGCCTGGGTTCTGCACTACGCCCCCCAGGCATGGGCCTGCCTCGCCCTTCTGGTTCTCGTCCCCCTGCTCATGGGCCGCACCCACAGAGAACGCGTGCTGACCCTCCTGACCGCCCTTCCCTTCTCGCTGCTGGCCTACCTCGTCTTCTACAGACTGATCCTGACGACACTCCTCGGCTGAGAACACGCGGGGGACGGGGAGAACCCGCAGCCGCAGGGGCACGGGTCGGCCCCGCCGCCGTCCCGCCCGTCGCAGTCCGCCGTCCCGGCGGCCTCAGCGCCTCGGGGCGGACGAGGAGCCGTACCCCGTGTGCGAGCCCGAGGCGGCGCCCGAGGGGAGCCTCGGCAGCCGGTACTTGGACAGCGGGGTGCCGCCCGGGTCGGGGCGCACCGCGCCCAGCAGCGGGTTCGACCCCATCGGCGACACCTTCACCCGCGAACCCGGCCGGGGCGCCTGCACCACCAGCCCCTTGCCGATGTAGAGCGCGACATGCGTGGCCCTCGGGAAGTAGATCACCAGGTCCCCCGGGCGCAGCGCGTTCACCGGGACCTTCCGCAACTGCCGCCACTGCTCCTGGGAGGTCCTCGGGATGGGCCGGCCCGCCTTCGCCCAGGCCCGCGAGGTGAGCCCCGAGCAGTCGAAGGAGTTCGGGCCCTGCGCGCCCCACACGTACGGCTTGCCGATCTGCTCGATCGCGTACGCCACCGCCCGGCGGCCCGCCGCGGACGGCCGCCCGGTCGAGGAGAGCGCACCGGAGGCGGCCAGGGCGTGCTGCGCCTGTGTCGTCTGGCGCTGCTCCAGCCGGTCCAGCGCGCCGAGCTGGCTGCCGGAGAGCGAGGCCAGCATCGTCTCGACGTCCTTGAGCCGGGACCGGACCGCATCCCGCTGTTTCTTCCGCTTCGACACCAGCGTCTGCTGCCGGTCCAGCGCCGCACGGGACTCGGCGGCCAGCCGGTCGGCGCGCTTCTCGGCACCGGTGAGCCGCTGCACGGCCGCCGTCCGCACGGTGGCCGCGCGCCGGATCAGATGCTCCTGGTCCAGGAGGCCCTCGGGGTTCCGGGACATCAGCAGTTGCAGATACGCCGAGAAGTCGGACCGGCCCTGGTACTGCTCCCGGGCGAGCCGCCCCACCGCGTCACGGCTGTCGGCCAGCGCGGTCTGGGCGGTGACGAGCGCGGCGTCCAGCTTCTTCACCTGCGCCTTGCGCTGCTTCAGCTCCGCCACGGTCCCGTTGTACGCCTCGGCGGCCTCCTCGGCCTGTTGATACAACTGCCGCATTTCTGACAATAGTTGGGCGACACTCTTATTCTTCGGGGCGACCGGGACGGGGGCGGCGACGGCCGCCGGTGCGAGGACGGCCACGGTCAGGGCCGCGGCACAGACCGTACGGGAGACTCCACCTGGCATGACACACCTCCGGCAACGGGGCGATCATGGGACTACCCCATAAGTGAGCGCAACGAGACAATACGGTCACTCGATGTCGCGGGATGCAAGAACCGTGGCGCGTGGCGGCGGGCGGATTCGCCCGGAAGGGCGCGGGGCAGGACAGCTCAAGTGCGGCGGTTCAGCGGCATGCAGGGGTGGGAACGGCCCAGGAGGCCGGTGGAGAAGCGGGAGGGGCTGTGTCGTCCGGTTCCGGAACTCTTCAGGGGCTGCGGCCATGTCTCCGGTGTCGGGGCGTCCGGGGTTCGGCGGAGGCCTTTGCCGCTCCGCTCCGTGTGTTGGCGGGAGGAGTGCGACGTGGTCATGCGGGGCGGTGAAAGTGCCGAGGCGTATGCGGCCGAGGTGGTGAGGAAGGCTGCCGAGGGCGGGCGGATCGATCCGGATGTCCTCACGGAAGTGGAGGACGATCGCTGGGATCGCTTGAATCCCAGGATCATCTTGATAGCGGCGATCGAGATAATTCTCCGTGATCGATCGAGGGATGATTCGCCGAGTGCTGTCCAGGTGGCTCCAAGGTACGTGGAGCTCTTCCCCGCGGGGGATGTTCTGGCGATGACCAGAATTTTTCTCGGAGATGTTTCCGCTGTATCTGAGGGGAATTCTCGCGGATATTTCACGCTGCCCGGCGTGGTGGGATTCCTTTCCGCCCTCCTCGCGGAGGAGTCCATGTCGCGAGAGAGCGCGGACAGGCTCGTTTCGGCAGCGGTCGAGGTGTGCCGGGAATCGCTGTGTGGTGACGTCATTCGGCGGGGCCTCGGGTCCGGGCCGTGGGACATCGAGGAGATCGATGTATCCGAACTGGATCTCATCGACATGGGAGGAATCCTGGTCCTCGAATCGGCGGGCATGGAAGTGCGGCCCATCGAGTTCGATGGTCAAATGCTGGCCGTTACGTTGGTGCGCGGCGACACCGCCGTTCAGCTCCAAGCCTTCCGGGCCGATTCGGGCGTTCTCTGGGAGAGCGTTCGCACGGACATGGTTGCCGGTATACGTGCCCAGGGGGGCAGGGCAACGGAATGGGTCGACCGGGCGGGGGTCGAGATCAGGGCGTCCGTCCCGAGGGTGACGGAATCCGGCCATCAGGTGACCAGGGACATCAGGGTTCTCGGAAGCGACGGACCTGGTTGGATGCTGCGGGCCGTGGTGAGCGGTGCCGGAGCCGCCTCCGGGAACGGGGCCGACTGGGCCTACGCGACGTTTCTGTCCACCGTGGTCGTCGGCACGTACGCCCTGTCCGGGACGAGTGACGTGATCGGGTTGCACCCGCCCACGCGGTGACATGCGGATCCGGTCGGTGACCCGCCGCCCCGGTCGCGTCGTAGGTGCGTGGCCGCGACCGGGGCGGGGTCTCAGTCGACCGGGAAGGCGTAGAAGATCCGGTCGCGTTGGACCACGACGGTGCGGTCGGCGGGCAGGACGCGGTATGGGGCGGTGACCGTGGGGCCCTTGGGGTCCTGGGTGCCGATGTCCTGGAACTTCCACAGCCGTCGGCCGTCCGCCGAGGCGAAGGCGGTGACCTGGGAGGCGTCCGCGGCCAGCAGTGTTCCGCCGCCCGCGCTGAGGGTGACGGCGGGGGCCGCCGTGCCGATGGCCGCCTCCGTGGAGCGCCGCCAGCGCAGCCGTCCCGTCTCCCGTTCGACGGCGCCGACCTCCTGGTTGCGGCTGGTGACGTGCAGCACCGTCCCGGAGACCACGGGGGTGCCGAACGGGGCCCCGCCGGTGCCGTTCAGCGTCCATTTCGGCTTGCCGGCCGGGGTCTCGAACGCCTGGAGGGCGTCGCCCACCGCCGCGTACAGCAGTCCCCGGTCGTCGCCGGCGACCGCGGCGTCCGGCGCGACCGAGCCGAGCGACCGGTCCCACTGCGGCTTCCCGGTCTTCCGGTCGAAGCTCCGGAAGACCGCCTTGCCCTTGTCGGCCTTGACCTGTCCGGGGGCGAGCGTGGCCGAGGTCTGCCGCACGACCACACCGTCCTCGCGGACCGCGACCAGCCGGTGGACGGGGGTGGCGGGGCCGCGCCCTGCGGGTACCGGGGTCCGCCACAGCTGGGCGCGGCGGGCGAGGTCGTAGCCGAACAGGTACGCCTTGACGACCTGTTGGTCCTTGCCGCGCTTCTTGCCCTTCTTCGGCGGCGGGGCCTTGACCGTGACGGTCTCGGTGGCGGTGAACCACAGCTCCGTCCCCGACGCGCCGGCCACCGACGGGGCGGCGAGCGACGGCGTCTCGGGGGAGAGCTCCGCGAGGGCCGCCCGGTGCACGGTCTTCCCGTCCTTCGGTGACAGCCAGAGGAACGCGGACGGGGTCGCCACGAAGCAGAAGTCCTGCCCGGCGTCCGGTACGGCCCGGCCACCGGCCGCGTCCTTGTTCTCCCAGATCCGGCGCCCGGTCCGCAGGTCGACGGCGGACGCGCCGGCCTCGCCGGTCAGCACCAGCAGCCGGTTGTTCCAGACGGTGGCGGTGAGCGACGCGGCGTCGGCCTCCGGGTGCGTGTACACCCAGCGGGGCCGCGGCGGCAGGCCCGCGACGGTGGGGCCGCCGTGGCTCGGCGAGGGCCCGGCGTTGTCGTCGGTGTCCCCGTCGCCGCCCGCCAGCGCGAGCGCGCCGCCCCCGCCGACGAGCAGCCCGGCGGCCCCGGCGGCGAGCCCGATGAACAGGCTCCGCCGCCCGACGTCCGAAGCGGAGGAGGGGGGCGGGGTGGTGGGACGGGCACCCAGCGGGACCGGAAGCGGCCGGGGGTCCGCCGCGCCCGGCGGCGCGGGCAGGGCGGGCAGCGCGGAGGCGGACGGCGGCACGGCCGGTACGGGGGAGAGCCCGGCGGGCAGCGCCGGTACGGGCCCCGAGGACGGGACCGCGGGCAGCGCCGCGGACGCCGGCGGCAGCGCGGGGCGGCCGGTCAGCTCCTGCGGGACGGCCAGTTGGGTCGTGGGCCGGTCCGTCGCCGGGGCCCGGCGGGCGATGTCCCCGAGCTGGGCGGTCCGGGTGTCGGCGGGCGGCGCGGCGGCGGGCACCGGAGCCTCGGCGGCCCCGGTCGCCTCCGCGGTGGGTGATTCCGGCGTTCCCGGCGCCTCCGTCGCCTCGATCCGCTCACCGGCCGCGACGGCCTCCCGTACGCGTATTCCCTGCTCCACCACCGCGGCCGCCGTCGCCTCCGGCAGCCAGCCGCCCTCCGCCGACTCCGCCGCGCCCCCGGGGGCCAGCTCGGCCGCGATCTCCTCGGCGCTCGGCCGGGCGGCCGGGTCCTTCTCCAGGCAGCGGGCGATCAGGTCGCGCAACTCCTCGGGCACAGCGCCCAGTTCAGGAGCCGTACGGGCGATCCGCTCGGCGCCCTCGGCGGCCGGCCCCTCGGCGAGCGGGGTCGTGCCGGTCGCCGCGTACGCCAGCAGCAGGCCCAGTACGAAGAGGTCCGAGGCGGGGCCGGGCTCCTCGCCCTCGACCTGTTCCGGCGTCAGATAGCCGAGCCGTACCGACAACTGGCCGCCGGGGCCCGCCGACGCGTCGACCGCAGCCCCCAGCGGGCCGAAGGCGATCAGCCGGGGCCCGTCCCCGGCCAGCAGTACCGTGTGCGGGGCCAGCCCCTGGAGCACCGCCCCGGAGGCGTGCACCCGCGCCAGGACCTCGGCGAGCCCCGCGCCCAGCACCCGCACGGCCCGCTCGGGCAGCGGCCCGGTCGTCCCGATGACCTCCGCCAGGGTCAGCGCGGGCAGGTACGGGGCGGCCGTCCACTGCAACTCGTCGGCCTCGCCGTCCGGGCCGTCCGGCGAAGGCTGGACCCAACTCCCGGCCAGTTCACGCGCGGTGCGGGCCTCCGCCTGGAAGCGGCGCCGGAAGACGGGCTGCGAGGCGAGTCCGGTACGGGCCGCGGTGACCACCACCGCGTCGTCCCCGGTGGCGCCGCGCGCGAGGTACAGCACACTGCCCGCGGTCGTACGCATCCGCGCGAGCACGGTGTACGGGCCGAAGCGGCGTGGATCGTCCTGACGCAGCGCCTCCATGGCGCACCCCCTCGCTGACCGTCCCTGGGCACCAGAGCGTCGATCCTAGGGGGTACGGGCGGCCGTCTCCGCTACCGGGCCCGTCAGCCCGGCTTGGACCAGGGCCACTTGAGGGTGCGGCGCTCCCGGCCCTCCGGCACGTACTCGTACACCCAGCCGCGCTGGATGCCCAGCCGCTTGGAGTAGCCGGCCGGGACCCTGCGGTACGCGTGCACCGTGGCGGGCCCGCCGTCGGCGGACGGTACCGGGACCTCGTACCACTTGGGCGGATGGCCGGTCGGGCCGACCAGCACGGGCAGCACCCGGCCGTCCAGGGGGCCGCCGGTGAAGGCGGTGTTCTCGCTTCGCACCGCCCCAGTCTGACCGATGGGCCCGCGCCCGGCAGCGGGCGGCCCGCCGAGACCGGGAGCGGGGGCCCGTCCGCCCGTCTGTCCGTCCCGGACGGTGCTCGGCCCGCCGAGGCCGGACCTGTCAGTCGTCCCGGCCGGTCATCGTCCGGTCATCGTCCGGCCCCGGGCAGCAGATGGCCCGCCCCGCCGAGCACCGGGCCCAGGCCCGCGGCCAGGCGGCCCGCCGGGCCCTCCGGCCGCTCCAGCGGCAGCAGCGCCGCCATCACCTCCGCGGTCTGCGGGTCGCTCGCCGCGGTCGCGGCCAGCAGCGCCATCAGATGGTCCACCAGCCAGTCCCGCAGCTCCGACGCGGCGGGCCGCTTCTCCTCGTCCAGCCAGATCAGGGACGCCGCCTCGACCGCCGCGATCCAGGTCCGCACCATCATCCGCAGCCGGGGGCCCGGCTCGGACCGCTCGCCCAGATGGCGCAGGATCTGCTCGGCCGCCGCCCGCCGCACCTCGTCGACGATCGCCGACGTGCGCGAGGTCTCGGCGACGCTGCCGCCGCGCAGCAGCGCGCTGAACCCGGTGTCGTGCCCGTCGACGAAGGCGAGGTAGCGGTCCAGCACCCGCGTCACCCGCTCGGTGGGCGGCCCCACCGGCGGCTCGGCGAAGCAGAGGATCAGCTCCTCGGCGGCCGAGCGCAGCGCCGCCTCGTACAACTGCTGCCGCCCGCCCGGGAAGTAGCGGTAGACGAGCGGACGGGAGACCCCCGCGACACTCGCCACCTCGTCGAGCGAGACCTCGTCGGGGGCCCGGTGGGCGAAGAGGGAGAGCGCCGCGCCGAGCAGTTGGGCGCGGCGCTCCTCGACACTGAGCCTTCGGTACGCACGGGCCGGTGACGCGGCGGCGACAGGGGTCATGGTCCGAAGCCTAGGCGCTCTGTCCCAGGACACGCCCCGGCCGTTCAGGCCAGCAGTCCGGAACGCTTCCACAGCTTGCGCCCCACCCCGTTCAGCACCCCGATGTCCTCGAAGAAGTCCGTCAGCCGCTTCGCGCCCGACTGCATGACCTCGGCGCGGTGGCCGCTCGCCCGTACCTGGGCGACGGCCTCGCGGCGGTCCAGGCCGACGTGCTCGTACACCTGCGGGTTGACGAAGCAGACGGAGAAGACGCGGGCCGCCTCCCCGCAGCTCAGCCGGGTCAGCCGGCGCTCCCAGGCCGGGGCGGTCACCATCTGGCGGCGCAGCTCCTCACGGGCGTAGCGGACGTGCCGCGCCTCCTCGACGACATGGATGCGGGTCACACCGCGCACCAGCGTCTGGACGCGCTCGTCGGGGAAGGTCAGCCGCTGCATCCAGTCCAGGATCTCCTCGCCCAGCAGGGTCGCGGCGAACGAGCCGGGGGTGGTGGAGATGGTCTTCAGCACCCGGGCGAGGTTGTGGTAGACGCGCGGTACGGGGTAGTCGGGCGAGCCGCCCCACTTGATCATGCGGCCGAACATCATCGAGTGCCGGCACTCGTCGGCTATCTCGGTCAGCGCGTAGCGGACGTGGTTGCTGGTCACCGGCCGGTCGTAGATGTGCCGGACCAGCAGCTGCATCAGGATGATCTCGAACCAGATGCCCAGCGAGGCGAGCGAGGCGCCCTCGTGCCGGGAGAGTTCGATCCGCTGCTCCTCGGACATCCGCCGCCACAGCGGGGTGTCGTAGAGCGAGACGAGCTCGGGCGGCCAGAACCACTTGCCCTCCTCGACCGGGGCGTCCCAGTCCAGCTCCTTGTCCGGGTCGAAGGAGTGCCTGGCCGAGGATTCGAGGAGCCGGGCGGCCACCTGTTCGCGGTCCCGGAGCGGTCCGAGTGCGTCGCGCAGGAGTTGGACGTCGGCTTCGGTCACTGGGGTCATTCGGGGGCACCTCGCTATGGGGTTACCGGCGGTCACTTCTTATGAGACTCCCAGTCAGCAAGGCCGTCAATCCCTTCCGCGCGACTTGTTGACCCGGCGTCTACCAACGTGTGAACCTGCCAACTGAGCGCACCGCCAAGGGAATTGCCGCCAACCGCCAGGCGAAGGAGCCGTCCGTGTCGACACACGACCTCTACACCACCGCCCCCGGGACATCGCTGTGGGAGGTGCCCGCCTCCGGCGCCGCCCGCTTCAGCTGGGACTACGACGACGGCCGCGAACGCCTGCTCGCCCTCTACCAGAAGGGCAAGGACAAGCAGTGGGACGGCAACAAGCGCATCGACTGGTCCCTGGAGGTCGACCCGGAGGACCCGCTGGGCACCCCCGACGAGGCCCTCACCCTCTACGGCACCCCGCACTGGGACAAGATGACCGGGAAGGACCGCGGCCGGCTGCGCAGCCACTACACCTCCTGGCAGTTCAGCCAGTTCCTCCACGGTGAGCAGGGCGCCATGATCTGCGCCGCCCGGATCGTCGAGTCCGTCCCCGACCTGGACGCCAAGTTCTACTCCGCGACCCAGGCCATGGACGAGGCCCGGCACGCGGAGGTGTACGGCCGGTTCCTGCACGAGAAGGTCGGGATGGTCTACCCGATCAACGACAACCTCCAGGCCCTGCTCGGCGACACCCTGCGCGACTCCCGCTGGGACATGCCCTACCTCGGCATGCAGGTCCTCATCGAGGGCCTCGCGCTGGCCGCGTTCGGCATGATCCGCGACACCACGACCAAGCCGCTGCCCAAGCAGATACTGGCCTACGTCATGCAGGACGAGGCCCGGCACGTCGCGTTCGGGCGGATGGCGCTGCGCGACTACTACAAGCAGCTGAGCGAGGCCGAGCGGCGCGAGCGCGAGGAGTTCGTCATCGAGGGCTGCTACCTGATGCGCGACCGGCTCAGCGGTGTCGAGGTGCTGGAGAACTTCGGCATCGGCAAGCGGGAGGCCAAGGAGCTGTCCGAGCACTCGGAGTTCCTCCAGCTCTTCCGGAAGCTGCTGTTCAGCCGGATCGTGCCGTGCGTCAAGGACATCGGCCTGTGGGGCGAACGGCTCCAGAAGGCCTACGTCGACATGGGCGTCCTCGAACTCGGCGACTTCAACCTGGACCTGCTGATGGCCCAGGACGAGGAGATCGCCGAACAGCTCGACCGGGACCGGTTCGCCGCGGAGGAGCAGGCCCGGGTCGCCGAGGTCGAGGAGGCGATAGCCCAGGGCGGGGGCGCCTGAGCGGGCGGTGCGTGGCCGGAAACGGGATGTGCGCCGCGGGGCGGCGCGGCAAGGATGGCCACCATGACCACACCGCCGCCACCGCCGCCCGCGTACGCCGCCGACCCCGCCGCCGCCCGCCGCAGCCTGGAGGCGCTGGCCCTCGGGGACGCCTTCGGGGAGCGCTGGTTCCCCCTCTTCCGTGAACCCCGGCGGGCGGCCGCCGAGATCCGGGCCCGCCGCACCCCCGACGAGCCCGTCTGGCACTGGACCGACGACACCGCGCTGGCCCGCGCCCTGCTGAGGGTGCTGGACGAGCACGGCCGGGTGGAGCAGGACCGGCTCGCCCTCTGCTTCGCCCTCTCCTACGGGACCGACCGGGCCCGGGGGTTCGGGCACGGCATGCACATGCTGCTGCCCGCGCTCCTGACGGCACCCGCCGACTGGCGCACCCTGGCCCCCGGACTCTTCGAGGGCGGCAGCCTCGGCAACGGCGCGGCGATGCGGGTCGCCCCGCTCGGCGCCTACTTCCACCACGACCTCGACCTCGTCGCGGAACAGGCCGCGCGCCAGGCGGAGGTCACCCACGCCCACCCGGAGGGGATCGCGGGCGCGGTGGCGGTCGCGGTTGCCGCCGCGCTGTCCGTACGGGGCACGCTCACCCTGGCCGAGGTCGCCGCACTGACCCCTGCGGGGCTCGTCCGCGACGGGCTGCGCCGGGCCGCCGACGTCCCCTTCGACACCGCGCCGTGGAAGGCCTCCGACCTGCTGGGCAGCGGGCAGCGCATCCGCGCCGACGACACTGTGCCGTTCGCCCTGTGGACCGCGGCCCGGCACCCGGACGACCTGGAGGCGGCGCTCTGGGCGACGGCCGAGGGACTCGGCGACGTCGACACCACGTGCGCCGTCACCGGCGGCGTGGTCGGCGCGGCCACCGGGACCACCGGGGTGCCCGAGTCCTGGCTGCGGCGTCGCGAGCCGCTGGACTGACGCCCGCTCAGCGGCGTACGGCGGGCAGGGCGCGTTCCACCGCACCCGCCGCCGCGAGCAGCGCCGCGTCCGCCCCGCGCTCCGCGACCAGCTGGAGCCCCACCGGGCAGCCGTCCGCCGTGAACCCGGCCGGAACACTGGCGGCCGGATGCCCGCTCAGGTTGAACGCCCAGGTCAGCGCGGTCGAGTACGTCTCGCCCGGGCCCTCGTGGCCGTGCGGGCGGTTCGGTGTGGTCGGCGTGAGCAGCAGGGGTGTACGGGCGAACAGCGCGTCCAGCACCGCGTCGTTCGCCCGCCGGACCTCCTCGCCGCCGGGCGACACCGCCCCGCCCCGGACCGTCCGCCACGCCTCCCGCGGGTCGAGCAGCGGGCACCCGCCGTCCACCAGCCGCACCACTCCGGCCGCCACCAGCCGCCGCACCGCCCGCCGGACCACCGCCGCGACCTCCGGGTCGACCTCCGCGTACCCCAGATCGACGCTGAACACCGCGTCCACCGGCCCCGTCGGCGGCGCGGGCACCGCCACCTCCAGGACATGGCGCGCGAAGGCACCGGCCTCCCCGGCCGTGCGGGCCAGCACACCGGCGGCGGCCAGCCCCGTGCGGTCCGGCGACGGCAGCAGGCCGTTCGTCGTCTTCAGCCCGAACACCCCGCACCACGCCGCCGGGATCCGCACCGACCCGGCCCCGTCGCCGCCGGTCGCCAGCCCCACCAGGCCCGCCGCCACCGCGACCGCCGCGCCCGCCGAGGATCCGCCCGGGGTGCGGTCGGCGCGCCAGGGGTTGACCGTACGGCCCAGGGCGCCCTGCCCCCAGGTCTGCCAGGGGGTGCCGGGGCCGGGCACCGACGTCGAGCCGACCGGCACCGCCCCGGCCCCGGCCAGCCGCCGCGCCGCGTACGCGCCGATCCCCGTGCGCCCCTTGACCGCGAACGGCACCCCGGCCAGCGGCAGCCCGCCCGCCCTCTCCGCCGCCGCGCGCGCCCGCTCGGGCCACACCTCGACGAAGGCGCACAGCCGGGGGTCCTCCCGGCCGATCCGCTCCAGGGCCCGCTCCACCGCTTCCACCCGATTCCCCACCGGGTCAGCCTCTCAGGGCCGCCGCCATCACGGAACGGGCGATCGGGGCCGCGCTGCCGCCCCCGCTGATGTCCGCCCGGTCCGCCGCCGCGTCCTCGACCACCACGGCGACCGCCACGGCCGGCCGCGCCGCGTCGGGCGCCTGCGCCCAGGAGATGAACCAGGCATAGGGCAGGCCCGAGTTGTCCACGCCGTGCTGCGCGGTGCCGGTCTTGCCGCCGACCGTCACGCCGTCGATCGCCGCGTTGGTCCCGGTGCCGTTCTCCACCACGTCGACCATCATCCGACGCAGCTGCATCGCCGTGCCCGGGTTCATCGCCCGGTGGTAGGAGCGGGGGCCGTTGCGCTGGACCGTCCTGGACCCGTGGGTGGTCGTACGGTCCACCAGGTACGGGCGCATCAGCTCGCCGCCGTTGGCCACGGCGGCCGCCACCATCGCCATCTGGAGCGGGGTGGCCGTGGTGTCGAACTGCCCGATCGAGGAGAGCGCGAGCTGGTCCTTGCTCATCTCCGTGTCGAAGTTGCTCTTCGCCACCCCCGAGGGGATCCGCAGCCCGGTGTCGTCGAAGCCGAAGTTCCGCGCGGCGTCCACCATGCCGTCGAGCCCCACCCGTACGCCCAGGTCCGCCAGGACGGTGTTGCAGGAGATCCGGATCGCCTCGGCCAGCGAGGCCCGCTCGCAGCCGCGTGCCTCGTTGGGCAGCGTGGTCGTGGTGCCCGGCAGGACGTACGGGGACGGGGTGCGGGTGTCGGCGTCGGGGTCGGTGACGACCTGGGCGTCCAGCGCCGCGGCCGCCGTCACGATCTTGAAGGTGGAGCCCGGGGGATAGGTCTGCCGGATCGCCCGGTTGAGCATCGGCTGGCTCTTCGAGGCGTTGAGCCGCTCCCAGGCACCGGTGACCGCCGCCCCGGTGCCCGAGATCAGCCCGGGATCGTACGAGGGCGTCGAGACCAGCGCCAGGATCTTCCCGGTGGCCGGCTCCAGCGCGGCGACCGCGCCCCGCCGCCCGCCGAGCCCCTGGTACGCGGCCCGCTGCACCGCGTCCACGACGGTGGTGACGACCCGTCCGCCGGGCTGCTGGGCCCGGGTGACGTCGTTCCAGAACGGGAGCGGGGCGAGCATCGGATCGGTGCCGGAGAGGAGGGGGTCCTCGGCGTTCTCCAGCAGCGTCGTGCCGTACGTCTGGGAGGCGTAGCCGGTCACCGGCGCGTACAGCGGGCCCTCGCGGTAGGTGCGCTCGTAGGCGAGCTGCTCGCCGGTGTCCTTCGAGCCGGTGACGGACCGGCCGCCCACCACGATGTCGCCGCGCGGCTGGTCGTAACGGGCGATCGTGAGGCGGCGGTTGGCCGGGTTGTTGTCGAGCTTGTCGGCGTCCAGGACCTGGATGCGGGCGGCGTTCAGCAGCAGCGCCACCAGCAGGACCAGCAGGAGCGCGGCGGCCCGCCGGATGTAGCGGATCACCGTCCGCCCTCCGTGACCCGCGCGACGATCCCGGTCTCCACGGCGTCCGGCCGCGGTCTGCGGGCCTGGTCGCTGATCCGGATCAGCAGCGCCATGATGATCCAGTTGGTGACCACCGAGGAACCGCCCTGGGCGAGGAACGGCATCGCCATGCCGGTCAGCGGGATCAGCCCCATCACCCCGCCCGCGATCACGAAGACCTGGAGCGCCAGGATCGAGGCCAGGCCGATCGCCAGCAGCCGCCCGAACGGGTCGCGCAGGGCGAGCCCGGCCCGGTAGCCGCGGGCCACCACCAGCGCGTACAGCAGGAAGACCGCGGTCAGCCCGGTCAGTCCCAGCTCCTCGCCCGCGGTCGCCAGGATGAAGTCGGACTTGGCGGCGAACCCGATCAGGATCGAGTGGCCGAGCCCCAGCCCGGTGCCGAGCAGCCCGCCCGCCGCGAACGCGAACAGCGACTGGGCCAGCTGGCCGGGGCCCTGGCCGGCGTCGATGGAGGCGAACGGGGCGAGCCAGTCCTGCACCCGGCTGTGCACATGCGGTTCGAGGGAGCCGACGACGAACGCGCCGACCGCCGCGAGCAGCAGCCCCACCGCGATCCACCCGGTCCGCCCGGTGGCCACGTACAGCATGATCACGAAGAGGCCGAAGAAGAGCAGCGAGGTGCCCAGGTCGCGCTCCAGGACCAGGACGCCGACGCTGAGCAGCCAGATCGCCACGATCGGGCCGAGCACCCGGCCGGTGGGCAGTTGGAGCCGCCAGATGCGGCGGCCGGTGTAGGCGAGCGCGTTGCTGTTGGCCGCGAGGTACGCGGCGAAGAACACCGCGAGGAGGATCTTCGCGAACTCGCCCGGCTGGAAGGAGAATCCGCCGATCCGGATCCAGATCTTGGCGCCGTTCACCGCCGGGAAGAAGATCGGCACGATCATCAGGACCAGCGCGGCGGCCACCGAGAGGTACGCGTACCGCTGGAGCACCCGGTGGTCCCGGAGCACGACGACCACCACGATGAACAGCGCCACCCCCAGCGTGGACCAGATCAACTGGGTGGGCGCCGCCCGGTCCCCGGGCGTCTCCAGGTCGAGCCGGTAGATCAGCACCAGACCGAGCCCGTTGAGCAGGACGGCGATGGGCAGCAGCAGCGGATCGGCGTACGGGGCCCGCAGCCGCACCGCGAGATGGGCGAGCAGCGCCAGCAGCCCCAGCCCCGCCCCGTATCCGGCCGCGTCGGGCGGGACCGTGCCGTTCTTCGCCAGGCCGACGGAGACGTACCCGAAGACCGCGATCAGGACGGCCCAGAGGAGGAGCAGCAGCTCGATCCCGCGCCGTCTCGTCAGGCGTAGCTCGGGCGGAGGCGTGTCCGCCGTCGTTGCGGTCATGCCGGGAAACGTAGCAAGAGCCGCTACGTATTTCCCTTATGTCGCAGCAGGTATGTCCGAAGAAGGACCGTGGGACGACGCCCCGTCACGCGTCGGGCGGGGCGGCGCGCGGGGCGTCCGGCGGCCGGTGCGCGGGCAGGGTCAACCGGGCCACCGCCCCGCCGTCCGGGGCGTTGCGGAACTCCAGCCGGGCGCCGATCACCGCGGCCTGCCCGGCGGCGATGGTCAGCCCGAGGCCGTGGCCCTTGCCGCCGCCCCCGGTACGGAACCGGCGCGGCCCGTCGTCCAGCAGGTACTCCGGGAACCCGGGGCCGTGGTCGCGCACGGTCACCACCGGGCCGTCGACCGTCGCCACCACCGGGGGCAGGCCGTGCCGGTGGGCGTTGGCGATCAGATTGCCCAGCACCCGCTCCAGCCGCCGCAGATCGGTCCCGACGTGTACCGGCGCCCCCTGGGTCGCCCCCTCGACCCGTACCTCGGTCGCCGTCCCGGAGGCGCGCGCCACCCGCGCGACCAGCGGCGCCAGCTCGTACACCCCGAGGTCGACATGTTCCCGGCCGGCGTCCAGCCGGGAGATCTCCAGCAGGTCCTCGGTCAGCGCCCGCATGGTCCGCACCCGGTCCCGGACCAGCTCGGAGGGGCGTCCCGGCGGCAGCAGCTCGGCGGCGGCGGAGAGGCCGGTCAGCGGGGTGCGCAGCTCGTGCGCCACATCGGCGGTGAAGCGCTGCTCGGCCAGGAGCTTGCGCTGGAGCGTGGCGGCCATGGTGTCGAGCGCCCCGGCGACGGTCGCGACCTCGTCCTGCGGGCGCGAGGGGTCCGTCGTGCGCGGGTCGCCGACCCGGGCGTCGAGGTCGCCCGCGCTGATCCGGCGGGCCACCAGCGCCGTCTGGTGCAGCCGCCGGGTGACCCGGGTGACGGCGAACGCCCCGACCAGCAGGGTCGCGCCGATGGCCAGCACCGAGGAGCCGGCGATCGCCCCGTCGAGGCTCTCGATGGTGCGGGCGCTCAGCCGGTAGTCGACCTGGACGGCCAGCGCCCGCCCGTCCGCCGGGGCCGCCGCCCACATGACCGGCCGGCCGTCCAGGTCGCCGACCACCGTGCCGCGCCCGCCGCCCGCCGCCAGGGTGCGCAGGGCGGCGGGCAGCCCCGGAGGGTCGAGCCCGGAGCCCGGCGGCAGCGCCTCGCCGGTCTCGTACGCGGTGGTGACGTCGGAGAGCCGGGACAGCGCCTTCTCCCGGGCCTGGCCCACGGTCCGGCGGGTCACCTCGGTGTGCACCAGGACGCCCAGCAGCGCGGCCAGCGCGCAGCACATCACCGTGATGAAGAGCCCCGCCTTCCAGGTGAGCGAGGCGGTCCAGGCGGGCGGGCGCAGCCGGCTCATCGCCGCCCCGCGGGGGCTTCGGCGAGCGGGGCGGGGGAGGAGCCGGCCGGGCTGGGCCGGGTGAGCGGCGAGGGGGACGACGGCATCCGCTGGATCTCCTCCTGGGTGGGCAGCATCGCCCGCTGGCTGCCGTCCCAGGTCCAGGAGGTGCGGTACTCGTAGCCCGGGATCGCCGACGGGGCGCGCACGATCAGGTCCCGGCCGGCCAGCTCGACGCTGATCACCGCGTCCGAGGTGGACAGGATGCGGGTCAGCACGCCGCCCCGGGCGGTGTAGGCCCGCACCGAGAGCTGACCGCCCGTCAACCGGATGCCCAGCACCAGGTCCTCGCGGCCGTCGCCGGTCAGATCGCGGTAGTACGGCCGCAGCACCGGGCAGGAGGCGGGTTCGGTGCCGCAGGCGTTGATCCGCCGTACGGTGTCGGCGGGCAGCTCGGCCGTACCGCTGCCCCGGCCCGACCGGGCCGAGAGACCGGCCCGCACCACCGCCACCGGGTCCAGCCGGTGCACGTCGTCGCCCGGCACCGTGATCCCGGGGATGCGCGCGGTCTCGCCCTCGCCGTAGTCCTTCGGGGCGGCGGAGGCGGTCGGCAGACCGGGCCAGAGCCGGACGGGCCCGACGGCGGGCGGGACCGTACCGGCGCTCCGCAGCCCGCCGTTGTCACCGCAGCCGGTCAGCAGCACCGCACCGGCGACGGCCCCGAGGGCCGCCGCCGCACGGTATCCCAGCCGACGCATGACTCCCTCCCTTCCGGAGACCGGATTCCACGACTGTATGCGGAAGGAAGTCAGTTATGTGTATTTAAGAAGTCAGTTATCCGTATTTACTGCGCGCGAGGGTTGCCGCCCCGGCGGCAACCGGCCGGACGTCAGTCCTGGTACGGGCCCTGCCCGTTCGGCGCGTACCCCTGCCGTCCCTGCGGCTGCCCGTACGGATTGCCCTGCTGCGCGGCCGTGTGCTGGGCCAGCAACTGCTCGGCCTGCTCCTTCGCGATCTGCTGCTCGCCCCCGCAGAACGTGCACTGGGTGGCGTACTTCGTCGAGAACGGGAAGAGCGGCACGAAGAACAGGGTGAACTTCGTGACCCGCTTGCGCAGGGTGTGCGCGGCCGGGTTCCCGCACCAGCCGCAGACCAGCGTCAGAATGGCCAGCTGGTACAGATAGCCGCGCGTACCGAAAATGATCATGTGGTGGGTCCCTTCCCCGTCCTGCCCGAAAGCGCCTGCCGACAGAACGTCAGCAGTTTCTCGTCCTCATGGGTGTCATGGCTGCCGTATCCGCCGTCCATCGCGTTGTGACGGCGTACGGAGGCGAGTTCGGCGCGCAGCACCTCCGCCGCGAGGGACCCCTCGCCGGCCGCCCCCATCAGCGCCAGGCCCTCCGCCACCCGGACGCGGACCTGGCGCTCCTGCTCCCAGGCCGCCAGCAGCACCGGTACGGACTCCCCGGCCCGCCCGGACACCTCCCACAGCGCGATGGCCGCGTCCACCCGCAGCCACACCTCCCCGTGCCCCAGCAGGGCCCGCAGCCTCGGCGCGACCACCTCGGCCCGCGCCCCCAGCCCGCCCAGCGCCCGCACCGCGGCCCGGACCTCGTGGACGCGCTCCGCCCGCAACTCCTCCACCAGCACCGGCAGCACCGCCCCGGCATCCCCCTCGACCGCCCACAGCGCCTTCGCCACCTCGGTCACCGAGGTGGCCCCCGGGCTCCGCAGCAGCGCCCGAAGCTCGGGAACGGCCTCGCGCGCCACCGGCCCGAACGAGCCGATGGCCCGCAGCGCCGACGTACGGACCCAGTCGCCCCGGTACTCCGGCGCACCGCGCAGCACCCGCAGCACCTCCGGCAGCGCCTCGTCCGCCCGCAGCGCGGCGACGGCGGTCAGCAGCGGCGCCGCCCGGTCGTGCGTGCGCCCGTCGAGCGGCAGGGCGGCGAGCCCCCGCCGCAGCGCCCCGGTCAGCGGGGCGCCGTCCGCCCCGAGACAGCCGATGGCGAAGCCCACGTCGTGCGGCACCTCGGGCCGCTCCAGCGCGGCGGCCAGCGCGGGCAGCGCGCGTACGTCGCCCAGCCGGGCCAGCGCCTTCACCGCGCTGCCCAGCGCGGGCGGCCCGCTCGGCCAGTCCCGCACCCACGCCCCCGGGTCCGCCGCCACCCGCGCCGCCAGCGCGTCCGCGGCCGGCGCGGCCAGCCCGAACAGCTCCTCCAGCACGTGCGAGGCGGCCTCGGCGAGCCGCGGCTCGGGGGTGGCGAGCTGCTCGCCGACCAGCCGGACCAGCTCGCCGTACTCGCCCCGCCAGGCCCGGATCAGCCCGCCGCACATCCGGAGCGCGTCGATCCGCTGCTGTCGGTCCGGGCTGCGCAGCTGGTCCGCGAGGAGCGCCGTCCGCTCGGCGACCCGGTCGTCGAGCCCGGCGTGCAGGGTGCGCAGCAGATCCGCCGTCCACGGGGCGGCGGGCCGTACCACCGGCTCGTCGGGCAGCGCCCGCAACCGGGCCGCCGCCGGGGCGGACCGCTCCTCGGCGGGCGGCTCCCCGGCCGCCTCCGGGTACGCCTCGACCGCCGCCGCCCCGGGCCGCGCGCCCACCGCCGGGCCCGCCCCGGACCGGCGCGCCGGGACCGCGCGCAACTGTCGCAGCACCCCCGTCACCACCCGCACCACGTCACCGGGGAGCGCGTCCGGGGCGCACCGGGCCAGCTGGGCCAGCGCGGCCAGCCGCAGCCCCGGCGGGAAACCCCCGCCCGCCAGCCGGGTCAGCCACCCCGCCGCCTGCCCGGCCAGCGACCGGTGGCGCAGCGCGATCCGCCCGGCCGCCTCGACCAGGGCGAGCCGCACCTCCTCGTCCGGCTCGATCGGCAGCCGCTCCCGCAGCACCGCGAGCACCCGGTCCGGGTGGTCGTGCAGCGCCGCGAGCGCCAGGGGCGCGTTGAGCCGCACGCCCGGGTCCTCGTCGGACATCAGCTCGAAGAAGACCCCCGCGCCCGCGGTGACCGCGGTGGCCGCCATCGCGTAGTTGGCCGCGCCCTCGATCTCGTCCTCGTCGATCTCGTCGTCCTCGTCCAGATCGATCCCGCCGATGCTGGTGAGGAGTTCGACGATGCCGCCCCGGTCCTGGACGCCCGGGTCCACGACCAGCTCGAAGAGGAAGGGAATGCTGGCCAGCGTGCAGGCGTACACGTCGCCCTGGTGGTGCACCGCGCCGTACATCCCGTCCAGCGCCGTCTCGCGCCGTGCCGGGTCGGCGGACGCGAGCCCCCGCAGCAGGGCGGGCACGTCATCGGCCGGCCCGTAGGCATGCTCCATCGAGGCCCAGTCGACCTCGTCGATCCCCGCGAACACCCCATCGCCTCCCCACGCGTTACAACGAAGCAGTGTCTGCGAGGAGTGTGCACCACGGTCCGGCCGATCCGCCCTTCACATGCGGTCTTTTCCCGGCGGGCATGACAAACGGCCGGGTATGCGCTATCGGACCGGGGTGAATCGGACATCCGTGCTACGGCGCGTCCATGCCACCCGTGCCCCGGCGCACCGGACCCGTCCGCGCTCCGGCGCACCGGATCGGCCGCGCTCCGGCGCGTCCGCACCTGCCGCGCGCCGGGGCGTCGGGATTCACTCGGGCCCCGGCGCGTCCGGCAGCGTCCCGGCCGACGCCGGATCGGCCAGCGGTGCGAGCAGGTCCCCGTACCGGGCCAGCCGCGCCGCCATCCCGTCCGCCAGGACGACCAGCTCGCCGGGGGAGCGGCAGCCCTCGACCTCCGCCCAGGTGACGGGCGCGGAGACGGCCGGTTCGGGGCGGGCGCGCAGGGTGTAGGGGGTGGCGGTGGTCTTCGACGCGGCGTTCTGGCTGAAGTCGACGAAGACCTTCCCCGGGCGCAGCGCCCGCCGCATCCGGTGCACCACCAGCTCCGGGAGCTCCCGCTCGGCCCGGACGGCCAGCTCGCGCGCGTACGCCGACACCCGTTCGGCGGGGGTCGGCTCCAGCGGGACGAGCAGGTGCAGCCCCTTCGATCCGGACGTCTTCGGATAGCCGCGCAGCCCGTCCGCCGCCAGCCGCCCGCGCAGCCAGCACGCCACCGCACAGCACTCCACGACGGTCGCGGGCTCGCCCGGATCCAGGTCGAACACCATCCGGTCGGCGAGCCCCGGCGCCCCCGCCCGCCACTGCGGGGTGTGGAACTCCACCACCAGATTGGCCGCCCACACCAGCGCGGCCAGATCCTCCACGAGCACCTGCCCGGCCGGTTCGTCCCCGCGCCGGGGCACCGGGGCGGTCCGCACCCAGGACGGTGTGCCCGGTGGCGGGTTCTTGCTGAAGAACCGGGGGCCGTCCACGCCGTCCGGATACCGCAGGAACGACACCGGGCGGTCGCGCAACTGGGCGAGCAGCGGTTCCGCCACCGTGGCCGCGTAGTAGTGCAGCACCTCGCCCTTGGTGGTCCCGGTGGCCGGATACAGCACCTTGTCGAGATTGCTGAGCGCCAGCCGCCGCCCCGCCACCTCCGTGATCGGCGTCATACGATAAGAATCACACGTTTCGCCAGGTACAGGTATCCATCCGGACACAAGGGGTGAACGGTGAGATCCATATGGAACGGCGCCATCTCCTTCGGGCTGGTCAGCATCCCCATCAAGCTGGTCAACGCCACCGAGAGCCACGCGGTCTCCTTCCGGCAGATCCACCTCGCCGACAACGGCCGGGTCCGCTACCGCAAGGTCTGCGAACTCGACGGCGAGGAGCTCTCCGCCGCCGAGATCGGCAAGGCGTACGAGGAGGCCGACGGCTCGATGATCCCGATCACCGACGAGGACCTCGGCGCGCTCCCGCTGCCCACCGCCCGCACGATCGAGATCGTGGCGTTCGTGCCCGCCGCCTCGATCGACCCGCTCCAGATGGACGCGGCGTACTACCTCTCCGCCGACGGGGCCACCGCGGCCAAGCCGTACACCCTGCTCCGGGAGGCGCTGAAGCGGAGCCGGAAGGTCGCCGTGGCCAAGTACGCGCTGCGCGGCCGGGAGCGGCTCGGCATGCTGCGGGTGGTCGACGACGTGATCGCCATGCACGGACTGCTCTGGCCGGACGAGATCCGCAGCCCCGAGGGGGTCGCCCCGCAGACCGAGGTCACGGTCCGGGAGGCCGAACTCGACCTGGCGGACGCGCTGATGGACACCCTCGGCGAGGTCGACCTGGACTCGCTGCACGACGACTACCGCGAGGCGGTCGAGCAGCTGATCGCCGCCAAGGCGGCGGGCCGCACCCCCGAACCGGCCGAGGCGGGCGGCTCCGGCGGCGGCAAGGTCATCGATCTGATCGCGGCCCTGGAGAGCAGCGTCCGCGAGGCGAAGGAGGCCCGGGGCGAGAAGCCGGGGGACACCTCCGTCGCCGAGGTCACCCCGCTGGCCGGCCGCCGGAAGTCCGGCTCCACCGGCGCCCGGAAGAAGGCGCAGCCCGCGCGCCGGACCGCGAAGAAGGCGGCGGGGAGGACCACGAGGACGACGAAGCCGGCCGCCGGGAAGACGGCCGCGAAGAAGGCCACCGGAAAGACGGCGGCGAAGGCATCGGCGAAGAAGACCGCGAAGAGGGCCACCGCGAAGGCGGCGACGGAGAAGGCCGCCCCGCGCCGACGGGCCTCGGCCTGAACCTCCCCGCCCGTACGCACGCGGCGGCCGCCCCGGGAAGCGCCCGCTCCCCGGGACGGCCGCCGTCCTCCCGCTCTCAGTGCCTGCCGCGGAACGGGAAGCGGTACGAGTCCACGTAACCGGCCGCCGGGGTCCCGACCCCCGTCACGTCGTCGTAGCCGCGGACCGCCTTCAGCGAGGCGTCCTTGCCGAGGCCGCGCAGCGACGTCAGCAGCCCGTCCGAGGCGTCCACCCCGTTGGCGTAGTCGACCCGGACCACCGCGAGGTCCCGGTTCGGGCCCAGCGGGTGGTCGGTGACGTCGTGGTACACCTTCGAGCCGTACCGGGCGTAGATCGACGGGTTGGCGAACCCGATCGGCAGCCCGTACCGGGCCTGCTGCGCCAGCGCCTGGACGCCCGCGACGACCGGCGCGGCCAGCGAGGTGCCGCCGATGCGGTACTCGTCGTAGCCGAGCGAGCCGTCGGGCAGCGTCTGGGTCTGGCCGACCAGGAAGCCGGTGTTCGGGTCGGCGACGGCCGCGATGTCCGGGGCCGTGCGCATCCGCTGCTTGCCGTTGGCCCGCGCGAGCGCGTCCGGCACGATCCCGCGCTGGTAGAACGGCTGCTTCACGGTCGAGCTGGTGCCGCCGCCCGCCCCCGAGGTGTAGGCGCCGGGGAATCCGTCCCAGCTCTTCCCGTCGGCGGAGAGGGTCGCCTTGAGCGTGCCCCAGCCGGTCTCCCACTGGTACGTGTCGTTCTTGCCGACCGCCAGCGCGGTGCCGCCGACGGAGGTCACCCAGGCGGAGTTGGACGGCACGTCGATCTGCTTCGTCCCGGTCGACTCGACGTTGTCCCCGTCGTCGCCGGAGGAGAAGTAGAAGCCGATCCCCTCGACCGCGCCCATCTTGAAGACCTGGTCGTAGGCGGCCGCGACGTCCGGCGTCTCGTTGGACTCCACATCGCCCCAGGAGTTGGAGACGATGTCGGCGAGCCGCTTGTCGACCACCTTGTTCAGGGTGTCCAGCAGGTCCTCGTCGTAGCAGGAGGCCGCGCCCAGGTACACGATGTCCGCGGCCGGCGCGACCGCGTGCACGGCCTCGACGTCCAGGGTCTCCTCGCCGTACCAGCCGGAGGCCCCGCACTCCTCGGTCCGGGTGTAGTCGGCCGGCAGCACCTGGCGCAGCTGTCCCCTGCGGTACGGGGCGTCGCCGTTGCGCCGGGCGTACTCGGCGGCGTCCTGCGCGATGGTCGGCGAGGCGTACGCGTCGGTGATCGCGACCGTGACGCCCTTGCCGGTCCACTTCCCCGCCCCGTACGCGGCGCGCAGCTGCTTCCCGGTGTAGCCCTTGACGGCGTACGGCGCCTTCTTCCCGTACGCGTCCGGCAGCGCCGACGACGTCGTGGAGCCGTAGTACGTGGAGAAGGGCCCGGCGTTGCGGAACACGCCGTCCGGCGGAGGGAGTTCCTCGTCGTGGCTCGACTTGTGCGGGGCGTTGTCCAGGCCGGAGACGGCGAGGACGGCGTCGCCCAGCGCGGCGGGCACCGAGGCGGTGGACGCCGGCGCGCGGTAGGTCCGGTTGCCCTTGCGGTAGTTGTGCAGCCGGGTGCTGAAGGCCCGCTGGGCGGTGGCGACGTCACCGGTGGCCGAGACGTAGTGCTGGTTGGCGCCGGTGACCGTCAGCCCGCTGGACCGCAGCCAGTCCCGGACCCGGTCGATCTGCCCCTGGGTGGCCCCGAACCGGGCCTGCGCCTGCTCGGCGCTCAGGAACTTCCCGTACGAGGCGGAGTCCGGGTCGGACACGGCGGCGGCGTAGGCGGCCAGCCCCTTCGCGTCCCGGCCGGCCAGATGGACCCGGACGGCGACCTTGGTGCCGTCGGCGCTGGCGCCCCGGTCCGCCCCGGCGGTGGCCCAGGCGGGCTTGGTGCCGGCCAGCGCGGCCCGTCCGCCCGGAGCGGAGTCGGCGCTGGCGTTCGGTGCCCCGAGGGCGAGCGCACCGGCCAGCAGCGGCAGCGTGGCCACCATGCTCAGCGCGGCGCGACTTCTCGCGCGGCTGGTTCTCATACAACCCCCTGCGATGTGGTCTTCGCGTGTGGACGACATGCACTGGATGATGTGCACATGTAATGCGCCACTCTGGCGAGGAACACCTCATATGAGGGGCATGCGGAGGCCAAGAATCCACCAAATGCCCTGGTCCACAGGGTGGTTCACGCGGTGTTTCGCGGACTCTTCGCGGGCAATGGCCAGGTTTGTCGGACGGTGGCGGGGCCGGCGGGCGGGGCGCCGCGCGGCAGGGCCCTTCCGTGAGGCCACGGGCCTATGCTCACCGGTATGGAGCAGAGCGAAGTGGTGAAGCGGGTGGTGGGCATCCTCACGGAGGCGGGCGAGATCCGCCGACTGCTGGAGGAGGACGTCGACCGCGACGACCTGGACCCCGACAGCGGCGTGGTCACCGTGCTGCTGAACGAGACGATGCCCCGCATCTCCGTACCCGAGGACGCCTCGGTCCAGGAGGTGGCGACACTGATCGCCCGGGAGGTCGGCGGCGCGGTCGAGCAACTGGTCGGCGCGTTCACCCTGGCCTTCGCGATGCTGGCCCAGGTGCACGACTCCGGACAGACCGACGTGACCTCCGCCGACGTCCTCCAGGACCTGGCGCTGCGTGCCGAACAGATCGGCACCGGCGGGCCGGACGGCCAGGAAGGCGGATCGGGCATCGCCTGATCCACGCCGGCACGGGACCATACGAGAAAGACCCCCCGATCCGGCGTGATGCCTGATCGGAGGGTCTTTCCCTCGACACTTCTTCGAAGTGCCCTCGGCAGGATTCGAACCTGCGCACACGGCTCCGGAGGCCGATGCTCTATCCCCTGAGCTACGAGGGCGAGTCGCTGTCCTGCTCGGCGACGGGTGAAACACTACCAGCTTCCGAGGGGTGCCCGTGAACAGGTATTTCCGGGCCGCCCGACGGGGGTGTCCGGCAGGCGGCCGGGCCGGATCGTCCCGGGCCGGGACCGGGGGTGCGCGGCGTGTTCCGGACGCTTCCGGCCACCGTTCGCGCCACCCGTCCGGGGGCGTAAGTGGGTAAAACCCGGACGCAGCCCCGGAACCGCCCTACTCTCGGAGTGTGTCAGGGGCGTGTGGCCGCGTGCTTGTTGTCGACGACAACAAGGTCATCCGGCAGTTGATCAGGGTCAATCTCGAGCTTGAGGGCTTCGAGGTCGTGACCGCGGCCGATGGTGTCGAGTGTCTTGATCTGGTGCATCGGGTCCTGCCCGACGTGATCACGCTCGATGTCGTCATGCCCCGGTTGGACGGTCCGCAGACCGCGGCCAGACTGCGCTCCGACCCGCGGACCAGACATCTGCCCGTCGCGATCATCAGCGCCTGCACGCCCTACGGGACGGACGGCGGCGCGGCCGAGATCGACGCCTTCCTCGCGAAGCCCTTCGAGCCGACCGAGCTGGTGCGGCTCGTGCGGCGGCTGATGGTGCGCGAGGAGCCGCCGGCGCCGGCCGGGCGGCGGGAAGCCGGGACCGCGGAGCGCGCCGCGGGGTGACCGCATGGTGAAACCGGGTCGCGGGGTGCCACCCCTCCTCCCCTACGCTGGTCCCGTGACCCCCGCCGATCTCTCCACGACCGTGCTGCACGCCGTGCGCCGCGCGGTCGACGAGGACGCCCTGCGCGTGGCCGTGCCCGCGCGCGTCCGGGTCGAGCGGACCAGGCCCGGCGGCCGAGGCGACTACGCCTGCGCCGTCGCCCTCCAGCTGGCCGGCCCCGCCGCGCTCCCCGCCAGGGACGTCGCCGAGATCCTGCGGCGGCGGATGCTCCGGACGCCGGGCATCGCCGCCGTCGAGGTCACCGGCCCCGGCTTCCTGAACTTCACGCTGCCCGCCGCCCACGACCTCGGCGCTCTGGTGCGCACGATCCGGGAGCGCGGCACGGCGTACGGCCACGGCGACGCCCTCGCCGGCACCAGCGTCTCCTTCGCCCCCGCCGAGGAGCCGCGCGCCCGGGTCGTCACGGACACCGTCGAACGGCTGCTGCGCTCCCAGGGCGCCGAGGTCGGCGACCGCACGGCGGACGGCGAGGCGCTCCACGTCCACCCGGTGCCCGCCGCCGACCGCGACCTCTTCGCCCGGCTCGGCGAGGACGCCGCGCGCTGGGCCCTGCTGCGGCCCGCCCCGCACGACCGCCCCCGGCACACCGGGAGCGGCGAGCTGCTCGTCCAGCGGGAGGGCAACCCGCTCTTCCGGGTGCGGTACGCCCACGCCCGGACCCGCGCCCTCGGCCGGAACGCCGGGCAGTTCGGCTTCCGGGCCGCCCACGAGTGCGCCGTGGACGCCCCCGCGCTCGGGGCGCTGCTCGCCGACCATCCGGCGGTGCTCACCGCCGCGGCCCGGTACCGCGAGCCCGACCGGCTCGCCCGCCATCTGGAGGCCGTCGCCGCGGCCTTCTCCGACTTCCACGACGGCGCCGCCCCGCTCCCCGTCGGTGACGAGAAACCCTCGGCCGCCCACCGCTCCCGGCTCGCCCTCGCCGAGGCCGCCGGGACGGTGCTGGCCGGTGGCCTGTCCCTGCTCGGCATCAGCGCGCCCGAAGTCCTCTGAGAGACCCGAAAGAGCAGAACCACCATGAGCCGATCCGCACACCCCGCCGGTCCCCGCCACGCCGACGTCATGACGGAGGGGCACTACACCGCCCCGCCCGCCGACCTCAACGCCCTGGACGCGAAGGTCTGGGCCCGTACCGTCACCCGTGACGAGGACGGCGCGATCACCGTCGGCGGCCTCCAAGTGACCCGGCTGGCCGAGGAGTTCGGGACCCCCGCCTACTTCCTCGACGAGAGCGACTTCCGGGCCCGCTGCCGCGCCTGGGCCGACGCCTTCGGGCCCGGCGCCGACGTCTTCTACGCCGGGAAGGCCTTCCTCTCCCGCGCCGTCGTGCGCTGGCTCACGGAGGAGGGGCTCAACCTCGACGTCTGCTCCGGCGGCGAGCTGACGACCGCGCTGGACGCCGGGATGCCCGCCGGGCGCATCGCCTTCCACGGCAACAACAAGACCGTCGACGAGATCGAGCGGGCGGTCTCCGCCGGGGTCGGCCGCATCGTGCTCGACTCCTTCCAGGAGATCGTCCGGGTCGCGCACGTCGCGCAGCGGCTCGGCAGGCGGCAGCGCGTACAGATCCGGGTGACCGTCGGCGTCGAGGCACACACCCACGAGTTCATCGCCACCGCCCACGAGGACCAGAAGTTCGGGATCGCGCTGGCCGGGGGACAGGCCGCCGAGGCGGTGCGCCGGGCGCTCACCCTCGACGGGCTGGAGCTCATCGGCATCCACTCGCACATCGGCTCGCAGATCTTCGACATGGCCGGCTTCGAGGTCTCCGCCCGGCGGGTGGTCCAGCTGCTCGCCGAGGTGCGCGACGAGCACGGGGTGGAGCTGCCCGAGATCGACCTCGGCGGCGGCCTCGGTATCGCGTACACCCCCGAGGACGACCCCCGCGAGCCGCACGAGATCGCCAAGGCGCTCGGCGACATCGTGACCCGCGAGTGCGAGGCCGCCGGGCTCACCACCCCGCGGATCTCCGTCGAGCCCGGCCGCGCGATCGTCGGGCCGACCGCGTTCACGCTGTACGAGGTCGGCACGGTCAAGCCCCTGGAGGGGCTGCGGACGTACGTCAGCGTCGACGGCGGCATGTCGGACAACATCCGCACCGCGCTGTACGACGCCGAGTACAGCGTCGCGCTCGCCTCGCGCACCTCCGACGCCGAGCCGATGCTCGTCCGGGTCGTCGGCAAGCACTGCGAGAGCGGCGACATCGTGGTCAAGGACGCCTTCCTGCCGTCCGACCTCGCCCCCGGCGACCTGATCGCCGTGCCCGCCACCGGCGCGTACTGCCGCTCCATGGCGAGCAACTACAACCACGCCCTGCGTCCGCCGGTCGTCGCGGTGCGCGACGGCGCGGCGCGTGTCATCGTCAGGCGCGAGACGGAGGAAGATCTCCTGCGTCTCGATGTCGGCTGATGAAATAGATGTCTCAGGATCCGGACGGGTGGCAGAATCGCCCGTCCGGTGAGTGAGACTGGTCCACACATCAGATGTAAAGGAATCGAGGTCGGATGATGCGTACGCGTCCGCTGAAGGTGGCGCTGCTGGGCTGTGGAGTGGTCGGCTCAGAGGTGGCGCGCATCATGACGACGCACGCCGACGACCTCGCCGCGCGCATCGGCGCGCCGGTCGAGCTCGCCGGTGTCGCCGTGCGCCGGCCCTCCAAGGTGCGCGAGGGCATGGACCCCGCGCTGATCACCACCGACGCGACCGCCCTGGTCAAACGGGGCGACATCGACGTCGTCATCGAGGTCATCGGCGGCATCGAACCCGCCCGGACGCTCATCACCACCGCCTTCGAGCACGGCGCGAGCGTGGTCTCCGCCAACAAGGCCCTGCTCGCCGAGGACGGTGCCGCGCTGCACGCCGCCGCCGAGCAGCACGGCCGGGACCTCTACTACGAGGCCGCCGTGGCCGGGGCCATCCCGCTGGTGCGTCCGCTGCGCGAATCCCTCGCCGGCGACAAGGTCAACCGGGTCCTCGGGATCGTGAACGGCACCACCAACTTCATCCTCGACAAGATGGACACCAGCGGCGCCGGGTACTCCGAGGCGCTCGACGAGGCCACCGCCCTCGGATACGCCGAGGCCGACCCGACCGCCGACGTCGAGGGGTTCGACGCCGCCGCCAAGGCCGCGATCCTGGCCGGCATCGCCTTCCACACCCGGGTGCGGATCGGTGACGTGTACCGCGAGGGCATCACCGAGGTCACGGCCGCAGACATCGCCTCCGCCCGCCGCATGGGCTGCACCGTCAAGCTCCTCGCCATCTGCGAGCGCGCCGCCGACGGGCAGTCGGTCACGGCCCGGGTGCACCCGGCGATGATCCCGCTGAGCCACCCGCTGGCCTCCGTCCGCGAGGCGTACAACGCGGTCTTCGTCGAGGCCGAGGCGGCCGGGCAGCTGATGTTCTACGGCCCCGGCGCCGGCGGCTCGCCGACCGCCTCCGCGGTCCTCGGCGACCTGGTCGCGGTCTGCCGCAACAAGCTCAACGAGGCCACCGGACCCGGTGAGTCCGCGTACACGCGCCTGCCGGTCAGCCCGATGGGCGACGTGGTCACGCGCTACCACATCAGTCTCGACGTGGCCGACAAGCCGGGCGTGCTCGCCCAGGTGGCGACGGTCTTCGCCGAGAAGGGCGTATCGATCGATACGGTCCGACAGCAGGGCAAGGGCGGTGAGGCGTCCCTCGTCGTCGTCACCCACCGTGCGTCCGACGCGGCGCTCTCGGCGACCGTCGGGGCGCTGCGGCAGCTCGACACCGTGCGCGGTGTCGCCAGCATCATGCGTGTTGAAGGGGAGTAAGGACCCATGACCACCAAGGGCACCCACCAGTGGCGCGGCATCATCGAGGAGTACCGGGACCGGCTTCCGGTCACGAGCACGACGCCGGTCGTCACGCTCCGTGAGGGCGGTACGCCGCTCGTCCCCGCTCAGGTCCTCTCCGAGCGCACGGGCTGCGAGGTGCACCTCAAGGTCGAGGGCGCCAACCCGACCGGTTCCTTCAAGGACCGCGGCATGACGATGGCCATCACCCGGGCCAAGGAGGAGGGCGCCAAGGCGGTCATCTGCGCCTCCACCGGCAACACCTCCGCCTCCGCCGCCGCGTACGCGGTGCGGGCCGGGATGGTCTGCGCCGTGCTCGTGCCGCAGGGCAAGATCGCGCTCGGCAAGATGGGCCAGGCGCTGGTGCACGGCGCCAAGATCCTCCAGGTCGACGGCAATTTCGACGACTGCCTGACGCTGGCCCGCTCGCTCTCGGACAACTACCCGGTGGCGCTGGTCAATTCGGTCAACCCGGTCCGTATCGAGGGCCAGAAGACCGCCGCCTTCGAGATCGTCGACGCGCTCGGCGACGCTCCGGACATCCACGTCCTCCCGGTCGGCAACGCGGGCAACATCACCGCGTACTGGAAGGGCTACCGCGAATACGCGGCGGACGGCATGGCCACGCACACCCCGCGCATGTGGGGCTTCCAGGCGTCCGGTTCCGCCCCCATCGTGCGCGGCGAGGTCGTCAAGGACCCGTCGACGGTCGCCACCGCGATCCGGATCGGCAACCCGGCCTCCTGGCAGTTCGCGCTGAACGCCCGGGACGAATCGGGCGGTTTCATCGATGAGGTGACGGACCGCCAGATTCTGTCCGCCTACCGGCTGTTGGCCTCCCAGGAGGGCGTCTTCGTGGAGCCGGCCTCGGCCGCCTCCGTCGCGGGCCTGCTGAAGGCCGCCGAGGAGGGCAAGGTCGACCCCGGCCAGAAGATCGTCTGCACGGTCACCGGCAACGGCCTCAAGGACCCCGACTGGGCCGTCGCGGGCGCCCCGCAGCCGGTCACCGTCCCGGTCGACGCGGCCACCGCCGCCGAGAAGCTGGGCCTCGTCTAAGAGTTCCCGCGCGTGCCGGACCCGGGCGGTCCGGCACGCGCCCCGGGCCCCGCCCGCGTGGGCAAGAACCCAGCTCAACCACCCCTTTTCGGGACGAGAGCGCACCCGCCGCGTGCGACACGCATCGTGCGCCTCCTGTGCGCCCTATGTCGCCACAGAACCTTCCTTCGATAAGCTGTACCCAACCGCCCCGCCGCGTCTGCCGCGGTGCCTGGGCCGTCGTGGCCGTCGGGCTCTCCGTAATCCCATCCCCCGTCACCACGACTTCCGCCGCACGGAGAAAACGCTTCACCACCCCCGCCGCCACCCAAGGAGAGTCGTTCAACCGATGGCCGGTCCCGCCTTCCGAGCCGCCGCCGTCCGGGTGCGCACCCCCGCGACCAGCGCCAACCTGGGCCCGGGTTTCGACGCCTTCGGCCTCTCCCTGGGGCTGTACGACGACGTCGTCGTCCGCGTGGCCGACTCCGGACTGCACATCGACATCGCCGGCGAGGGTGCCGACACGCTGCCCCGCGACGAGAAGCACCTCCTCGTGCGCTCGCTCCGCGCGGCCTTCGACCTGCTGGGCGGCCAGCCCCGCGGCCTGGAGATCGTCTGCGCCAACCGGATCCCGCACGGCCGCGGCCTCGGTTCCTCCTCCGCCGCCATCTGTGCCGGGATCGTCGCGGCCCGTGCCGTGACCACCGGCGGCGAGGCCCGCCTCGACGACGCGGCCCTGCTGGAGCTGGCCACCGAGATCGAGGGCCACCCCGACAACGTCGCGGCCTGTCTGCTCGGCGGGTTCACGCTGGCGTGGATGGACGGCGGAGCGGCGCGGGCCCTCAGGATGGACCCCGCAGAATCCATCGTTCCGGTGGTTTTCGTCCCCGGCAAGCCGGTGCTCACCGAGACCGCCCGGGGCCTGCTCCCCCGTACGGTCCCGCACGTCGACGCCGCCTTCAACGCGGGCCGCGCGGCCCTGCTCGTCGAGGCCCTGACCAGGAACCCCGAGCTGCTCCTCACCGCCACCGAGGACCGGCTCCACCAGGAGTACCGCGCCCCCGCGATGCCCGAGAGCGTGGAACTCGTCAACCGACTGCGCGCGGACGGCGTCCCCGCGGTCATCTCCGGTGCCGGGCCGACCGTGCTCGCACTGACCGAGGACGGTGCGGCCGAGAAGGCCGCACGGCTGGCGGGCGAGGGCTGGGCGGCCAACCGCCTCGCGCTCGACGCCCAGGGCACGAGTGTGCTGCCGCTCGCTCCGTAGCGGAGAAGATTGCCGGTGAGGGAGAGGGGGAATGTTTGTTGGAGCCGGTAGTGTTAACCTCAAGTCAGCAATCGACGTCTCAGTGGCGCGTTGCTTCGTGTCCCCTTCCGGGACCACCGATTCTTCCGGGAGCCTCCCCAAAACTGCCTGAGCAGCCTTTCTGAGCAGTTTCGTGCACGCTCCGGAACCGGCACGACACCCCTCGCTCGTCCAGGAGTGGGCCGAGCAGGGGGATGCTCGCGCCGGACCCCACGCACACTTTCATCTCTCCGCCGTACCCCGGCGGACCACCGCCCCGGCACGGTCAGCAAAGAAGACCGCAGTCGGACAGCACAACCGGTCGCCGAGCCAGAAGGCCGACGTCCGCTCCAGGGAAGGACCCTTCGTGAGCGACACCACCGATCTGATGGGCGTGACTGCCGACAAGACCGTCGACAGCGCCGCGCCCGCCGAAGGTGCTGCCACTGGCACCACCGCACGGCGCCGCCGCTCCGGCACCGGCCTTGAGGGCATGGTCCTGGCCGAGCTGCAGCAGGTCGCGTCCGGCCTCGGTATCAAGGGCACCGCGCGGATGCGCAAGGGCCAGCTGATCGAGGTCATCAAGGAGGCGCAGGCGGGCAACGCCGCGCCCAAGGCCGCCGCGCCCGCCGCGACGGCGGAGACCAAGCCGAAGCGCCGCGCCACCTCCAAGGCGCGCACCGGGGACGAGTCCGCGGCCGCCGAGCCCGCCGAGAAGAGCGCGGGCCAGCAGCAGATCGACATCCCCGGCCAGCCGGCCAGCGAGGACCAGCCCGTGGTCGAGCGCCGTCGCCGCCGGGCGACCGCGCAGGCGGGCAGCCCCACCGAGACCAAGGCGGAGGCCAAGCCCGCCGAGGCCAAGGCGGAGGCGCCGGCCGAGCCCAAGGGCGAGGAGCGCGCCGAGGCCGCCGCCGACACGGCCGAGGGCCGTCGCGGCGACCGCCAGGACCGTCAGCGCGGGGAGCGCGGGGAGCGTGGCGACCGCCGCGACCGCCAGCGCGACCGCCGGGGCAAGGGCGACGACCAGGGCCAGCAGGGCGGCCAGCGCCAGCAGCGCCAGGGCCAGGGCCAGAGCCAGGGCCAGGGTCCGCAGAGCGGCCCGCAGGACGACGGCTACGACGACGAGGCCGGCGGCCGCCGGGGCCGTCGCGGCCGCTACCGCGACCGCCGGGGCCGTCGCGGCCGCGAGGACTTCGCGGGCGAGGTGCCGGTCTCCGAGGACGACGTCCTGATCCCCGTCGCGGGCATCCTGGACATCCTCGACAACTACGCGTTCATCCGGACCTCCGGCTACCTGCCCGGCCCGAACGACGTGTACGTCTCGCTCGCCCAGGTCCGCAAGAACGGCCTGCGCAAGGGTGACCACGTCACCGGTGCGGTGCGCCAGCCCAAGGACGGCGAGCGCCGGGAGAAGTTCAACGCCCTGGTCCGTCTCGACTCGGTGAACGGCATGGCGCCCGAAACCGGCCGCGGCCGCCCGGAGTTCCAGAAGCTGACCCCGCTCTACCCGCAGGACCGGCTCCGCCTGGAGACCGACTCCAACGTCCTGACGACGCGGATCATCGACCTGGTCGCCCCGATCGGCAAGGGCCAGCGCGGTCTGATCGTGGCCCCGCCGAAGACCGGTAAGACCATGATCCTCCAGGCGATCGCCAACGCGATCACGGTCAACAGCCCCGAGTGCCACCTGATGGTCGTCCTGGTCGACGAGCGTCCGGAAGAGGTCACCGACATGCAGCGGTCGGTGAAGGGCGAGGTCATCTCCTCGACCTTCGACCGCCCCGCTGAGGACCACACCACCGTCGCCGAGCTGGCCATCGAGCGCGCCAAGCGTCTCGTGGAGCTGGGTCACGACGTGGTCGTCCTGCTGGACTCCATCACCCGCCTCGGCCGTGCGTACAACCTCGCGGCCCCCGCTTCCGGCCGCATCCTGTCCGGTGGTGTCGACTCGACCGCGCTGTACCCGCCGAAGCGCTTCTTCGGTGCCGCGCGCAACATCGAGGACGGCGGTTCGCTGACCATCCTGGCCACCGCGCTCGTCGAGACCGGCTCGCGCATGGACGAGGTGATCTTCGAGGAGTTCAAGGGCACCGGCAACATGGAGCTCAAGCTCGACCGGAAGCTCTCGGACAAGCGCATCTTCCCGGCGGTGGACGTCGACGCGTCCAGCACCCGCAAGGAGGA
Source organism: Streptomyces sp. NPDC092952 (assembly GCF_044754785.1). Classification (NCBI taxonomy): domain Bacteria; kingdom Bacillati; phylum Actinomycetota; class Actinomycetes; order Kitasatosporales; family Streptomycetaceae; genus Streptomyces; species Streptomyces sp. NPDC092952. The sequence goes on along the minus strand of NZ_JBIVPT010000016.1, from coordinate 17,415 downwards.
AATCCTCCTGGGCAGCGAGGAGTTGGCGATCGTCTGGAAGCTCCGCCGGGTGCTCCACGCGCTCGACCAGCAGCAGGCGATCGAGCTCCTCCTGGACCGGATGAAGAAGACCCAGTCCAACGCGGAGTTCCTGCTCCAGATCCAGAAGACGACACCGGCCCCGGGCAACGGCAACGACTGACGTCGCGCCCGCCCGGCCGCCACACACAGGGCCGCCCCCGCCACTTCGGTGCCGGGGGCGGCCCTGTGTCGTACACCGTGTCCGGACCGAGACCTTTGCCACATCCCGGACCGGCCCCGAAGAGCGGTGAGATGGCTGTACCGCTCAAGAAACCGCAGGTGAGCGGGGGATTACCGGGTGTCCGCCCGGGCCTGGGGCCCACTGGTTCCTCACGTCGGCACAACAGGTGGCTGTGCAACCCTTTTTGGTAGGGCGACGTCGTGAGAAGTACCGACAAGTCGTCGATACCCGGTTTGTCGACGAGTCCGTCGACGTGTTCCGTACCCGCACACCACTGCTTGGGGGTAGCCGGGCGAGGCCGAGGAGCTAAGGAGACCCATGACCGAGCAGAACGGGAGCGGCGGCCGAATACGTCCCACCGGCAGGCGCCGGAAGAAGCCCTCCCGCCGCCGCAGGGCGACGGTGATAGCCGCCTGGACCCTGGCCGGGGCCGTGGTCGCCGGCGGCGCCGGACTGGGGTTCGCGTACGTCAAGCTCAACGGCAATCTGAAGTCCGTCGACATCAACGCCGCCCTGGGCAAGAACCGCCCCCAGAACATCGACAACGGCTCCCAGGACATCCTCGTCCTCGGCTCGGACTCCCGGTCCGGCGCGAACGGCGAGTACGGCGCGGACGAGGGCACCGCCCGCTCCGACACCGCGATGGTCCTGCACGTAGACAAGGGCCACCGGACGGCCTCCGTCGTCTCCATCCCGCGCGACACCCTCGTCACCCGCCCCAACTGCGTCAGCGACACCACCGGCCGGACCGTCGCCGGCCAGCAGCGGGCGATGTTCAACACGGCGTACGAGGTCGGCGGCCCGGCCTGCGCGGTCAAGACCGTCGAGGCCATGTCCGGCATCCGCATGGACCACTACCTGGAGGTCGACTTCACCGGCTTCAAGAAGCTCATCGACCAGCTGGGCGGCGTGAAGATCACCACCACCGCCCCGATCGACGACCCCAAGAGCCACCTGAAGCTCGACGCCGGCACCCACACCCTCGACGGGGAGCAGGCGCTCGGCCTGGTCCGCACCCGCAAGAGCGTCGGCGACGGCAGCGACCTCGGCCGCATCCAGCTCCAGCAGGCGTTCGTCAAGGCGCTGATGGACCAGGTCAAGAACGTCGGGGTGTTCTCCAACCCGAAAACCCTGTTCGACCTCGCGGACACCGCGACCAAGACCGTCACCACCGACTCCGACCTCGGCTCGGTGAAGGAGCTCACCGCCTTCGCCAACGGCCTCAAGGGCCTCGGCTCGAAGAACGTCCACATGGTCACCCTGCCCGTGGAGTACGACGCCGCCGACCCGAACCGGGTCGTACCGCTGGAGCCCGGCGCCACCGAGGTCTGGACCGCGCTCGCCCACGACCGGCCGATCCCGGCCTCCGCCACCGAGCACTCGGCGGGCGACAAGGGCGCCGCGGGCAGCGTCGTCCACTGACCGGTGCCCCTCCCGGGCCGGGGGAATAGTTGCGGACCGCCCCCGGTTTTGGGAGATACGACTGGTCCTGGCAGACTGGTACGTCGGCCCCGGTTCACGGACGTGCAATCCGCGCGTGCGACCCGGCGCCCTCCCGAACCTAGGAGAAACCCTTGAAGCGCGACATCCACCCCGAGTACGTCGAGACGCAGGTCAGCTGCACCTGCGGCGCGTCGTTCACCACCCGTAGCACCATCGACGGCGGCACCATCCGCGCCGATGTCTGCTCCGAGTGCCACCCGTTCTACACGGGCAAGCAGAAGATCCTCGACACCGGTGGCCGTGTGGCCCGCTTCGAGGCCCGCTTCGGCAAGGCTGCTTCCGGCTCCGCCAGCAAGTAGCGAGCCACTGCGCCGGTTCCTGGCGCCCTCTCACGGGGGCGTCGGGACCGGCGTTTTTTCCGGCCGGGGGTGTACGGACCCGTCGCCGCACCCCCGCCCGGCCGGCACCACGCCGTCCAGCAGGCACGCCCGAGTGAAGGAAACAGGAGCCCGAAGATGTTCGAGGCGGTCGAGGAACTGATCGGCGAGCAGACCGATCTGGAGAAGCAGCTCGCGGACCCCGCGGTCCACGCCGACCAGGCGAACGCGCGCAAGCTCAACAAGCGCTACGCCGAGCTGACCCCGATCGTCGCGACGTACCGCTCCTGGAAGCAGTCCGGCGAGGACATCGAGACGGCCCGCGAGCTCGCCGCCGACGACCCCGACTTCGCCGCCGAGGTCAAGGAGCTGGAGAAGCAGCGCGAGGAGCTCACCGAGAAGCTCCGCCTGCTCCTGGTCCCGCGCGACCCCAGCGACGACAAGGACGTCCTCCTGGAGATCAAGGCCGGCGCGGGCGGCGACGAGTCCGCCCTGTTCGCCGGCGACCTGCTGCGCATGTACCTGCGCTACGCCGAGCGGGTCGGCTGGAAGACCGAGATCATCGACTCCACCGAGTCCGAGCTGGGCGGCTACAAGGACGTCCAGGTCGCCGTGAAGACCAAGGGCGGCAACGGCGCCACCGAGCCCGGCCAGGGCGTGTGGGCCCGCCTCAAGTACGAGGGCGGGGTGCACCGCGTGCAGCGGGTGCCCTCCACCGAGTCCCAGGGCCGCATCCACACCTCCGCCGCCGGGGTGCTCGTCACGCCCGAGGCCGAGGAGGTCGACGTGGAGATCCACGCCAACGACCTCCGGATCGACGTCTACCGCTCCTCCGGCCCCGGCGGCCAGTCCGTCAACACCACGGACTCCGCCGTCCGCATCACGCACCTGCCGACCGGCGTCGTCGCCTCCTGCCAGAACGAGAAGAGCCAGCTCCAGAACAAGGAGCAGGCCATGCGCATCCTGCGGTCGAGGCTGCTCGCCGCCGCCCAGGAGGCCGCCGAGCAGGAGGCCTCCGACGTACGCCGCAGCCAGGTGCGCACCGTCGACCGGTCCGAGAAGATCCGCACGTACAACTTCCCGGAGAACCGGATCTCGGACCACCGCGTCGGATTCAAGGCGTACAACTTGGACCAGGTGCTCGACGGCGACCTGGACGCGGTGATCCAGGCGTGCGTCGACGCCGACTCCGCCGCCAAGCTCGCCGCCGCGTGAGCAGAGCCCGCCCCGCCCGCCCGTAGACCGTACGGAGAACCGCGATGAACCTGCTGCTCGCCGAGGTGGCCCAGGCCACCCAGCGGCTGGCCGACGCCGGTGTGCCCTCGCCGCGATTCGACGCGGAGGAACTCGCCGCGTTCGTGCACGGCGTCAAGCGGGGCGAGCTGCACCGGGTGCCGGACGCGGACTTCGACGCCCGCTACTGGGAGGCGATCGCCCGCCGCGAGGCCCGCGAACCCCTCCAGCACATCACCGGCCGCGCCTTCTTCCGCTACCTGGAGCTCCAGGTCGGGCCCGGCGTCTTCGTCCCCCGCCCGGAGACCGAGTCGGTCGTCGGCTGGGCGATAGACGCGGTGCGCGCGATGGACGTGGTCGAGCCCGTCGTCGTCGACCTGTGCAGCGGCTCCGGTGCCATCGCCCTGGCCATGGCCCAGGAGGTGCCCCGCTCCAAGGTGCACGCCGTCGAGCTCTCCGACGACGCCCTCGTCTGGACCCGGAAGAACGCCGACGGCTCCCGCGTCACCGTCCACCAGGGCGACGCGCTGACCGCCCTGCCCGAGCTGGACGGCCAGGTCGACCTGGTCATCTCCAACCCCCCGTACATCCCGCTCACCGAGTGGGAGTACGTGGCGCCCGAGGCCCGCGACCACGACCCTGAGATGGCCCTGTTCTCCGGCGAGGACGGCCTCGACACCATCCGCGGCATCGAGCGCACCGCGCACCGCCTGCTGCGCCCCGGCGGCCTCGTCGTCATCGAGCACGCCGACACCCAGGGCGGCCAGGTGCCGTGGATCTTCGCCGAGGAACGCGGCTGGGCCGACGCGGCCGACCACCCCGACCTGAACAACCGACCCCGGTTCGCCACGGCCCGCAAGGCCCTGCCGTGACCGGCGGCCACCCTCCGCACACCCCGTACCCGCCCCACCCGTCACACCCGTACACGTTTGAGGAGGCCGGCTGATGGCTCGGCGATACGACTGCAACGACGCGACCGACCGTACGACGGGCCTGCGCGAGGCCGCGTCGGCCGTCCGCCGCGGCGAACTGGTCGTGCTGCCCACCGACACCGTGTACGGCATCGGCGCGGACGCCTTCAGCTCCGAGGGCGTCGCCGACCTGCTGGCGGCCAAGGGGCGCGGCCGGAACATGCCGACCCCGGTGCTGATCGGCTCCCCGAACACCCTGCACGGGCTGGTCACCGACTTCTCCGAGCAGGCCTGGGAGCTGGTCGACGCCTTCTGGCCGGGCGCCCTCACCCTGGTCGCCAAGCACCAGCCCTCGCTCCAGTGGGACCTCGGCGACACTCGCGGCACCGTCGCCATCCGGATGCCGCTGCACCCGGTCGCCATCGAGCTGCTCACCGAGTTCGGCCCGATGGCCGTCTCCAGCGCCAACCTCACCGGCCACCCGGCCCCCGAGACCTGCGACGCCGCCCAGGAGATGCTCGGCGACTCCGTCTCCGTCTACCTGGACGGCGGGCCGACGCCCGGCATCGTCCCCTCGTCGATCGTCGACGTCACCGGCAAGGTCCCCGTGCTGCTCCGGGCCGGCGCGCTCTCCGCCGAGGAGCTCCGCAACGTGGTACCCGACCTCGAGGTGGCCAATTGACCGCCCCTGAGGGGCGTGGCATAGCGGGGCGGCCCGACACTTTCCGCATCCTCCACGTCAGCACCGGCAACGTCTGCCGCTCGCCGATCACCGAGCGGCTGACCCGGCACGCCCTGGTGGACCGCCTCGGCGATCCGCTGGGCGGCGGGCTGATCGTGGAGAGCGCGGGCACCTGGGGCCACGAGGGCGCCCCGATGGAGGCCAACGCCGAGATCGTCCTCGCCGACTTCGGCGCCGACACCACCGGCTTCGTCGGCCGGGAGCTCCTCGACGAGCACGTGATCCGCGCCGACCTGGTGCTCACCGCCACCCGCGACCACCGTGCGCAGGTGATCTCGATGGGTCACTCGGCCGGGCTGCGGACCTTCACGCTCAAGGAATTCACCCGGCTGGTCCGGGCGATAGACCCCGCCACCCTGCCCGACCCGCTCGACGAAGGCGTCGTCGAGCGGGCCCGCGCGCTGGTCCGCGCCGCCGCCGCGCTGCGCGGCTGGCTGCTGGCGCCCACCGTCGAGGCCGACGAGGTGCACGACCCGTACGGCGCCCCGATCACCTTCTTCCGGTCCATCGGCGACGAGATCAACCAGGCCCTCGACCCGGTCCTCACGGCCCTGACCGGAGTCCCCGCGCCGCACTGAGCGCGACGCCGCCCGCGCCGCCACGACGGGCGGAGCAAGCGTGGCGGGCCCACGGGGCCGACCGGTGCGCCCCGGCGCCGTACAGCGGGCAGGAGCGCCGCCCCCGGCCTACATTGAGAGCTGACGCCAGCGCCCCCCTCCAGGTCCGGAGCATCCCGATGCCGGTCACCACTCCCGCCGCACCGCCCTCCGGCCCCGTCCTGCCCCAGGACCCCGCCGCCCTGCTCCGGGAGGACCCGGAGGTCGCCGCCGTGCTCCTGGCGGAGCTGCGCCGCCAGTCCACCACCCTCCAGCTGACCGCCGCCGAGAACTTCACCTCGCCCGCGGTCCTCGCCGCCCTGGGCTCCCCGCTCGCCAACAAGTACGCCGAGGGCTACCCGGGCGCCCGCCACCACGGCGGCTGCGAGCAGGCGGACGCCGCCGAGAACATCGCCCGCCGCCGCGCCACCGCCCTCTTCGGCGCCGAGCACGCCAACGTCCAGCCGCACTCCGGCTCCGCCGCGGTCCTCGCCGCGTACGCCGCGCTGCTGCGCCCCGGCGACACGGTCCTCGCCATGGGACTCCCGTACGGGGGACACCTCACCCACGGTTCGCCCGCCAACTTCTCCGGCCGCTGGTTCGAGTTCGTCGGATACGGAGTGGACCCCGAGAGCGGACTGATCGACTACGAGCAGGTGCGCGCCCTGGCCCGCGCCCACCGCCCCAAGGCGATCGTGAGCGGCTCCATCTCCTACCCCCGCCACCCCGATCACGAGCGGTTCCGGGAGATCGCCGACGAGGTGGGGGCGTATCTCATCGCCGACTCCGCGCACCCGATGGGGCTGATCGCCGGGGGAGCGGCCCCGAGCCCCGTGCCGTACGCCGACGTGGTCTGCGCGACCACCCACAAGGTGCTGCGGGGGCCGCGCGGCGGGATGCTGCTGTGCGGCGCCGAGCTGGCGGAGCGGATCGACCGGGCGGTCTTCCCGTTCACCCAGGGCGGCGCCCAGATGCACAGCGTCGCGGCCAAGGCCGTCGCGTTCGGGGAGGCGGCGGCCCCGGCGTTCGCCGCGTACGCCCATCGGGTGGTCGCGCACGCCCGGGTGCTGGCGGCCGGCCTGGAGGCGGAGGGCTTCGAGGTGACCACGGGCGGTACGGACACCCATCTGATCGTCGCGGACCCGGCCCCGCTGGGCGTCGACGGCGCCACCGCCCGCGCCCGGCTGGCGGCGGCCGGGGTGGTGCTGGACACCTGCGCGCTGCCGTACGGGGACGCCCGGGGCATCCGGCTCGGTACGGCGGCCGTGACCACCCAGGGTCTGGACGAGGCCGACATGGCCCGGCTGGCGGTGCTCCTGGGGCAGGCGGTGCGGGAGGACGCCGACGTCCGCGCCGAGGTCCGGGCACTGGCCGTGAACCATCCGCCCTACCCGGGGTGACGCCGAGGGCGGCGTACGAGGGGCCCCACGGCCCGGAACCGGCCGCCCCGCGCCCGGTGTCCTCCGTCACGAGGCCCGTCCAGCGCGGCCGCCCGGTGGCTCCGGACGGTTTATGGTGTGGGCTGAGATGGCCAGGCGAATTCTGTGGGGCAGCCCGTGCGTGATTACCTGCTGACGCTCTGCGTCACGGCCGCGGTGACGTATCTGCTGACCGGTCCGGTGCGCAAGTTCGCCATCGCGATCGGGGCGATGCCCGCGATCCGTGCGCGCGACGTCCACCGGGAACCGACCCCGCGGCTCGGCGGCATCGCCATGTTCGGCGGGCTCTGCGCCGGGCTGATCGTCGCGGCCCACCTCCACAACCTCGAATGGGTCTTCCAGCTCTCCACCGAACCGCGGGCGCTGCTCTCCGGGGCCGCGCTGATCTGGCTCATCGGGGTGCTCGACGACAAGTTCGAGATCGACGCCCTGATCAAGCTCGGCGGCCAGATGATCGCCGCCGCGGTCATGGTCCTCCAGGGGCTGACGATCCTGTGGCTCCCGATCCCGGGCGTGGGCACGGTAGCGCTCACCCAGTGGCAGGGCACGCTGCTCACGGTCGCGCTGGTCGTGATCACCATCAACGCGGTCAACTTCGTCGACGGCCTCGACGGGCTCGCGGCGGGCATGGTGTGCATCGCCGCCGCGGCGTTCTTCCTGTACACGTACCGGCTCTGGTACGGGCACATGATCGAGGCGGCGGCCCCGGCGACACTCTTCGCGGTGATCCTGATGGGCATGTGCCTGGGCTTCCTGCCGCACAACATGCACCCGGCCCGGATCTTCATGGGCGACTCGGGCTCGATGCTGATCGGCCTGGTGCTGGCGGCGGGGGCGATCTCCGTCACCGGCCGGGTCGACCCGGACACGTTGAAGATCTTCGCGGGCAGTGAGCGCGAGGCGACCCACGCGATGCTGCCGGTCTTCATCCCGCTGCTGCTGCCGCTGACGATCATCGCGATCCCGGCCGCGGACCTGGTGCTGGCGATCGTGCGGCGCACCTGGAACGGCCAGTCCCCGTTCGCGGCGGACCGGGGCCATCTGCACCACCGGCTGCTGGAGATCGGCCACTCGCACAGCAGGTCGGTGCTGATCATGTACTTCTGGTCGGCCCTGATCGCCTTCGGCGCGGTCGGCTACTCGGTGCACTCGACGTCGTTGTGGATCGTGCTGGTCATCATGGGGATGAGCACGATCGGTCTCGTCCTGCTGCTGATGCCGCGGTTCACCCCGCGGGCCCCGTACTGGGCGGAACGCTTCGTACCGCCCCGCTACCGCCACCGTCGCGCCGGAAGAGGAACCTCCGGTACGGAACCCCCGGCGGCCGCCGGGGAGAGCCCCGAGGGGCGGACGGGGCACGAGGGGTGTGCGGGGTCCGTGGAGCCGGAGCGGACCCCGGTCGTGGTGGGAGTTTCGGGCGTCAACGGAGCGACCGCCATCGGCCCCCGTTCGCGTCTTTCGGACAGAAACAAGGCTGAAAGCGCGCGCTGAAATTCAGGGCATCGCGGGGCAATAGCAGACAGCTTGCCTCGTTGTCCTGCTCACATGCGCATCTTCACTCTCACGTGTGACAGTAAGCACACCTTTCGAGTAAAGACCTCATCAAATAGTTTGTGATACCGTTCACGAAGCCCGGTGACGGGGCCGAAGAGCTGGAATAGCGACGTTCATCGGTCCGAGGCCATCGACCCGCCCCGGGCCTACGCTCGTCCATGACGACACCCTGCCCACCCCCTGCAAGCGGAGCTGCCGCCATGCCGTCCAACGACGCCCGGACTCTCCTCCAAGTCGCCGTACCCACCGCTGCCGCCGGCGCTGTCGCCGTCGCGGTCAGTGCCGGGGTCGCGGGCGGCAAGGGAGCCCTGGGCGCGCTCGTGGCGACGGTCGTGGTGATCCTCTTCATGGGGATCGGGCTGATCGTCCTGCAGCGGACCGCGAGGTCCCTGCCCCACCTCTTCCAGGCGATGGGGCTGATGCTTTATACGGCTCAGCTTCTCCTGCTGTTCATCTTCGTCGCCGCATTCAAGAACACGACGCTGTTCAACCCGAAGGCATTCGCGATCACGCTGGTGGCGATGACCCTCGTGTGGATCGGCGCGCAGACGCGTGCGCACATGAAGGCCAAGATCCTTTACGTCGAGCCCGAGTCCGACAAGGCGGAAAAGCCCAAGAACACGGGCACGAAGTCGTGAAGGGTAGGGGCGGGATAAGAGCGGGTTCAAGACCCTGCTATCGTCCGGTTCCAACTGCGGCATTGCGGGCGCGGGCATGTGAGCTGACGCCTGCTCGATCGCGAGGCTCAATGCCTGACTGCCGCTCACACATCCGTAACACCAGTCCAGTGCCGAACCGCGGCTGCGCGCCGCGCCGACACAACGAGGTTGCCGTACCTATGCGCCACGCTGAAGGAGCCCGCGGTGAGTGCTGACCCGACACAGGTGCTCGCCTTCGAGACCGATTGCCACATCTTCTCCGGTTGTGGTTTCCCGGCACCCGGCTTGCACTCGTTCCTGTTCGAGCCGCTTTGGGGCGACGCGGACAGCAACCTGTACTTCAACAAGCCGATGCTGTTGGCCCTGCTCGGCTCGATCGTCATCGTCGGCTTCTTCTGGGCGGCCTTCCGCAAGCCCAAGGTCGTTCCCGGCAAGCTGCAGATGGTCGCTGAGACGGGATACGACTTCATCCGCCGCGGCATCGTCTACGAGACGATCGGCAAGCGCGAGGGCGAGAAGTACGTCCCACTCGTGGTCTCGCTGTTCTTCTTCGTCTGGATGATGAACCTCTGGGCGATCATTCCGGTCGCCCAGTTCCCGGTGACGTCGATCATCGCCTACCCCGTGGGGCTGGCGCTGATCGTCTACATCGTGTGGGTCAGCCTGACGTTCAAGCGTCACGGCTTCGTCGGTGCCTTCAAGAACTTCACCGGCTTCGACAAGTCGCTGGGCCCGGTCGCCTACCTCGCCGGGGCCATCGAGCTCTTCTCGAACCTGCTGGTCCGGCCCTTCACCCACGCGGTGCGACTCTTCGCGAACATGTTCGCCGGTCACACGCTGCTGCTGCTCTTCACGATCGCCAGCTGGTACCTGCTCAACGGTGTCGGCATCGCCTACGCGGGCGTCTCCTTCGTGATGACGATCGTGATGACCGCCTTCGAGCTCTTCGTCCAGGCGCTTCAGGCGTACGTGTTCGTGCTCCTGACCTGCACCTACATCCAGGGCGCGCTCGCCGAGCACCACTGAGCCCCTCGCGCTCGGTCCCTAAACGTCCGGTGGCCAACCCCCACCGGTTCTTGAAAGAGAAGGAAGAACTGGCATGTCCCAGACCCTTGCCGCTGTCACCGGCGACCTGAAGGCTCTCGGCTCCATCGGTTACGGCCTCGCCGCCATCGGCCCCGGCGTCGGCGTCGGCATCATCTTCGGTAACGGCACCCAGGCGCTGGCCCGTCAGCCCGAGGCCGCCGGCCTCATCCGCGCCAACCAGATCCTCGGCTTCGCCTTCTGTGAGGCGCTCGCCCTCATCGGTCTGGTCATGCCGTTCGTCTACGGCTCCTGATCCACGGATCACAGACCAGCCCACTAGACGAAAGGCAATGACGTGAGCCAGTTGCTTACGATCGCGGCCGAGACGGAAAACCCGCTCTTCCCGCCGATCCCCGAGCTCGTCATCGGCCTCATCGCCTTCCTCATCGTCTTCGGCTTCCTCGCCAAGAAGCTCCTCCCGAACATCAACAAGGTTCTGGAAGAGCGCCGCGAGGCCATCGAAGGCGGTATCGAAAAGGCCGATGCGGCCCAGACCGAGGCCCAGAGCGTTCTTGAGCAGTACAAGGCTCAGCTCGCCGAGGCCCGTCACGAGGCCGCGCGCCTGCGCCAGGAGGCGCAGGAGCAGGGTGCCGTGATCCTGCAGGAGATGCGGGCCGAGGGCCAGCGGCAGCGCGAGGAGATCATCGCTGCCGGCCACGCCCAGATCGAGGCCGACCGCAAGGCCGCGGCCTCCGCGCTGCGTCAGGACGTGGGCAAGCTCGCCACCGACCTGGCCGGCAAGCTCGTCGGCGAGTCCCTGGAGGACTACGCCCGGCAGAGCGGCACCGTCGACCGTTTCCTCGACGAGCTCGAGGCGAAGGCCGAGGCTGTCCGATGAACGGAGCGAGCCGCGAGGCACTGGCTGCCGCACGTGAGTCCCTCGACGCGCTGACCGACAACACGTCGGTCGACGCGGCGAAGCTCGCCGAGGAGCTGGCCGCCGTGACGGCGCTGCTCCACCGCGAGGTCTCCCTGCGACGGGTCCTGACCGACCCGTCGCAGCCCGGCGAGGCCCGGGCGGAGCTGGCCGGACGGCTGCTGCGTGGTCAGGTGGGCGGCGAGACCGTCGACCTGGTCTCCGGCATGGTCCGCTCCCGCTGGTCGCAGTCGCGCGACCTGGTCGACGCGGTCGAGGAGCTGGCGAACACCGCCGACCTCACCGCCGCCCAGCGCAGCGGGGACCTCGACGACGTCGAGGACGAACTGTTCCGGTTCGGCCGGATCGTCGCCTCCGACAAGGCACTGCGCGCCGCGCTGACCGACCGGTCGGCCTCCGCCTCCGCCAAGGGGCAGCTGCTGCACAGCCTGCTCGACGGCAAGGCCAGGGCCACCACCGTGCGCGTCGTCACGCGGCTTGTCACCCAGCCGCGCGGACGTAGCCTGGAAGAGGGACTGGAGTCCCTTTCCAAGCTCGCCGCGGAGCGCCGGGAGCGCATGGTCGCGGTCGTGACCTCGGCAGTGCCGCTGAGCGATCAGCAGAAGCAGCGCCTCGGCGCGGCGCTGGCGAAGATCTACGGTCGCCCGATGCACCTGAACCTCGACGTGGACCCCACGGTCCTCGGCGGGATCGCGGTGCGGGTCGGCGACGAGGTCATCAACGGCACCATCGCGGACCGCCTCGACGAGGCGTCCCGTCGCATGGCCGGCTGACCGACGCCGCGCAGTAACAGAACAGAGCAAGACCAGCGGCCCGGTTGGGCCGTGCAGAAACTGCAGAAGATTCCTGGGGGTCGGCCCCCAGACCCCCTTAAGAAACTTCGGGCCCAACAAGGAGAGCAGGGAACCCAGATGGCGGAGCTCACGATCCGGCCGGAGGAGATCCGGGACGCGCTGGAGAACTTTGTCCAGTCGTACAAGCCGGACGCGGCCTCGCGCGAGGAGGTCGGTACGGTCAGCGTTGCCGGCGACGGCATCGCGAAGGTCGAGGGTCTTCCCTCGGCCATGGCGAACGAGCTGCTGAAGTTCGAGGACGGCACCCTCGGTCTCGCCCTCAACCTCGAGGAGCGCGAGATCGGTGCGATCGTCCTCGGCGAGTTCAGCGGTATCGAGGAGGGCCAGCCGGTGCAGCGCACCGGCGAGGTGCTCTCCGTCGGCGTCGGCGAGGGCTACCTCGGCCGCGTCGTCGACCCGCTCGGCAACCCGATCGACGGTCTCGGCGAGATCGCGACCGACAGCCGCCGCGCCCTTGAGCTGCAGGCCCCTGGCGTCATGGTCCGCAAGTCGGTGCACGAGCCGATGCAGACCGGCTACAAGGCCGTCGACGCCATGGTGCCGATCGGCCGCGGCCAGCGTCAGCTGATCATTGGTGACCGTCAGACGGGTAAGACCGCTCTGGCCGTCGACACGATCATCAACCAGCGCGACAACTGGCGCTCGGGCGACGTGAACAAGCAGGTCCGCTGCATCTACGTCGCCATCGGTCAGAAGGGCTCCACCATCGCCTCCGTGCGCGGTGCCCTCGAAGAGGCCGGCGCGCTGGAGTACACGACCATCGTCGCCGCCCCGGCGTCCGACCCGGCCGGCTTCAAGTACCTGGCGCCGTACACCGGTTCGGCCATCGGCCAGCACTGGATGTACCAGGGCAAGCACGTCCTGATCATCTTCGACGACCTCTCGAAGCAGGCCGACGCCTACCGCGCCGTGTCGCTTCTGCTGCGCCGTCCGCCGGGCCGCGAGGCCTACCCGGGCGACGTCTTCTACCTGCACTCGCGTCTGCTGGAGCGCTGCGCCAAGCTCTCCGACGACATGGGCGCCGGTTCGATGACGGGTCTCCCGATCGTCGAGACGAAGGCCAACGACGTGTCGGCGTTCATCCCGACCAACGTCATCTCCATCACCGACGGCCAGTGCTTCCTGGAGTCCGACCTGTTCAACGCCGGCCAGCGCCCGGCCCTGAACGTCGGTATCTCGGTCTCCCGCGTCGGTGGTTCGGCCCAGCACAAGGCCATGAAGCAGGTCTCCGGCCGCCTCCGTGTCGACCTCGCCCAGTACCGCGAGCTGGAGGCGTTCGCCGCCTTCGGTTCCGACCTGGACGCGGCCTCGAAGGCGTCGCTGGAGCGCGGTAAGCGCATGGTCGAGCTGCTGAAGCAGGGCCAGTACCAGCCGATGCCCGTCGAGGAGCAGGTCGTCTCCGTCTGGGCCGGTACCACCGGCAAGATGGACGACGTCCCGGTCCAGGACATCCGCCGCTTCGAGAGCGAGCTGCTGGAGTACCTGCGCCGCGAGCGCAAGGACCTCCTGACCAGCATCCGCGAGGGCGGCAAGATGTCCGACGACACGCTGCAGTCGATCGCCGACGCGATCGCCTCCTTCAAGCAGCAGTTCGAGACCGCGGACGGCAAGCTGCTGGGCGAGGGCTGATCGATGGGCGCTCAGCTTCGCGTTTACAAGCGCCGCATTCGCTCCGTCTCCGCCACGAAGAAGATCACCAAGGCGATGGAGATGATCGCCGCCTCGCGCATCGTCAAGGCGCAGCGCCAGGTGGCGGCATCCACGCCGTACGCGACCGAGCTCACCCGTGCGGTGACCGCGGTGGCGACCGGCTCGACCACCAAGCACCCGCTGACGACCGAGGCCGACACCCCGGCCCGGGCCGCGATCCTGCTCATCACGAGCGACCGCGGTCTGGCCGGCGGTTACTCCTCCAACGCCATCAAGGCCGCGGAGCGACTGACCGAGCGGCTCCGGGGCGAGGGCAAGGAGGTCGTCACCTACGTGATCGGCCGCAAGGGTGTCGCCTACTACGGCTTCCGCGAGCGCAAGATCGCGGACTCGTGGACCGGCTTCACCGACAGCCCGACGTACGCGGACGCCAAGCGCGCCGCGGCGCCGCTGATCGAGGCCGTCACCCAGGAGACCGCCGAGGGCGGTGTCGACGAGCTGCACATCGTCTTCACGGAGTTCGTGTCGATGATGACGCAGAACCCGATCGACGACCGGATGCTGCCGCTCAGTCTCGGTACGACGAAGGACGAGGACGGCAAGGGAGAGATCCTGCCGCTGTTCGAGTTCGAGCCGTCGGCGGAGGACGTTCTCGACGCGCTGCTTCCGCGGTACGTCGAGAGCCGGATCTACAACGCGCTGCTGCAGGCCGCTGCTTCCGAGCACGCCGCCCGCCGCCGCGCGATGAAGTCCGCCACCGACAATGCCGGTGAGCTCATCAAGACGCTCTCCCGGCTTGCCAACGCGGCCCGCCAGGCCGAAATCACCCAGGAAATCAGCGAGATCGTCGGTGGTGCCAGTGCGCTGGCCGACGCGACCGCGGGGAGTGACAAGTAATGACGACGACAGTTGAGACGGCCGTTGCCACGGGCCGCGTCGCCCGGGTCATCGGCCCGGTCGTCGACGTGGAGTTCCCCGTCGACGCGATGCCGGACATCTACAACGCGCTGACCGTCCAGGTGGCCGACCCGGCCGAGGACGGCAAGCTCAAGACGCTGACCCTGGAAGTCGCGCAGCACCTCGGCGACGGCGTGATCCGCGCGATCTCGATGCAGCCGACCGACGGCCTGGTCCGCCAGGCCCCGGTGACCGACACGGGCGAGGGCATCACCGTCCCCGTCGGTGACATCACCAAGGGCAAGGTGTTCAACACCCTCGGCGAGATCCTCAACAAGCCGGAGGCCAACGCCGAGGTCACCGAGCGCTGGGCGATCCACCGCAAGGCGCCCAACTTCGACCAGCTCGAGTCCAAGACCGAGATGTTCGAGACCGGCGTCAAGGTCATCGACCTTCTCACCCCGTACGTCAAGGGTGGAAAGATCGGTCTGTTCGGTGGTGCCGGTGTCGGCAAGACCGTTCTGATCCAGGAAATGATCTACCGCGTGGCCAACAACCACGACGGTGTGTCGGTGTTCGCCGGTGTCGGTGAGCGCACCCGTGAGGGCAACGACCTCATCGAGGAAATGGCCGAGTCGGGCGTCATCGACAAGACCGCGCTGGTCTTCGGCCAGATGGACGAGCCGCCGGGGACGCGTCTTCGGGTCGCGCTCGCCGGTCTGACCATGGCGGAGTACTTCCGCGATGTCCAGAAGCAGGACGTGCTCTTCTTCATCGACAACATCTTCCGGTACACCCAGGCCGGCTCCGAGGTGTCCACCCTGCTCGGCCGTATGCCGTCCGCGGTGGGTTACCAGCCGAACCTGGCCGACGAGATGGGTCTGCTGCAGGAGCGCATCACGTCGACCCGTGGTCACTCGATCACCTCGATGCAGGCGATCTACGTCCCCGCGGACGACCTGACCGACCCGGCCCCGGCCACCACCTTCGCCCACCTCGACGCGACGACGGTTCTCTCCCGTCCGATCTCCGAGAAGGGCATCTACCCGGCCGTGGACCCGCTGGACTCCACGTCCCGGATCCTGGACCCGCGCTACATCGCGCAGGACCACTACGAGGCCGCCATGCGCGTCAAGGGGATCCTCCAGAAGTACAAGGACCTCCAGGACATCATCGCCATCCTCGGTATGGACGAGCTCGGCGAGGAGGACAAGCTGGTCGTCCAGCGTGCCCGCCGTGTCGAGCGCTTCCTGTCGCAGAACACCCACGTCGCCAAGCAGTTCACCGGCGTGGACGGTTCGGACGTGCCGCTGGACGAGTCGATCGCCGCGTTCAACGCGATCTGCGACGGTGAGTACGACCACTTCCCCGAGCAGGCGTTCTTCATGTGCGGTGGCATCGAGGACCTGAAGGCCAACGCCAAGGAGCTCGGCGTCTCCTGAGCCCTGGCTCACCGAGGGGGACGGGGCACGTCCCGTCCCCCTCACCACGCCCCTTAGAATTGACCCAACACCCGGCGGAACGGCCGGGTGGTGACCCGAGGAGCCACCCTTGGCTGCTGAGCTGCACGTCGAGCTGGTCGCCGCGGACCGCAGTGTCTGGTCCGGCGAGGCCACCCTGGTCGTCGCGCGCACCACGTCCGGCGACATCGGCGTCATGCCCGGTCACCAGCCGCTTCTGGGTGTGCTGGAGTCGGGCCCGGTGACCATCCGTACGAGTGGTGGCGGCACGGTCGTCGCCGCTGTGCACGGCGGATTCATCTCGTTCGCGGACGACAAGCTCTCGCTGCTCGCGGAGATCGCCGAGCTTGCGGACGAGATCGATGTCCAGCGCGCCGAGCGCGCGCTGGAGCGTGCGAAGTCGGACACGGACGCCGCTTCCGAGCGGCGCGCCGAAGTGCGACTGCGCGCGGTGGCGGTGCGCTAGCGCACCGCGACGACGTAGCTTTACCCTCAGCCGCGGCCCGAGCTGGAGAACCCCTCCAGACCGGGCCGCGGCTGAGGCGATGCAGGTGCGGTTGTTGCAGGTCCGGCGGTATTCGTAACTCGACGACGCGAGGAGGTCGGTGCAGATGGTCCTCGCGCTGTGGGTGGGCGGTCTGGTCGTCGCCCTGGTCCTGGTGGGGCTCTTCGTCTTCGGCATGCGCCGACGGCTGATCCAGCGCTCCGGCGGCACCTTCGACTGCAGTCTGCGGTGGAACGTGCCGGAGGAGCCCGACCTCTCCGGCAAGGGCTGGGTGTACGGCGTCGCCCGGTACAGCGAGGACCGGATCGACTGGTTCCGGGTCTTCTCGTACGCGCCCCGTCCGCGCCGTGTCCTGGAGCGTGCCTCGATCGAGGTGGTCGCCCGGCGGCTGCCCGAGGGCGAGGAGGAGCTGGCGCTCCTGTCCGACGCGGTGGTGCTCGGCTGCCTCCATGAGGAGACCCGCCTGGAGCTGGCCATGAGCGAGGACGCGCTGACCGGTTTCCTGGCCTGGCTGGAGGCGGCACCGCCCGGCCAGCGGGTGAACGTGGCCTGAGCGCCGCGGGCGGCCGTCACCGGGCCGCCGTACAGATGGAGAAGCCGGGGAGACAGGGGGCGGACCTGTCTCCCCGGCTGCTTTGCGGGGTGGTGCGGTGCGGTGCCGGTGGTGGGGGCGGCCGGCACCGCGTGGGGACTACTTCAGGCCGCTGTTGATGGCGCTGACGAGTTCGCCGTTGGCGGTGTCACCGCTGAACTCCCAGAAGAACGCGCCACCGAGGCCCTGGCTCTTCGCCCAGGTCATCTTGGAGGTGATGGTGGCGGGGGTGTCGTAGCTCCACCAGTTGGTGCCGCAGTGGGCGTAGGCGGTGCCGGCGACGGTGCCGGTGGAGGGGC
>NZ_JBIVPT010000015.1:0-164137 GCF_044754785.1 Streptomyces sp. NPDC092952 | reverse complement strand
TGTGGGAGAGTAGGACGCCGCCGAACTTCTTTTACGGGAAAGCCCCGTGTCTCTTGTGGACACGGGGCTTTTCTGCGTTTACCCACCACTTCCCCGGGAGTTGTGGCGGTCGGGTCCCGGTTCCGTGTCGGCGTGGATCGATGCCGGGCCGACCGGCGGGGCGCCGGCCGGTTGGTGCGGCTCCGACCAGGGCAGCGCGGCACCTACCGAGGCCGTGAGAGCCATGAGGGCCCGTCAGAGTCTCCCTCGGACAGCGATTTTGACCATCCCTGAGTTCAGGGTATGCTTTAGCTCGTTGCCGCAGGGCAGCAAGGCCCCAATAGCTCAGTCGGTAGAGCGTCTCCATGGTAAGGAGAAGGTCTGCGGTTCGATTCCGCATTGGGGCTCAGAAGAAGAGGAAAGGCCCCCGCCAGTTGGCGGGGGCCTTTCTCGTTGGTATCCGGACCGGGCTATGCGGCAGGCGGTTCCGGCACACGCATGGCGAGGATGGCCATGTCGTCCGAGGCGGGCTCGGCGGCGAAGCGCTCCACCGCCCGCAGAATGCGCGCGGCCACCGCACCCGCTGTAAGGCCGGTGCAGGTCGCCAGAACGTCCGCCAGGCCGTCGTCGCCCAGCATGCGGGAGCCCTCACGCCGTTCTGTGATGCCGTCGGTGACACAGAGGAGCACGTCGCCGGGGGCGAGGGTGACCGTCTGCTCGTACAGTTCGAGGTCGTCGATGACGCCGAGGAGGGGCTGGGGCTCGGCCGCCGCCTCGACCGAGCCGTCCTGGCGCAGACGCAGCGGGAGCGGGTGCCCCGCACAGACCACCTTCAGCAGGGCGCTGCCGTCCTCCTGGGGCCACAGCTCGCCGTACAGCAGAGTCAGGAAGCGGCTGCGGGAGCCCTCGTCGAGGATGGCCGCGTTGAGACGCTCCAGGACGGCGGGGCCGCCGAAGCCCTCGCGGGCCAGCAGACGCAGCGCATGCCGGGCGAGGCCTGTGACGGCCGCGGCCTGCGGACCTGTACCGCATACGTCGCCGATGGCGAAGCCGTAGGCGCCGTCACGGATCGGGAAGACGTCGTAGAAGTCACCGCCGACCTCGTTGCCCTCGCCGGCCGCCCGGTAGATGACCTCGATCTCGACATTGGGGATCTCCGGCAGTCCCGGCGGCAGCAGACTGCGCTGGAGGGACTGGCTGATCGCCATGCGCTCCGAGTAGAGGCGGGCGTTGTCCAGCGCCAGTGCGGCACGGCGGGAGAGATCCTCGGCCAGCTCCAGGATCTCCTGGCGGAAATGGTCGTCGGACGGTTTGCCGAGCGTGAGCATGCCGATGACGCGGTTACGGGCCACCAGCGGCAGCACGACCGTCTCACCGCCCACGGCGGCCGCGGTGGCCAGCGTCGTACGGACATCGGGGCCGAGCCTGCCCGGTTCGCCGAGCCGACTGTTCTCGGCGAGGCCGAGTGTGCGCATCGAACCGCGCAGCGCCGCCTGGTGCGCGGCTTCGGACGGGGCGGTCCAGACCCGGACGCCGGGCGTCGGTACGGGCTCCGGCGGCGGGATACGGGAGAGCAGGGCCTTGAGGCCGTCGATGCGGTCCTCGTCCTCGTGGAGAACGTAGGAGAGGTCCGGCTCGGAGACCTGGTCGGCGATCGTGTAGACGGCGCACCAGGTGGCCAGGGTCGGCACCGTCATCTGGGCCATCAGCGCCAGCGTCTGGTCCCGGTCGAGGGTTCCGGCGAGCAGATCGGAGGCTTCCACCAGGAACGACAGCGAACCGCGGCGGAGCCGCTCCAGCTCGCCGAGGCGGGCCGACTCGACGGCCAGCGCGATCCGGTCGGCGGCGAACTGGAGGCGCAGGGCCTCCTCGTTCGTGTACCGGCCGGCCGCCTCTGCGGCCACCCCGAGCGAGCCCGTGAGCCGGCCCTCGACCTTCAGCGGGACGGTGACGACGGAACGCATGCCGGTGCCCGCGAGGAGCGGAACGGCGCCCGGAACGTTGTCGAGGTCCTCGTGGACGGCGGGCATCCGGGCGGAGCCGTACCGTCCGGTGCCGGCCTCCACCGGCACCCGGGCGAAGCGCTGACGGGCGGAGGGCAGGCCCGTGGTGGCCCGTACCTCCAGCTCCGTCTCGTCGTCCGTGGCCAGCAGGAGGAAGGCGGCGTCGGCGTCGAGCATGTCGCGGGCGCGCTCGACCGTGCGCTGGAGCAGGCCGTCGAGGTCGTCGGGGGCCGGGGAGCCGATGAAGATCTCGAACGGGTCGGTCTTGCCGCTCTCGGCTGCTGTGTCGGAGACCGGGGCGCGGGGCGGCGACTGGAGCACGGCGCGTTCGTAGTCGCGGACGAGCAGGCAGACCGTCGACGGCTCGCCGTTCGTGTCACGGATCCTGAGGTGCGAGGCGTAGACGGGGACGACCCGGCCGTCGACATCACGGATCCCGTAACTTCCCTCCCAGCGCGAGAGCTGGAGGGCGTCGGCGATACCGGTGCTGGTGCCGGGGGTCTGGGGCCAAGCGGTGAAGTCCGTGAACTGTTTTCCGCCGACCTGTTCGGCGGTATGGCCGAAAAGGTACGCCGCATCCTCGTTCCAGGAGGCGATGGCGCCGGTGCCGTCGATCTGGACGACCGCCACCCGGACCCGCTCGTCGGCGACCGGCAGCAGCCCCACGGGGAGCAGCGGGCCGGCCGAGCGGATGCCGACCGGGCGTTCCGGCAGGTCGAGCTGGAACCAGACGTGCTTGCGGGCGGGTGAGTACTCGACGCCCCAGCGGGTGGCGAGCGCCGCGCAGAGCAGCAGCCCGCGACCGCCTTCGCGGTCCGGGCTGCCGAATTCCGGACCGGCGCCCTGGAGCGGGATCTCACGTTCCGGATAGTGGTCGGAGACCTCGATGCGCACACCGTCCTCGGTGCGCAGGCAGAGGACGTCCGCGGCGGTGCCCGCGTGGATCACGGCATTGGTGACCAGCTCGCTGGTGAGGACGACCGCGTCGTCGACGACGTCCGTGTAGCCCCACCCCTGGAGGGTGTCGCGCACGAAGGCGCGGGCGGTCGCGACAGAGCGTCCGACCGGGTCGAAGGTGGCGGCCGCACGCGCGGTGATCACAGCACTCCCCATTGGTGTCTCGTCGCTTCCCCGAGTCCTGTGCCCGTTTCTCGCCGCTTCGATACGCCTGCCAGGCTAGACGCTCGTTCCCGGTACCGGGTACACGAGGGGCGAGTTCGGACAGGAGCGAACGGAACGGGCCGCTGACCGGACAAGTGTGGGCTTCCTGGTGGAGCGGTGCGGGGCGACGTCCGGAGGTCGCACCCCTGCGGAGGCGCGCCTGGTACGTTTCAACGATTTGACGTCCCCATGGTCACCCGTCGACGGTGGGCTGTGGCGGTGAGCCAAAACAGAACTGGGCAAGCTCCCAGTTACGGCCCGAGCGATACGGTCAACCCCTGCGGGAGGGACACGGTGGAGTCTGGCACGGCGGCGCGGGGCAGGAACACGCGCACAAAAGGCGGACAGTCCGTGAGGAAACAGCGCCATGGAACCATCGACGTCGACGTGGCGGCGCTCAACAGACTGCTGGCCGGTCTGGTGGCGATGCGCGACGGGAACTTCCGCAGGCGTCTGACCGTCTCGGGCGACGGCGTGATGGCGGAGATCGCCGCGGTCTTCAACGAGGTCGCGGACCGTAATCTGCACCTCACCGGTGAGCTGGCCAGGGTGCGGCGGGTGGTCGGGCGCGAGGGCAAGCTGACCGAGCGGCTGGAGCCGGGTGCCTGCGAGGGCTCCTGGGCCGCCGCGATCGACGCCTCCAACGAGCTGGTCGACGATCTGGCCCGCCCGGTCTCGGAGGTCGGACGGGTGCTGTCGGCGGTGGCCGACGGCGATCTCGAACAGCGGATGGAGCTGAGGTCGCACACCTCCGACGAAACGGTACGGCCGTTGCGCGGCGAGTTCCTGAAGGTCGCCCGTACGGTCAACAGCCTCGTCGACCAGCTGTCCGCGTTCACCGAGCAGGTGACCCGGGTCGCGGTCGAGGTGGGCACCGAGGGGAAGCTGGGCGGCCAGGCCCAGGTGCGCGGGATGTCCGGGTCCTGGAAGGACCTCACGGACTCCGTGAACACCATGGCGCACCGGCTGACCCTGCAGGTGCGGGACATCGCGCTGGTCACCACGGCGGTGGCCAAGGGCGACCTGTCGCGGAAGGTCACCGTCGATGTGGCCGGTGAGATGCTCCAGCTCAAGAACACCGTGAACACGATGGTCGACCAGCTGTCGTCGTTCTCCTCCGAGGTGACCCGCGTCGCCCGTGAGGTGGGTACGGAGGGCGAGCTCGGCGGGCAGGCCGAGGTGCCGGGCGTGGCCGGGGTCTGGAAGGACCTGACCGACTCCGTCAACACGATGGCGGGCAACCTCACCTCCCAGGTGCGCGGGATCGCGGAGGTGACGACGGCGGTCGCCAACGGGGACCTCTCCCAGAAGGTCACGGTGAGCGCCCGAGGCGAGGTCGCGCAGCTCGCCGAGACCATCAACCAGATGACCGCCACGCTTCGGCTCTTCGCCGACGAGGTGACCCGGGTGGCCAGCGAGGTCGGCGGCCAGGGCCGGCTGGGCGGTCAGGCGAAGGTGCCGGGGGCGGCGGGGACCTGGAAGGACCTGACCGACTCGGTGAACACGGTCTTCCGGAACCTGACGACGCAGGTGCGGGACATCGCGCAGGTGACCACGGCGGTGGCCAATGGTGACCTGTCGCAGAAGGTCACCGTGGACGTCGCGGGCGAGATGCTCTCGCTGAAGAACACCGTGAACACGATGGTGGCCCAGCTCCAGGCGTTCGGTTCGGAAGTGACCCGGGTGGCCCGCGAGGTCGGTGTCGAGGGCCGGCTGGGCGGTCAGGCCGAGGTGCCGGGGGCGGCGGGAACGTGGAAGGACCTGACCGACTCGGTGAACGCGGCGTTCCGCAACCTCACGGGGCAGGTGCGGGACATCGCGCAGGTGACGACCGCGGTGGCCAATGGTGATCTGTCGCAGAAGGTCACCGTGGACGTCGCGGGCGAGATGCTGGAGCTGAAGAACACCGTCAACACCATGGTGGCGCAGCTGTCGAGCTTCGCCGACCAGGTGACGCGGATGGCGCGGGACGTGGGTACGGAGGGGCGGCTCGGCGGTCAGGCCCAGGTGGAGGGGGTCTCGGGCACCTGGCGCGAGCTCACCGACTCCGTCAACTTCATGGCCGGGAACCTCACCTCCCAGGTCCGCCAGATCGCCCAGGTGACCACGGCGGTGGCGCAGGGCGACCTGTCGCAGAAGATCGATGTGGACGCGCGCGGGGAGATCCTGGAGCTGAAGAACACCATCAACACGATGGTCGACCAGCTCTCCGCCTTCGCCGAGCAGGTGACGAGGGTCGCCCGCGAGGTCGGCACCGACGGACGGCTGGGCGGCCAGGCTCAGGTACCGGGTGTGGCCGGGGTGTGGCGTGACCTGACCGATTCGGTGAACGGTATGGCGGGGAACCTGACCGCTCAGGTCCGTAACATCGCGCAGGTTGCCACGGCGGTGGCACGCGGTGATCTGTCGCAGAAGATCGATGTGGATGCCCGGGGCGAGATCCTGGAGCTGAAGAACACCATCAACACGATGGTCGACCAGCTGTCGAACTTTGCCGAGCAGGTGACGCGGGTCGCCCGTGAGGTGGGCACGGAGGGCATGCTCGGTGGTCAGGCCGAGGTGCAGGGGGTGTCCGGTACGTGGAAGGACCTGACCCAGTCCGTCAACCGGATGGCGAACAACCTGACCATCCAGGTCCGCAACATCGCCGAGGTCACCACCGCGGTCGCCAACGGCGACCTCTCCAAGAAGATCACCGTCGACGCCCGGGGCGAGATCCTCGAACTGGTCACGACCGTCAACACGATGGTCGACCAACTGCTCAACTTCGCCGACGAAGTGACGCGCGTGGCACGCGAGGTGGGTACGGAGGGCATCCTCGGGGGCCAGGCGCGGGTGCCGGGGGCGACCGGTATCTGGAAGGACCTGAGCGACAACGTCAACCTGATGGCCAGCAACCTGACCAGTCAGGTGCGGAACATCTCCCGGGTCTCCTCGGCGGTCGCCAACGGCGATCTGCGGAAGAAGGTCACGGTCAAGGCGCGCGGCGAGGTCGCCGAGCTCGCGGACACCGTCAACACGATGGTCACGACGCTGTCGTCGTTCGCGGACGAGGTGACGCGGGTCGCCCGCGAGGTGGGTACGGAGGGCGAGCTGGGCGGCCAGGCGCGGGTGCCCGGGGTCTCCGGGACCTGGAAGGACCTCACCGAGTCGGTGAACTCGATGGCGTCCAACCTGACCGGACAGGTGCGCCAGATCGCCACGGTCACCACCGCCATCGCCAAGGGCGACCTCACGAAGAAGATCGACATCGATGCCCGGGGCGAGATCCTGGAGCTGAAGAACACCATCAACACGATGGTCGACCAGCTGTCGAGCTTCGCGGACCAGGTCACCCGGGTCGCCCGCGAGGTGGGCACGGAGGGACAGCTGGGCGGTCAGGCGCGGGTCAGGGACGTCGACGGCACCTGGCGCGATCTCACCGAGTCGGTGAACGAGATGGCCGGGAACCTCACCCGTCAGGTGCGGGCCATCGCGGCGGTGGCCACCGCCGTGACCCGGGGCGATCTCAATCTGAAGATCGACGTGGACTCGGCGGGTGAGATCCAGGCCCTCCAGGACAACATCAACACCATGATCGCCAACCTCCGCGACACCACGGCGACCAACAAGGAACAGGACTGGCTCAAGGGCAACCTCGCCCGGATCTCCGGTCTGATGCAGGGCCGCCGCGATCTGGACGACGTGGCCTCGCTGATCATGAGCGAGCTGACGCCGGTCGTCTCCGCCCAGCACGGCGCGTTCTTCCTGGCCATGCCGACCGGGGACACCGCGGTGGGCGCGGACAGCGAGGAGGAGGGCTCGTACGAGCTCCGGATGCGGGGCAGCTACGGCTATTCGGCGGGCTCGATGCCCACCTCGTTCCGGCCCGGCGAGACGCTCATCGGGACGGCCGCCGAGGAGAAGCGGACCATCCAGGTGGACAACGTGCCGCCGGGGTACCTGAAGATCGCCTCCGGACTGGGGGAGGCGCCGCCCGCACACGTGATCGTGCTGCCGGTCCTCTTCGAGGGGAAGGTGCTGGGCGTGATCGAGCTGGCGTCGTTCCAGCCGTTCACCCACATCCAGCGCGATTTCCTCAACCAGCTCGCCGAAATGATCGCGACGAGCGTCAACACCATCAGCGTCAATACGAAGACCGAGAAACTCCTCGAACAGTCGCAGGAACTGGCCGTGCAATTGCGGGACCGCTCCCAGGAGTTGGAGAACCGGCAGAAGGCGTTGCAGGCGTCCAACGCGGAACTGGAGGACAAGGCCGAACTGCTGGCCAGGCAGAACCGCGACATCGAGGTCAAGAACACCGAGATCGAGGAGGCCCGGCAGATCCTGGAGGAGCGCGCCGAGCAGCTCGCGGTCTCGATGCGCTACAAGTCCGAGTTCCTGGCAAATATGTCGCACGAGCTGCGTACGCCGCTGAACTCGCTGCTCATCCTGGCCAAGCTGCTCGCGGACAACGCCGAGGGAAATCTCTCGCCGAAGCAGGTGGAATTCGCCGAGACGATCCACGGGGCCGGTTCCGATCTGCTCCAGCTGATCAACGACATTCTCGATCTGACGAAGGTCGAGGCGGGCAAGATGGACGTCAGCCTGACCCGGATCGCGCTGGTCCAGCTGGTGGACTACGTGGAGGCGACATTCCGGCCGCTGACCGCGGAGAAGGGGCTCGACTTCTCCGTCCGGGTGTCGCCGGAACTGCCCGCGACGCTGCGCACGGATGAACAGCGGCTCTTGCAGGTGCTGAGGAACCTGCTCTCCAACGCGGTGAAATTCACCGACAGCGGGACGGTGGAGCTGGTGATCCGGCTCGCCAACGAGGACGTGCCGCACGCCATCCGGGAGCAGCTCCTGGAGGCCGGTTCGCTGCAGGACGCGAGTGCCGATCTGATGGCGTTCTCGGTCACCGACACCGGTATCGGGATCGCGTCCAGCAAGATGCTGGTGATCTTCGAGGCGTTCAAGCAGGCGGACGGCACGACCAGCCGCAAGTACGGGGGCACGGGGCTCGGGCTGTCCATCAGCCGGGAGATCGCCCGGCTGCTGGGCGGCGAGATCCACGCCGCGAGCGAACCGGGCCGCGGCTCGACGTTCACGCTGTATCTGCCGCTGCATCCGCGGGAGTTGCCGCAGCCGGGCTACCCGCAGCCCGGTGAGACGGCCGGGGAAGGGCTGCCGCCGGAGTCCGGCGTGGCGATCGAGCCGGCGGCCCCGTCCTCCGGTTCGGGCGCGGCCGGTGTCTCCGGGCTGATGCGGCGCCGTCGCAAGAGCCTGGAGAGCGCGGAGCGTCGGCCGGCCCTGCCGTCACCGTCGAGGGGAGCGGCGCCGTCGGCACCGCAGGAGCCCTGGGAGCTCGCCCCGCAGGAGGAGCCCGAGGCGCGCCGGACGTTCGGGTTCCGCAGCGAGAAGGTGCTCATCGTCGACGACGACATCCGCAACGTCTTCGCGCTCACCAGCGTGCTCGAACAGCACGGCCTCACGGTGCTCTACGCGGAGAACGGGCGGGTGGGGATCGAGGTCCTGGAGCAGCACGACGACGTGGCGGTGGTCCTGATGGACATCATGATGCCGGAGATGGACGGCTATGCCACGACGACGGCGATCCGCCGGATGCCGCAGTTCGCCGGGTTGCCGATCGTCGCGTTGACGGCGAAGGCGATGAAGGGTGACCGGGAGAAGGCGATCGAATCCGGCGCCTCCGACTATGTCACCAAGCCCGTCGACCCTGATCACCTTCTTTCTGTAATGGAGCAGTGGATGCATGGGAAGTGATCATTTATTGGACGAATCACGATGAGTTGCTGATCGACTGTGCCCGCACGGGTGTGGGAAGGCGCTGTACGGGGAACCTTCTGGTCCCCCACCGCGTTTCTGCTGTGTGCACAGTGACATCGCGGTGACAGGGTGTGGCGACGGGCGGGGTGCGGCTACCATGACCGGCACAAGGACGGACGGCGCAACGGAGTCGTCCCCTGGGGCGGCGCCCGGTGCATTTCCGGGGCGAGGAGGACGGGCCATGGTGCAGAAGGCCAAGATCCTCCTGGTCGATGACCGACCGGAGAATCTGCTGGCGCTGGAGGCCATTCTCTCCGCGCTCGATCAGACCCTGGTCCGGGCATCGTCAGGGGAGGAGGCGCTCAAAGCGCTGCTCACGGACGATTTCGCGGTCATTCTGCTGGACGTGCAGATGCCGGGCATGGACGGTTTCGAGACTGCCGCGCACATCAAGCGGCGGGAACGGACCCGGGACATCCCGATCATCTTCCTCACCGCGATCAACCATGGCCCGCACCACACCTTCCGGGGCTACGCGGCCGGCGCGGTGGACTACATCTCGAAGCCGTTCGACCCATGGGTGCTGCGGGCCAAGGTCTCGGTCTTCGTTGAGCTGTACATGAAGAACTGCCAGCTGCGTGAGCAGGCGGCGCTGCTCCGGCTCCAGCTGGAGGGCGACGGAGGCGATCCGGGCCGGGAGAAGGAGCCCACGGGGCTGCTCGCCGAGCTCTCGGCACGGCTCGCGGCCGTGGAGGAGCAGGCCGAGGCGCTCTCCAAACAGCTCGACGACGAGTCGGCGGACGCCGCCGCGGTGGCGACCGCCGCCCACCTGGAGCGCAAACTGACCGGGCTGCGCCGGGCGCTCGACGCCCTGGAGCCCGGCACCGGCAGCAGCGCGGCGGCGCTGCCCTCGTAACGGGCCGTCATGGGGTCGGCGGCCGTTGCGGCCGCGCGATTTCCGGCCGAGGGCGGGACGATTGCCCGGCCCCGGCCCAACTTCCCCTGACCCGCGACTGTTCGACGGATCGGCGATCCGGCATCCTGCGGTGAACGGGCGTCAGTTCGCGTCCTCCGCGCGGCGACACGAACGGGTGAAGCGGTGGTCGCACGTGTTAACGGCCATCAACACCGGTAACCTCGGCACCATGGCCTCACGTACGTCCGGCAAGGGTTCCCAGGGCACGGCGGGCACCGCGAAGAGCGCCGGCCGTGGCGCGGGGCCGGCCAAGAAAGCCGCGCCCGCGAAGAAGGCTGCGGCGAAGAAGACCGCGCCCGCGAAGAAGGCCCCCGCCAAGAAGACGGCGGCGAAGAAGGCGGCCCCGCCCCCACCCGCCCCGTCACCCACCAGCGGCGTCTACCGCATGGCCCGTGCCGTCTGGCTCGGCACCGCCCACGCCGTCGGCGCGATGTTCCGCGGCATAGGGCGCGGCGCCAAGGGGCTCGACCCGGCGCACCGCAAGGACGGCCTCGCACTGCTGCTCCTCGGCCTCGCGCTGATCGTCGCCGCGGGCACCTGGTCGAATCTGCGGGGGCCCGTGGGCGACCTTGTGGAGATGCTCGTCACCGGGGCCTTCGGCCGGCTCGACCTCCTCGTACCGATACTGCTCGGCATCATCGCCGTACGGCTGATCCGCCACCCCGAGAGGCCGGAGGCCAACGGCCGCATCGTGATCGGGCTCTCCGCGCTGGTCGTCGGGGTGCTCGGCCAGGTCCACATCGCGTGCGGGTCGCCCGGCCGGGAGGACGGCACCACGGCGATGCAGAACGCGGGCGGGCTCATCGGCTGGGCGGCCTCCAAGCCGCTGGTCCACACGATGGGCGAGGTCCTCGCCGTACCGCTGCTGCTGCTGCTCACCGTCTTCGGGCTGCTCGTCGTCACCGCGACGCCGGTCAACGCGATCCCGCAGCGGCTGCGGCTGCTCGGCACGAAGCTCGGCCTCATCCATCCGGAGCACGACCCCGAGGCGGACGAGGAGAGCGACGACGAGCGCTACGAGGAGCAGTGGCGCGAGGCGCTGCCCGCCCGCTCCCGCCGCTCCCCGGCGC
Source organism: Streptomyces sp. NPDC092952 (assembly GCF_044754785.1). NCBI lineage: Bacteria > Bacillati > Actinomycetota > Actinomycetes > Kitasatosporales > Streptomycetaceae > Streptomyces > Streptomyces sp. NPDC092952. Next base: position 153,179 of record NZ_JBIVPT010000015.1, on the reverse strand, counting down.
GCCGCTCCGAGGCGCCCGCCGAGTACGACCCCGAGCAGGCCGAGGCCGAGGCGCTCTCCAAGCGCCGCCGACCGCGCAGGCCCGCCGCGCAGCCGGTGGCCAACCGCACCATGGACGCGGTGGACGTGGCGGCGGCCGCGGCGGCCGCCCTCGACGGGGCGGTGCTCAACGGCATGCCGCCCTCGCCGATCGTCGCCGACCTCACCCAGGGTGTCGCCGTCGAGCGCGAGCGCCGGGCCACGCCTCTGCCGGGCGCCAGGGAGGCCGAGCCCGGCACGGGCCCCGGCCAGGGCGACCGGGCCGGGAAGGCGGCGGCGCCCTCGGGCAGCGTGCCCGACCTGACCAAGACCGTGCCGGACTCGCAGTCCCAGCCGCTGCCCGCCCGCGCCGAGCAGCTCCAGCTCTCCGGGGACATCACCTACGCGCTGCCCTCGCTCGACCTGCTGGAGCGCGGCGGCCCCGGGAAGACCCGCAGCGCCGCCAACGACACCATCGTCGCCGCGCTGACCAACGTCTTCACCGAGTTCAAGGTCGACGCCGCCGTCACCGGCTTCACCCGCGGCCCGACGGTCACGCGCTACGAGGTCGAGCTCGGCCCCGCCGTGAAGGTCGAGCGGATCACCGCGCTCGCCAAGAACATCGCCTACGCCGTGGCCAGCCCCGACGTACGGATCATCTCCCCGATCCCCGGGAAGTCCGCGGTCGGCATCGAGATCCCCAACACGGACCGGGAGATGGTCAACCTCGGTGACGTGCTGCGCCTCGCGGACGCGGCGGAGGACGACCACCCGATGCTGGTGGCGCTCGGCAAGGACGTCGAGGGCGGCTATGTGATGGCCAACCTGGCGAAGATGCCGCACGTTCTGGTGGCCGGTGCGACCGGCTCCGGCAAGTCGTCCTGCATCAACTGCCTGATCACCTCGATCATGGTGCGGGCGACCCCGGAGGACGTCCGGATGGTGCTGGTCGACCCGAAGCGCGTCGAGCTCACCGCGTACGAGGGCATCCCGCACCTGATCACGCCGATCATCACCAACCCCAAGCGTGCCGCCGAGGCGCTCCAGTGGGTCGTGCGCGAGATGGACCTGCGGTACGACGACCTCGCCGCGTTCGGGTACCGGCACATCGACGACTTCAACCAGGCCGTCCGCAAGGGCAAGGTCAAGCCGCCCGAGGGCAGCGAGCGCGAGCTCTCCCCGTATCCGTACCTGCTGGTGATCGTCGACGAGCTCGCCGACCTGATGATGGTGGCCCCGCGCGACGTGGAGGACGCCATCGTGCGGATCACCCAACTGGCCCGCGCCGCCGGTATCCACCTGGTGCTGGCGACCCAGCGCCCCTCGGTCGACGTCGTCACCGGCCTGATCAAGGCGAACGTGCCCTCCCGGCTGGCCTTCGCGACCTCCTCGCTGGCCGACAGCCGGGTCATCCTCGACCAGCCCGGCGCCGAGAAGCTCATCGGGAAGGGCGACGGCCTGTTCCTGCCGATGGGGGCGAACAAGCCCACCCGTATGCAGGGCGCCTTCGTCACCGAGGAGGAGGTCGCCGCCATCGTCCAGCACTGCAAGGACCAGATGGCACCGGTCTTCCGTGAGGACGTGGTGGTCGGCACCGCCAAGAAGAAGGAGATCGACGAGGAGATCGGCGACGACCTGGACCTGCTCTGCCAGGCCGCCGAGCTGGTCGTCTCCACGCAGTTCGGATCGACCTCGATGCTCCAGCGCAAACTCCGCGTCGGCTTCGCGAAGGCCGGCCGGCTGATGGACCTGATGGAGTCGCGCAACATCGTCGGACCGAGCGAAGGTTCGAAGGCCCGCGACGTCCTCGTGAAACCCGACGAGCTGGACGGGGTGTTGGCGGTCATCCGCGGGGAATCCGCTCCGTAAGGGGTGCTCCGTGATTCCCGACGGGATCACAGGCCACCTCTCAGGTGAAGTACGGGCAACCCTTTGGCCGGGTCGTACGTCAACCTGGGGGGAGGGGCGGCAGAATTGTCCCTCCCGGAACGGCCCGGGGAATCGGACGACGTTCGATTCCAATGGAGGGCAAAGTGCCTCCTCCCGGTTGCCCCACCCTTTCGCAACCCCCCTAGACTGAACACCCAGCAGGTGGCTCACGCTCGAAAGGCGCCCCCGTGTCCATCGGCAACTCCCCCGAAGACGACCGGCCTTCGATCGGTCGAGCGCTCCAGCAGGCTCGTATCGCCGCAGGTCTCACGGTCGAAGAGATCAGCTCGTCCACCCGGGTGCGCATCCCCATCGTGCACGCGATCGAGGAGGACGACTTCTCCCGCTGCGGCGGCGACGTGTACGCCCGCGGCCATGTCCGTACCCTGGCGCGCGCCGTCGGCCTCGACGCGGACCAGCTGGTCGCGCAGTACGACGCGGAGCACGGCGGCCGTCCCGCGCCCACGCCCGCGGCCCCGCTGTTCGAGGCCGAACGCATCCGCTCCGAACCCCGTCGGCCGAACTGGACGGCGGCCATGGTCGCCGCGATCGTCGCCGTCGTCGGATTCGTCGGCTTCACCGCCCTGAAGGGAGGCGACGACACCCCTTCGTCCACCCAGCTCGCCGAAGGGTCGACGCCCAACACGAAGACCCCCGCGCCCAAGACCCACAAGCCCGCCGACCCGAAGCCGGCCCCGTCCGACAGCGCCATCGCCGCCGCGCCCCGGGACAAGGTCACGGTGCGGCTCGACGCCACCCAGGGCAAGAGCTGGATCTCGGCCAAGGACCACAACGGCCGGCTGCTCTTCGACGGGCTGCTGCTCCAGGGCCAGACCAAGACCTTCCAGGACCAGGAGCGGGTCGACCTCGTCCTCGGCGACGCCGGCTCGATCGAGCTCTTCGTGAACGGCAAGAAGGTCGAGGACAAGTTCCAGCCGGGCCAGGTCGAGCGGCTCTCGTACACCAAGGGCGACCCGGCGGTCGGCTGATCCGTACACGCAGCGTTTCCCCGCACGGCGACGACGTCACGGCGAGCGCCCGGCAATCTGCCGGGCGCTCGCCGCGTTCGTCACTCGGTGTGACGGGTGAACCCTGCGCGGCAGGTCGAGTGCCGGGACAAAGTAGTCTTGAGCCCATGCCCGAACGCCGTACCGTCGCCCTTGTCACTCTTGGCTGCGCCCGTAACGAGGTGGACTCGGAGGAGCTCGCAGGCCGCTTGGCAGCGGACGGCTGGGAGCTCGTCCAGGACGCCGCCGACGCGGATGTCGCCGTGGTCAACACCTGTGGATTCGTCGAGGCCGCCAAAAAGGACTCCGTCGACGCCCTCCTCGAAGCCAATGATCTGAAGGACCACGGCAGAACCCAGGCCGTGGTCGCCGTCGGCTGCATGGCCGAGCGCTACGGGAAGGACCTCGCCGAGGCCCTGCCCGAGGCGGACGGCGTCCTCGGCTTCGACGACTACGCCGACATCTCCGACCGCCTCCAGACCATCCTCAACGGCGGCATCCACGCCTCGCACACCCCGCGCGACCGCCGCAAGCTGCTGCCGATCAGCCCGGCCGAGCGGCAGGACGCCGCCGTGGCCCTGCCCGGCCACGCCCAGGAGGCCGCGCCCGCCCCCGAGGACCTTCCCGAGGGCGTGGCCCCGGTCTCCGGTCCGCGGGCGCCGCTGCGCCGGCGGCTGGGCACCAGCCCGGTCGCCTCGGTGAAGCTCGCCTCCGGCTGCGACCGCCGCTGCTCCTTCTGCGCCATCCCGTCCTTCCGGGGCTCCTTCATCTCGCGGCGCCCCTCCGACGTGCTCCAGGAGACCCGCTGGCTGGCCGAGCAGGGCGTCAAGGAGGTCATGCTCGTCTCCGAGAACAACACCTCGTACGGCAAGGACCTCGGCGACATCCGCCTGCTGGAGACGCTGCTGCCGGAGCTCGCCGACGTCGAGGGCATCGAGCGGATCAGGGTCAGCTACCTCCAGCCGGCCGAGATGCGCCCCGGCCTGATCGACGTGCTGACCTCGACGCCGAAGGTCGCGCCCTACTTCGACCTGTCCTTCCAGCACTCCGCCCCCGGGGTGCTGCGCGCGATGCGCCGCTTCGGCGACACCGACCGGTTCCTGGAGCTGCTGGACACCATCCGGAGCAAGGCGCCCGAGGCCGGTGCGCGCTCCAACTTCATCGTGGGCTTCCCCGGTGAGACCGAGGCCGACGTGGCGGAGCTGGAACGCTTCCTCACCGGCGCCCGGCTCGACGCCATCGGCGTCTTCGGCTACTCCGACGAGGAGGGCACCGAGGCGGCCGGCTACGAGAACAAGCTGGACGAGGACGTGGTCGCCGAGCGGCTGGCGCACATCTCACAGCTGGCCGAGGAGCTGACCTCGCAGCGCGCCGAGGAGCGCATCGGAGAGACGCTCCAGGTGCTCGTGGAGTCCGTGGACGACGAGGACGGCGCGGTGGGCCGTGCGGCGCACCAGGCGCCCGAGACGGACGGCCAGGTGCTGTTCACGACACGCGAGGGCCTGGTCCCCGGCCTTATGGTCGAGGCGAAGGTCGTGGGCGCCGAGGGAGTGGACCTGGTGGCCGAATGTTCCGGACGGGTGGAGGCGGCCAGATGACGGGAGTCCCGGCATCCGCGGCAGGCGGCTCCGGCGCGAAGCCGGTCCGCGGCGGCAAACTGGGTGCTGCGGCCGTCAATCAGGCCAGTCTGTGGAACATCGCCAACCTGCTCACCATGGTGCGGCTGGTGCTGGTCCCCGGCTTCGTGCTGCTGCTGCTGCACAACGGCGGGTACGACCCGGTCTGGCGGTCCTTCGCCTGGGCGGCCTTCGCCATAGCGATGATCACCGACCTGTTCGACGGCCATCTGGCGCGCACGTACAACCTGGTCACCGACTTCGGCAAGATCGCCGATCCGATCGCCGACAAGGCGATCATGGGTGCGGCGCTGATCTGCCTCTCCTACCTCGGTGACCTGCCCTGGTGGGTCACGGGAGTGATTCTCTTCCGCGAGCTCGGCATCACGGTGATGCGTTTCTGGGTGATCAGGCACGGGGTGATTCCGGCCAGCCGCGGCGGCAAGATGAAGACCCTGGCTCAGGGGACGGCCGTCGGGATGTACGTTCTGGCACTGACCGGACCGCTCGCCACACTGCGCTTCTGGGTGATGGCGGTGGCCGTCCTGCTGACGGTGCTCACCGGGCTCGACTACGTGCGCCAGGCGGTCGTCCTGCGCCGCAGGGGGCTCGCCGCCGAGCGGGCCGCCGAGGGCCGATCCCCGGCGGAGTCCGAGCGGTGACGACCGCCGCCGGGGTGCTGGCGCTGCTCGGGGAGCGGGGCGAGAGCCTCGCCGTCGCCGAGTCGCTGACCGGCGGTCTGGTCGCGGCGGAGCTGACGTCCGTGCCGGGTGCCTCGCAGTCCTTCCGGGGCTCCGTGACGGCGTACGCGACGCCGCTGAAGCGGGACGTCCTGGGGGTGGACGGAGCCCTGCTGGCGGAGCGCGGTGCGGTCGACCCGGAGGTGGCGCGACAGATGGCGGCCGGTGTGCGGCGCGTCCTGGGCGCGGACTGGGGCGTGGCGACGACGGGGGTCGCGGGCCCCGATCCGCAGGACGGCAAGGCCGTGGGCACGGTGTACGTGGCGGTCGCCGGACCGGGCGGCGCGGAGAATATCGCCGAGCTGCGGTTGAACGGCGGCCGGGCGGACATTCGTAGAGAGAGTGTGCGAAGCGCACTCACGCTGCTTTCGGTGGAACTCGGCAAGAACGCAAGGGCACAGGATACGGAAGAGAACGGGGGGAATTGATGTTTGCAGCCCTGAGTGAACACGACATCGCTCCCCGCACGGCCGCCGCGCGAGGCGGTACGGTGGGGCGTGAAGGATGCGGCTACGCGGTCCGAGGAGGGAGCCACCGATGATTCTGCTCCGTCGCCTGCTTGGTGACGTGCTGCGTCGGCAGCGCCAGCGCCAAGGCCGTACTCTGCGCGAAGTCTCCTCGTCCGCCCGAGTCTCGCTCGGCTATCTCTCCGAGGTGGAGCGGGGGCAGAAGGAGGCATCCTCCGAACTGCTCTCCGCCATTTGCGACGCGCTTGACGTACGGATGTCCGAGCTCATGCGTGAAGTGAGCGATGAGCTGTCGCTGGCCGAACTGGCCGAGTCGGCAGCAGCCAGCGATCCGGTCACCGTGCCGGTGCGGCCCATGCTCAATTCCGTCTCCGTGACCTCGGTGGCCGGTGTGCCGTCGGGGCGGGTGACCATCAAGGCGCCCGCGGAAGCGGTGGATGTCGTCGCCGCCTGACCTCTTCGGTCCGGTGGGCAGTGGAAGCCCCGGTCGTCCCCGATGGACGGCCGGGGCTTCCGTGCGTCCGACGGGCGCCCGTGTTCCCCGGGATGCGTCCGATCCTCCGGGACGGAACCGCTCTGGATGCGGTACGGGGGCTGCCGGGTGAGACTGCGGGGAGCGGAACACCGGCCCGGCAGGACCGCGGTCCGGCGAGCCGGCATCCCTGGCGGGCGTGCGTCGGCCCTGGATACGCCCGGATCGCGCCGGTGGGACGCCGAGCGCCCTCCCGTGGGGTGGGCCTGCCGTCCTAGGGTCTGAACGTCGCCCGGCGGGCGGCGGTGCGACGACGGGCCCCGGGCTCGGCCGGAGGAGGCAGCCATGGTGCGGCGATGGGGGCCGGCGCTCGTGTGCGGCGGAGTGTGGTGGTGGGCCGTGCTGCGGCTCGTGCTGGACCCGGCGGATGCGGGGCTCGTCGAGGGCGCGGTGGTGGCGGGGGGCTGGGGGCTGAGCCTGCTGCCGGTGCACGTGGCCGCGACCGCCGGGCCCGCGCGGGCGGGAGCGGGCGGCCGGTGGGGGGCCGGGCTGCTGCGGGGTGCCGAGTGGGCGCTGCGGGCCGCCCGGGGGCGGGGTGCGGAGCGGGGCGTGGACGTACGAGGGCCGGACGGGGCCGTCGAGGGGCGGCAGAGTGCGGGCAGTGGTGCCGGGGAGCGGGCGACGGACCGGGCGCTGCGGGGTGCGGACAGGGCGCTGAAGGCTACCAGGGCATGGCTACGCCGCCGTTCGGGCGGAGGATCTGGCCGGTCATGAAGGCCGAGGCGTCGGATGCCAGGTGGAGCACGGTGTGGGCCACGTCCTCCGGTTCGCCCACCCGCCCGAGTGGTGAGAGCCGCGCCATCGTCGCTTCCACCCGCTGTCGCTGCCCGGCGTCGTGGCGGGCGGTCATGGGCGTACGGATCCAGCCCGGGGCGACGGTGTTGACCCGGATCGCGTGCGGCCCCAGCTCGGTGGCGAGGGTCTTCGTCAGCTGGACGACCGCCGCCTTGGCGACGCTGTAGCAGAGCAGGCCCGGACCGGAGGAGTCGACGGCCCCTGAGGCCATCGTGATCAGTGAGCCGGGGGCATCACGCTCGATCATGGAACGGGCCACTTCCTGGCAGGCGTACAGGACGCCCTTGAAGTTGACCGCGAGGACACGGTCGAGGTCCTCGTCCGAGGTCTCCAGGACGCTGCTCGTGTGCATGATCCCGGCGACGGCCGCCAGGATGTCGACGGCGCCCGCCGACGCCACCGCCGCCCGGACCTGGTCGCGGTCGGTGACATCGAGGACATGGACATGGGCCCGTGCCGCGCCGTCCGCCCCGGTGATCAGCCGCTGGGTCTCCCGCAGCCCCTTCTCGTCGGTGTCCGCGCAGTGCACGTCGGCACCCGCGGCTGCCAGCAGGACGGCGCAGGCCCGGCCGATGCCGCCCGCCGCGCCGGTGACGAACGCGGAGCGGCCGGTGAGGTCGTACACGGCGCGGCTCGGGGGAGGGGGCGTGGAGCGGGCTGCGGGCGGGGGTGTGGGAGGGGGCATGACCGGACCGTACGACTGGACCTGACGATGCGTCAACTAGGGGGTGGGGCCCGACTGGCAGCGGGGGCACCAGTAGGTGGGGCGGCCTTTCTGGTCCGCGACGCGGACGGGGGTGCCGCAGCGCAGACAGGGGCGGCCGGTCCTGCCGTAGACCCAGAGCCGCTCCCCGGGGGCGTGGCCGCGGTGGGCCGGGGCGGTGGTGACGCGTACGGGGCGGTCGCGGTTGGCGTCGAGGAGCTGCCTGGCCGTCGTGACCAGCCGGGTGGCGACGGGGGCGGGCAGCTCGCCGACGGGGAGCCAGGGGGTGACGCGGGCCAGGAAGCAGAGCTCGGCCTTGTACACGTTGCCGATTCCGGCGAGATTGCGCTGGTCCAGCAGGGCCTCGCCGAGCGGGCGGGTGGGCTCGGCGAGCAGATTGCGCAGGGCGGTCGCGGCGTCCCAGTCGGGGCCGAGCGGATCGGGGCCGAGCGGGCCGACCGCCTTCTCCTCGTCCCGGGTGCGGAGCAGCTCGAGCACGGGCAGCCGGTAGCCGACCGCGGTGTGCTCGGCGTTCCCGAGAACGGCGCGGATCTGGTGGGCGGGGCCGCCGCGCCACCGATCGCCCGGGTCGTAGACGCGCCAGGCGCCGTCCATCCGGAGGTGGCTGTGCAGGGTGAGACCGCCCTCGACGCGCATGAGGAGGTGCTTGCCGCGCGGGACCACGCCCAGCACCGTCCGGCCGGTGAGGTCGGCGGTGGCGAACCGGGGCACGCGCAGGTCGCACCGGGTGAGTGTCCGGTCGGCGAGCGCGGCGTGCAGACGTCCGGCCGTCCGCAGGACGGTGTCTCCTTCGGGCATGCCTCCATGATGCGGCCGGGGAGGAGGGCCGCGACCTCTGTACGGATCAGGCGCGCAGGCGCAGCCCTCTCGGTGTGGCCAGAAAACCGGCCGCCTCCAGGGTGCGGCCGATCGGCGAGGTCAGCGAGGGGACGCCGTTGGCGCGCTCCACCGTGACCGTGCCGAGGGCTCCGGACCGGGCGGCCGCCGCCAGCGCCCCGGCGGCGGCGAGGAGGGCGGGGTCGTCCGGATCGGCGGGCCAGGCGAGCAACGTCCTGCCGCCGCGCTCCATGTACATGGTCAGCTCGCCGTCGACCAGCACCACCAGGGCGCCCGCCTTGCGGCCGGGCTTGTGCGAGGCGCCGTCCGGCGGCTCCGGCCAGGGCAGCGCCGCCCCGTACGCGTTGGCCGGGTCGGCGGCGGCGAGCACCAGGGTCTGGGGGGCGGCGTCCGGCTCCCGGCGGTCGCGGGCGGTGGAAGCGGCACGCAGCCGGTCCACCGCGCCGTCCATCGCGAACTGCGCGGCCCCCAGCCCCTCGACCACGTAGCCGCGCCGGGCCTGCCCGTTGTCCTCGAAGGCGGACAGGACGCGGTACATCGCGGAGAAGCCGCCCTCGACCCCCTCGGCCTGGACCGCGCCACGGGTCACCACGCCGTGGCGGTCGAGAAGGGTGCGGGCCAGGGCGTGGGCGCGGTGCGTGGGCTCGGGCTCGGCGGCGGGCAGCAGGGACCAGCGGCCCGAGACGGTCGGCGGGCCGGTGCGCGAGGCGGGCCGGGCGGAGGCGAGCGAACCGTACCTGCCGCGTGGGACGTTGCGTCTGGCGCGGTGAGCCGTCGACCCCGCTGTCCGGCCGGAGCCCAGCAGGGAACGCAGAGGGGCGAGCGTGTCATTGGTGAGCCGGCCCGACCAGGCCAGCTCCCAGACGGCGTCGGCCAGTTGCGGATCGGTGCAGTCCGGGTGGGTGGTTGCACGGACCTGGTCGGCGATCTGCCGGAAGAACAGGCCGTATCCGCCGCTCAGGGCGGTCAGGACGGACGCGTGCAACGCGCTGAGCTCCAGCGGGTGCGGGGGCGGCAGGAGCAGCGGCGCGCTGTCGGCCGGGTAGAGGGCGAGCCAGCCGTCCTTGCCGGGAAGGGCGCCCGCACCGGCCCAGACGACCTCGCCCGTGGTGGTCAGCTCGTCGAGCAGCGCGGGGGTGTAGTCCCTGACCCGGCCCGGCAGGACCAGCTTCTCCAGCGCCGACGCCGGGACCGCCGCACCCTGCAACTGCTCGACGGCGCGGGCCAGCCCGTCGATTCCGCGCAGGCTGTTGCCGCCGAGATGCTGCCACTGGGGAAGGAACCCGGCGAGAGCGGCGGGCGGGACCGGCTCCAGCTCGTGCCGGAGCGCGGCGAGCGAACGCCGGCGCAACCGGCGCAGCACGTCGGCGTCGCACCACTCCTGGCCGATCCCCGCGGGGTGGAACTCTCCCTGGACGACCCGGCCGGTCCCGGCGAGCCGTTGCAGCGCCCCGTCGGTGACCGCGGTGCCGAGACCGAAGCGGGCGGCGGCGCCGGTGGACGTGAACGGGCCGTGCGTACGGGCGTAGCGGGACAGGAGGTCGCCCAACGGGTCCTTCACGGGCTCGGTGAACGCTTCGGGGACGCCGACCGGGAGGGCGGTCCCCAGGGCGTCCCGCAGCCGGCCCGCGTCCTCGATCGCGGCCCAGTGGTCCGCCCCGGCGATCCGGACCCGGATCGCCCGGCGGGCCGTGGCCAGCTCCGGGGCCCACGACGACAGGGCGCCGCGCTCGGCCAGCTCCTGGTCGGTGAGCGGGCCGAGGACCCGGAGCAGGTCGGCGACGCCCTCGGCGTCCTTGATCCGGCGGTCCTCGGTCAGCCACTGGAGCTCCCGCTCCAGCTCCGTCAGTACCTCCGTGTCGAGCAATTCGCGCAGCTCCGCCCGGCCGAGGAGCTCGGCGAGGAGGTGGGAGTCCAGGGAGAGGGCGGCGGCCCGCCGCTCGGCCAGCGGCGAGTCGCCCTCGTACAGGAACTGGGCGACGTAGCCGAACAGGAGCGACCGGGCGAAGGGGGAGGGCTCCGGGGTGGTCACCTCGACCAGCCGGACACGGCGCGCTTCGAGGTCGCCCATGAGCTCCGTGAGTCCGGGGACGTCGAAGACGTCCTGGAGGCATTCTCGGACCGCTTCCAGGACGATCGGGAAGGAGCCGAACTCCGAAGCGACCTGAAGCAGTTGAGCGGCGCGCTGGCGCTGCTGCCACAGCGGGGTGCGCTTGCCGGGGCTGCGGCGCGGCAGCAGCAGGGCGCGGGCCGCGCACTCGCGGAACCGGGAGGCGAACAGGGCCGAGCCGCCGACCTGATCGGTGACGATCTGCTCGATGTCGCCCTGGTCGAACGTCACATCGGCGGCGCCGACGGGCGGTTGGTCGCTGTCGAACGAAAAGGCCGGTGACGGGGGCTCGGCCGCCCCCTGGTCCGGATCCCGGGGATCGAGGTCCAGGAGGTCCAGCCCCATGAGGTCGGCGTCGGGCAGCCGGAGCACGATGCCGTCGTCGGCGTGCATCACCTGCGCGTCCAGACCGTAGCGCTCGGCGAGGCGGGCGCCCAGCGCGAGCGCCCAGGGGGCGTGGACCTGCGCGCCGAACGGGGAATGGACCACGACCCGCCAGTCACCCAGCTCGTCACGGAAACGCTCGACGAGGATGGTCCGGTCGTCCGGCACATGACCGCAGGCCCGGCGCTGCTCGTCGAGGTACGAGAGGGTGTTGTCGGCGGCCCAGGAGTCGAGACCGGCGGCGAGCAGCCTCGCCCGCGCCTCCTCGGGCGGCAGCCCGCCGATCTCGCGGAGGAACGCCCCCAGGGCGCGCCCCAGCTCCAGCGGACGGCCCAGCTGGTCGCCCTTCCAGAACGGCAGCCGCCCGGGAACACCGGGAGCGGGCGACACCAGGACCCGGTCGCGGGTGATGTCCTCGATCCGCCATGAGGTGGTGCCGAGCGTGAAGACGTCGCCGACCCGGGACTCGTAGACCATCTCCTCGTCGAGCTCGCCGACCCGGCCGCCGCCCTTCTTCGGGTCGGCACCGGCGAGGAAGACCCCGAAGAGCCCCCGGTCCGGAATGGTCCCTCCGGAGGTGACGGCGAGCCGCTGCGCGCCGGGGCGCCCCGTGACCGTACCGGCCACCCGGTCCCACACCACCCGCGGCCGCAGCTCGGCGAAGGCGTCGGACGGGTAGCGGCCGGCCAGCATGTCGAGCACGGCGGTGAACGCGGACTCGGGCAGCGAGGCGAAGGGCGCGGCGCGGCGGACCGTGGCCAGCAGCTCGTCCACCTGCCAGCTGTCCAGGGCGACCATGGCGACCAGCTGCTGGGCCAGCACGTCCAGCGGGTTGGCCGGGACGCGGAGCGCCTCGATGGCCCCCTCGCGCATCCGCTCGGTGACCACGGCCGACTGCACCAGGTCGCCCCGGTACTTCGGGAAGACCACGCCGGTGGAGACCGCGCCGACCTGATGCCCGGCCCGGCCCACCCGTTGCAGGCCGGAGGCGACCGACGGCGGCGACTCCACCTGGATCACGAGGTCGACCGCCCCCATGTCGATGCCCAGCTCCAGGCTCGACGTGGCGACGACGGCCGGCAGCCGGCCCGCCTTCAGGTCCTCCTCGACCTGGGCGCGCTGCTCCTTGGAGACCGAGCCGTGATGGGCGCGGGCGAGCAGCGCGGGGGCGCCCTTCGCCGCACCGGACTCGGCCATGAGCTCGGCGGGGGAGTGGGACTCGGCCAGCGGCTCGCCGGTCAGCCGCTCGTACGCGATCTCGTTGAGGCGGTTGCACAGCCGCTCGGCGAGGCGGCGGGAGTTGGCGAAGACGATGGTGGAGCGGTGCTTCTGGACGAGATCGACGATCCGTTCCTCGACATGGGGCCAGATCGACGGCTTGTCCGCCTGCGCCGCCTGGTCTGGCCCGGTGGCGGGGGAGCCGCCGAGCTCCCCCAGGTCCTCGACCGGCACGACCACCGACAGGTCGAACCGTTTCGTGGACGGCGGCTGGACGATCTCCACCCTGCGCCGGGGCGAGAGGAAGCGCGCCACCTCGTCGACCGGGCGGACCGTCGCCGACAGGCCGATCCGCCGCGCGGGACGCGGCAGCAGCTCATCGAGACGCTCCAGGGAGACCGCGAGATGGGCACCGCGCTTCGTGCCCGCCACGGCGTGCACCTCGTCGAGGATCACCGTCTCGACCCCGGACAGCGCCTCCCGGGCCGAGGAGGTCAGCATCAGGAACAGCGATTCGGGCGTGGTGATCAGGATGTCCGGCGGACGGGCCGCCATCGAGCGGCGCTCCGCGGACGGGGTGTCCCCGGAGCGGATGCCCACCCGCACCTCCGGCTCGGGCAGCCCGAGCCGCACCGACTCCTGGCGGATACCGGTCAGCGGGGAACGCAGATTGCGCTCGACATCGACCGCGAGCGCCTTGAGGGGCGAGACGTACAGGACCCGGCAGCGCTTCTTCGCCTCGGCCGGCGGCGGTACGGACGCCAGCGCGTCCAGCGAGGCGAGGAACGCGGCGAGGGTCTTGCCGGATCCGGTCGGCGCGACGACCAGCACGTCCGAACCCTCGGAGATCGCGCGCCAGGCGCCCTCCTGCGCGGCGGTGGGCGCGCTGAAGGCCCCCGCGAACCAGCCGCGGGTCGCGGGGGAGAACGAATCGAGTGCGGAACCGGCCATGTCCCCCATCGTGCACCCCGCCACTGACAACGGCCCCGACCGTCCTCGGTGACCCCGCCCAGCGCCGCCCACGTAACGTTCGCGTCGTGGCAGATCAGACAATACTTCCAGGCGGGGGCGGTGCGCCGGACCCCGGCACGGCGGGCTCCGGAACCGGACCGGGCCCCGGCGAAGCGAAACCGGACGCCGCGGTCGTCCGTGACGCGCTCGGCGTCGGCATCGCCGTCGGACTCTCCGGCTTCGCCTTCGGTGTGACCTCGGCCGGGGCGGGACTGAGCCTGTGGCAGACCTGCGCGCTCAGCCTCGCCGTCTTCACCGGCGCCTCCCAGTTCGCGCTCGTCGGCGCGCTCGCCGCGGGCGGCAACCCGTACACCGCCGCCGCCGGGGCGTTCTTCCTCGGCGTGCGCAACTCGTTCTACGGACTGCGGCTGTCGCAGCTGCTGGCACTCCCGAAGGCGCTCCGCCCGTTCGCCGCCCAGTGGGTCATCGACGAGACGACCGCCGTGACGCTGCCGCAGCCGACCCGCAGGGCCGCCCGCATCGGCTTCGCCGTCACCGGGCTGACCCTGTACGTGCTGTGGAACCTGACCACGCTGCTGGGGGCGCTCGGTGCGGAGGCGCTCGGCGACACCAAGGCGTGGGGGCTGGACGCGGCGTCGCCCGCGGTCTTCCTCGCCCTGCTCGCGCCGATGCTGAGGACCACCACCGAACGCGTCACCGCGGGGATCGCCGTGCTCCTCGCGCTCGGTCTGCTGCCCGTCCTGCCGGCAGGCGTCCCCGTCCTGCTGGCCGCGCTCGCCGCACCCGTCGTCCTCTTCCTGGACGGGCGCCGGAGGAACGGCACCCCGGGAACCGCCGCCGAGGAGGGGGACCGGTGAACGTCTGGATCGCCATCGCGCTGACCGCAGTGGGCTGCTACCTCGCCAAACTGCTCGGGCTGCTGGTCCCCGCCGGTGTACTCGAACGCCCGCTCACCCGGCGGCTCGCGGCGCTGCTGCCCGTGGCCCTGCTGGCCGCCCTCACCGCGCAGCAGACCTTCGGGGACGGGCACCACCTGACCCTGGACGCCAGGGCGGCCGGACTCGCCGCGGCGGCGGTCGCGCTGATCCTGCGCGCCCCCTTCCTGGTGGTCGTGGGCGCCGCGGTCGCCGTCACCGCCGGGGTACGCGCCCTCGGGTAGGGCCGCATGCGGCGGACCGAGAGGTTCCGCCCGGCCATGCATGGCCGGGCGGAACCGGTGGCGGCTCAGCCGAGGTCACGTCCGTGGGCGCGCAGCGTCAGGAGGGCCCGGAGGGTCACGAGGGGCCGCCCCTCCAGCGCGGTCCCCGGGGCCCACTGCCGCCAGTTGACCGGCCAGCCGCCGTCGGCCTGCTGCTCGGCCGCGAGATGGTCGAGCGAGCGGGACAGCTCCTCGTCGGTGAACCAGCGACGGGCGAGGGAATCGGGAGTACGGGCGTAGTCGTACGGAAAGTGCTGCTCACCCGGCGCGTAGCCGGCCGCCACGGGGTACTCCGCGCGCCGTTCCGGATCCAGCACCACGAGCCGCTGGTCGCGCACCAGGCGCCCGAGCCGGTCGGCCGCGGCCTCGGCCCGCGCCCGGTCCGGGGCGCCGTCCAGGAAGGCGAGTGCCGCCTCGATCTCGTACGGATGCGAGCGGTCCAGGGCCTCCACCGCGGCCCAGCAGAAGTCGGTGGCCCTGAACAGCCAGGCGTGCCAGACCGCGTTGCGGTGCAGGAGCCCGACGACGGGGCCGGTGGCCAGCAGCTCCGCCGGAGGGTGGTCGACGATCGGGATGAAGGGGGCGGCGGGATAGCCGCGCTGCGCCGGCAGAAGGGCGGGAAGCGCCCCCTCCTTGGTCGACACCTCGGTGAGGAACCGGCAGACCCGCTCCACCCGCAGTCCGTCGCAGCGCCCGATGGAATCCAGCACATTGAGCGCGTGCGCGGTGTGCAGCGGCTGACTGACGGGGCCGCGCAGATCGGGTTCGAGCCCGTGCCCGTACCCGCCGTCCTCGTTCAGATAGGCGGCGAGCGCGGTCTCCACGGCGTCCGCACCGCCTTCCAGGAAGTGGTGCGCGAACCGCCGCTGCTCCAGGACGCGGGCCGTGAGCCAGATGAACCGCTCGGCACGGTTGAGGGGACTTGTTCCTGTTCCAGCCATGGACCGACCGTAGGGCGGTAAGCGCTCTCGACAAGACGTAGCGGCCCGGCTGCACTCTCAGGAGCGGGATACTGAGGTCATGCGGTTGACGATTTTCTGGGAACGGATGGCAGACCACTTCGGCGCGGCGTACGCCGACTCCTTCGCGCGCGATCATGTGATGGCCGAGCTCGGCGGGCAGACCGTCCACCAGGCACTTGCCTCCGGATGGGAGACCAAGGACGTCTGGCGCGGCGTCTGCGCCGCGGTCGGCATCCCCGCCGACCAGCGCTGACCCCGGCCGGCCGGCGGCCGGACCCGTGCCGTTGTCCGGGGCTGGCAGTCGTTCGTCACCGCGGTGGGTGAGACTGGTGGAGTGGCACCGACAGACGAGACAGCACAGACCCGATCGACCTCCACCCCATCCGTCCCGCCCGCCGCGCCATCTGCTGCGCCGGCCGGCGGCGCGACGGCGCGCATGCCCGCGTGGCTGCCGCGCGCCATGGTGCTCGCCCTGGCGCTCTACGCCTGCTACCGGCTGGGCAGCTGGGCCTTCGACCAGCTCATCGGGTTGCTCATCAACATCCTGATCTCGTTCTTCCTGGCGCTCGCCATCGAGCCGGCGGTGAGCCGGATGTCGGCACGCGGCATGCGCCGCGGCCTCGCCACCTTCCTGGTCTTCCTCGTGGTGATGATCGCCGGAGTGGGCTTCGTCGTGCTGCTCGGCTCGATGCTCGCGGGCCAGATCGTCGACATGGTCGAGGGGTTCCCGAAGTACCTGGACTCGGTGATCAACTGGGTCAACCAGACCTTCCGCACCGACCTCTCCCGGGTCGAGGTCCAGGACAGCCTGCTCCACTCCGACTGGCTGCAGAAGTACGTCCAGAACAGCGCGACCGGAGTGCTCGACATATCCACCACCGTGCTGGGCGGGCTGTTCCGGCTGCTGACGATCGCCCTGTTCTCGTTCTACTTCGCGGCCGACGGCCCCAGGCTGCGGCGGGCCCTGTGCTCCGTGCTGCCGCCCGCCCGGCAGGCGGAGGTCCTGCGGGCCTGGGAGATCGCGGTCGACAAGACCGGCGGGTACCTCTACTCACGCGGTCTCATGGCCCTCATCTCGGGGATCGCGCACTACGTCCTGCTGGTGGTCCTCGGGGTCCCCTACGCGCCCGCGCTGGCCGTGTGGGTCGGGCTCGTCTCCCAGTTCGTCCCCACGATCGGTACGTACCTGGCGGGCGCCCTGCCCATGCTGATCGCGTTCACCGTCGACCCCTGGTACGCGCTGTGGGTGCTCGGCTTCGTCGTGATCTACCAGCAGTTCGAGAACTACGGCCTGCAGCCCAAGCTCACCTCCAGGACGGTCGACATCCATCCGGCGGTCGCCTTCGGGTCGGTCATTGCGGGGACGGCGCTGATGGGCGCCGTGGGCGCGCTGATCGCGATTCCGGCCGTCGCCACGCTCCAGGCCTTCCTCGGCGCGTACGTGAAGCGCTACGACGTCACGGACGATCCGCGGATGCACGGTCCGAACCGGCGCCGGGGAGAGTCGTTGCTCACCCGGCTGCGCCGTTCGTGGCGGGCCCCGGACGGGGAGACGGGCACCGGGGAGGCGGGCGGTGGAAGCGGTACCGGAGGCCGGGAGGCGCCGGAGAGCGCCTGAGGCCCGTCGCGGTGGAGCCGGGAGGAGCGCGGGGCCGCTGCTCCCCCGGCACCCGGGGCCTCGCACGGCCGGGGCGGCGTGGTGCGCTTGACACTAAAATCGAACATCTATTCTCATGGGATTCCGGCCGGGGTTTCCCGGGCCCGGCCGCAGAGTTATCCACAGGCCGGGAGGACGTCGAGGCCCATTGTCAGTGGCAGGGGTTAGCGTCTTTGACGTGAAGCGATCGACTCAAGCAAATCGGGTGGAACCCATGGCAGGAACCGACCGCGAGAAGGCGCTGGACGCCGCACTCGCACAGATTGAACGGCAATTCGGCAAGGGCGCGGTGATGCGCCTCGGCGAGCGGCCGAACGAGCCCATCGAAGTGATCCCCACCGGGTCGACCGCCCTCGACGTGGCCCTCGGGGTCGGCGGCCTGCCGCGCGGCCGTGTGGTGGAGGTGTACGGGCCGGAGTCCTCCGGCAAGACGACGCTGACGCTGCACGCGGTGGCGAACGCGCAGAAGCTGGGCGGCTCGGTCGCCTTCATCGACGCGGAGCACGCCCTCGACCCCGAGTACGCGAAGAAGCTCGGTGTCGACATCGACAGCCTCATCCTGTCGCAGCCGGACAACGGTGAGCAGGCCCTGGAGATCGTGGACATGCTGGTCCGCTCCGGCGCCCTCGACCTGATCGTCATCGACTCCGTCGCGGCGCTCGTGCCGCGTGCCGAGATCGAGGGCGAGATGGGTGACTCGCACGTGGGTCTCCAGGCCCGTCTGATGAGCCAGGCGCTCCGTAAGATCACCAGCGCGCTCAACCAGTCCAAGACCACCGCGATCTTCATCAACCAGCTCCGCGAGAAGATCGGTGTGATGTTCGGCTCGCCGGAGACCACGACCGGTGGCCGCGCGCTCAAGTTCTACGCCTCGGTCCGCCTGGACATCCGTCGCATCGAGACGCTGAAGGACGGCACCGACGCCGTCGGCAACCGCACCCGCGTCAAGATCGTCAAGAACAAGGTCGCGCCGCCCTTCAAGCAGGCCGAGTTCGACATCCTCTACGGCCAGGGCATCAGCCGTGAGGGCGGTCTGATCGACATGGGCGTGGAGCACGGCTTCGTCCGCAAGGCGGGAGCCTGGTACACGTACGAGGGCGACCAGCTCGGCCAGGGCAAGGAGAACGCCCGCAACTTCCTCAAGGACAACCCCGATCTCGCCAACGAGATCGAGAAGAAGATCCTGGTGAAGCTGGGCATCGGTGTCAGGCCCGAGGAGGCCGGGTCCGGCGCGGAGCCGGCGGCCGGTGCGGCTGCTCCGGCCGACAGCGCGAAGGCGGCGGCCCCGGCCGGCAAGGCCAAGCCGGCCAAGACAGCGGCGGCCAAGAGCTAGGGCCTGTGCCGTGACACGTCGTACGGAGTGGCCGGCCGATGCCACCGACCCGTCCACCGGTCCCGGCCAGGGTCTTCCCACCGGGCACACGGCCGGGTCCGGGGGCGCGTACGAGCCGGAGACCGGGTTCGGCGAGGGGGCGGGCCGTAGCACCCGCTCCCGTACCAGAAGCAGCGGCTCCCCTTCCTCGTCGAGGGCCGAGAAGGGGGAGCCGCGAGACCCGGTCGAGCAGGCACGCAACATCTGCCTGCGGCTGCTCACCGGGACGCCGCGCACCCGCAAGCAGCTCGCGGACGCCCTGCGCAAGCGGGAGATCCCGGACGAGGCGGCGGAGGAAGTCCTCTCACGCTTCGAGGATGTCGGGCTGATCGACGATGCGGCGTTCGCGGACGCCTGGGTGGAGTCCCGGCACCACGGCCGGGGCCTGGCCCGCCGGGCCCTCGTCCGCGAGCTGCGTACCAAGGGGGTGGACGCGGCGGTCATCGACGAAGCCCTCGGGCAGCTGGACTCCGAGCAGGAGGAGGCCACCGCCCGGGAGCTGGTCGCGCGGAAGCTCCGGTCCACCCGGGGCCTGGAGCGCGACAAGCGACTGCGCCGTTTGGCGGGCATGCTCGCGCGCAAGGGGTACGGGGAGGGCATGGCCCTGCGCGTGGTGCGGCAGGCGCTTGAGGAGGAGGGGGAGGACACGGAGGGGTTGGACGAGCCTTTCTGACCGGGCCGGGTCGGACCCGATCTGGCAGGGCTGGACCCGACCTGGCCTGATCATGCGTGCCCGGCCGTGAGGTGGTGCGAGGGGGAGAGCGCGCGGGCCGAGGGGCGTGGGAGCGGCCGAGCACGGGAGGAACGGCGATGGTCATTGCCCGGCGCGGGCGGCGCGGGTGATGGTGGCGTCGATCAGGGCGAGCGCGTCCGCGGCGGTGCGGCCGGGGTAGCGGTTCCAGGGGCCGATCAGCCCGGTCCAGCCCCGGGCGCGGAGTTCGGTGATGAGCCAGGCACCGGCCCGGTCCACAGTGTCGAGGGAACCGTAGCCCAGTCGGTGCGCGGTGAGCAGGGCGCCGCAGACACACCGGGCGCCACGGGCGTTGCGGAGCCGGTACGGGGTGTTCTGCCAGCCCCACTCGGTGAGGATCTCCCGTGCGTGGGCGAGATGGACGGAGGGCGGCACATCCGGTCGGCCGATGCGCCGCCAGGAGTGGAGCCGGTCGGGGAGGACCGCACCCAGACGGCCGGGCAGCGGCCGTTCGCGCGGTGCGGTAGCGGGCAGGGCGCGGACGGATTCGGCGATGAGCCGTTCGACCGGAACGGACAGCAGATCCCGCCAGTCGGCGGGCCGGTGTTCCGGGGAAGCGGACGGTCCGGGGCCAGGGGCGGTGTCCGGGCATAGGGGGTCGGGGGCCGTGATGCCCCAGCCGTTGACGATCTGCTGCCATGCCTCGGTGTCATGGAGGCGGGCCGCGTGGGCGTCCAGCTGGTCGGGGGTGAGGGGGAGAGCGGGGGCGGGGGTCGGCATGGGTGCGTGGTCTCCGTCATGTCGGTCCTTGGCGTCGAGGTGAATGTCGGTCGGGGAAGGGGATCGCTCCACCGGAGCGAGGCGTTCGGGTGTGTCGGTGCGACCAAGGGGGAACGGCCGACGGCAAATGGAGGTAGTCCCGACGGCGACGAAGGGGGAGGAGGCAGGGAACGGATGGACGAGCCGGGCGCATATCGGGACCGGACCAGGTTGGTGAAGGGACCCGAAGGGCCTCGAAGGGGTCCGTATGCGGAACGGGCCGGGCTCCAGGGCCCGACCCGCACCGCTCCGCGTACCAGCCCCCCGGCCTTCCGCCCCTCACCTGTCGGCCTCCGCCTGCCGGACCTCGGCCCCCGTGCACCGGCTTCCGGGCCCCGACCCTCACGTCCCGGTTCTCACGTCCCGACGACGGGCAGGCCTGCCGCGCGCCAGGCCTGGAAGCCGCCGATCAGGTCCGTCGCCCGGTGCAGACCCAGTTGGTGCAGGGACGCCGCTGCCAGGCTCGACGCGTACCCCTCGTTGCAGATGACCACGATCGGGAGATCGTGGCTCACGGCCTGCCGGGCCCGGTGGCTGCCCTGCGGATCGAGTCGCCACTCCAGCTCGTTGCGCTCGACGACCAGTGCCCCCGGGATCAGCCCGTCCCGTTCCCGCAGCTCCGCGTACCGGATGTCCACGAGCAGCGCCCCGTCGGAGGCGGCTGCCGCCGCCTCGTGCGGACCGACCCTGTCGAACCGAGACCGGACCCGTTCGAGCAGCTCGTCGATACCGACCGGCTCCGTACCGTCCCGTCGGATGCCGTCGTCGCTCACCCCGTCGCTCATCGCCAGTCCTCCGGCTGCTCGATCTGCTCCAGCCGGAGCAGATCACCCGTGCGGCTGTAGCGCCGGATGCGCGGCAGCGGCGGGTAGTACGCGTGGACGGAGACGGCGTGCTCCGTGGCCGACTCGTTCAGCACCTCATGGACGTGGTGGCGGCCGAACGCGCGGCCCCGGCCGGTGGGCAGCTCCCGTGAGCGGTCGATTCCCTCGGTCAGTTCGAGGGTCTTCCAGCCGTCGGTGGGCAGCCGCGCGGCCAGAGAGCGTTCTCTGAGCGTGCCCGTCGCCGTGGTGAAGGCACCGACCGAGTCGGCGTGGTCGTGCCAGCCGGTACCGGTCCCCGGCGGCCAGCCGATCAGCCAGGCCTCACTGCCACCGGGGCCGTCGAGCCGGACCCAGGTCCGATCCTCGGGGTCGAGGGGGAGCGAGGCCACCGTCGCGGGATCGGCGGCGACGCGGCGGACGAAATCGAGGAGCTCCGCAGCCGTCGGGCCCGCACCGGTCGCGGTGTCGGCGCCCCCGGCGGCAGGACCCGACGCCGGCCGGGGCACGGAGGCCGCGGAAGCCGCAGGAGGAACAGAAGCCGCAGCAGAAGCAGAAGCGGCTGCGGGGGCCGAACCGGACGCGGGCATGGTTACGGAAGGTGACGAAGAGGAAGACACGGAGACCGTCCTGAAGGTTCGCGAGGGTGCCCGTCCGCGCGGCGGGCAGCACGCACGGCGGGGCAGCGGAAAGGCGATTCAGCAGGACGGACGACACACGCAGCCCGCATAGCGGACCAGGTCCATATGGACCCTCCGCCACAGGCGCACATCGGTGTCGGTCACGTTCCGGAGTACACCACGCGCGCCTGCGGCGGTCAATTGATGTTCGCAGTCTGGTCAGGGCGTACGGAGTCGGCCATTGCTCCGCCGCGTACCGCCTCCGCCGCCGCGGAGAGCTCCTGCGGCCGCACGCCGCCGAACGACGTGACCAGGTGGCCGTCCGGCCGCACCAGCAGGACGGTGTGGGCCGACGCCCCGGGGTAGCTCTCGGTCACCAGCAGCTCCCCCTTCATCGGCAGCGCGTCTACGGCCTCGACCAGGCGGGGCATGACTCCGGCCGTCATCCAGTGGCGTCGGTCCCACACTCCGGTACCGGGCGCCACCAGCACCACCAGCAGCCGCCCCTGCCCCAGCCGCTCCCTCAGCCGCGCCGTCGTGCCGTCGGGAGCGGTGACCCGCACATCGGTCACCGGCGCACCGGGGGGCGTACGTACGGAGACGTGCGCCTCCGTACGCGCGGGCGCGAGAGGTGAAGAGGAGTACGAAGGGGGCGCGCCGAGCGGGCCGCAGCCCAGATGACCGTCGGTGAGCAGCGAGTCGTGTCCCCGGGAGCTGCCCGGAACCAGCGTCCGCAGCCCTCCGCCGCCGCGCAGTATCGGCAGTGACTGGTCCGCGGCGCGCAGCCGGGCGGCGACCGCGGTCCGGCGCTCGGCCTGATAGCTGTCGAGCAGCACGTCACCGGCGCCGTGGTGCCATGCCTCCGCCAGCTTCCAGGCCAGGTTCTCGACGTCGCGCAGCCCCTCGTCGAGCCCCTGTGTGCCCAGCGCGCCCAGCAGATGGGCGGCGTCCCCGGCGAGGAACGCCCGGCCGGCCCGCCAGCGCAGGGCCAGCCGGTGGTGCAGGGTGTACACGCCCGTGTCCAGCAACTCGTACGGCGGTGTCTCGCCGCACCAGCCCGCCAGGGTGTCCCGGACCCGGGTGATCAGGGCGTCCGGCGTGACCAGTCCGCCGCGCGGCGGAAGCAGCCAGTCCAGCCGCCAGACGCCGTCCGGCAGCGGACGCGCCGTCACCTCGTCGCCGCCGCTGCGCCACGGGGGCAGCCGGTGCAGCACGGCCTGCCCCGGCCAGGGAAGTTCGGTGCGCAGTGCCGCGACGGCATGCCGCTCCACCGCCGTGCGCCCGGGGAACCGGATGTCGAGGAGCTTGCGGACGGTGGACCGGGAGCCGTCGCAGCCCACCAGGTAACTCCCGCGCCACCAGGTCGCGTTGGGCTCCCTGGTGTGCACCGTGACGCCGGTCGCGTCCTGCTCCAGCGTGTCGATCCGGCTGTACGGGACCACCTGCACGAGCTCCTGCGCGGTGACCGCGTCCCGCAGCCCGCGGGTCAGGACGTGCTGCGGCAGATGGACGGGGGCCGGGATCCTGTCCTCCCCGGGTGCGGCCTCGCCGAGCGTCAGCTCGCGCACCAGCTGCTTGCGGCGCATCGACCGCCACCCCGACCAGCGCAGGCCCTCCTGCTCCAGCGCCTTGCAGCCCAGCCGCTCCACCAGTGCGGCGGTGTCCTCGCGCAGCACCACGGTGCGCGCGGGCCGGGTCTCGTCCTTGCCCGCGTCCTCGTCGAGCAGCACACAGCGCACCCCCTGCGCCGCGAGCGCCAGCGACAGCGCGAGGCCGACCGGCCCGGCGCCGACGACGATCACCGGCTCCACGGCGCGCCTCCTCGGATCCGTACGGACGGTGCCGGGAATGCGCGGGGAACGGGGTCGGCGGGCGGCGGCGGACGTGTGGCGGCGGGTGCGGGGGGCGCGATCACAGAACGTATGCAACCTACTGCCGGTTCCCGCGTCAAGCGACACCGGACGGCGCAGAGGGGCGGCGGCCGACCGGCCACCGCCCCTCGGGCACAGCACACGACGGAACGTCAGGCTGCGTGTCCTTCGTCGGCGATGAGCGACGGCTCGCCGACAGTCGGGGACGCGCCCCCCGGCGCGGTGCCCTTGTTCTTCTTCGCGCGCCGGAGCCACCGCTCCAGCCAGCCGGCGAAGGAGGTGAGCGCGAAGTTCACCAGTACGAAGATCACCGCGACGATCGTGAAGCACGCGATGGTGTTGGCACCGTAGTTCGCGCTCATCGGACGGACCGAGGCCAGCAGCTCACTGAAGGTCATCATGGCGCCGCCGAGCGCGGTGTCCTTCATGATGACGACGAGCTGGCTGACGATCGCCGGCAGCATGGCCGTCACCGCCTGCGGAAGCAGCACGGACATCATGATCTGGCTCTTGCGCATGCCGAGGGCCTTGGCGGCCTCCGCCTGGCCCTTGGGCAGGGTCTCGATCCCGGCCCGCACGATCTCGGCGAGCACCGAGAAGTTGTACAGCACCAGACCGGTCACCACGGCGTACAGCGGGCGCACATCGGTGTCGATGGTGGTGTACTCCGCGTACACCGCGTTCGCCACGATCATCAGGATCAGCACCGGCACGGCGCGGAAGAGCTCCACGACGATTCCGGCCGGAACCCGTACCCAGCGGTGGTCCGACAGTCGGCCCACACCGAACAGGGCACCCAGCGGCAGTGCGATGAGCAGGGCGAAGAACGCCGCCTTGAGCGTGTTCTGGAGCCCCGGCCAGATGTACGTCTCCCACGGCTGGATGCTGGTGAAGAAGGGCTTCCACTTGATCCAGTCGAGCTGGTGCTTCTCGTCCAGGCTGGTGTAGACCCACCACACCACGGCTGCGGCGGCCAGCACGAACAGCACCGTGTAGAGGATGTTGCGCTGCTTGGCGCGCGGCCCCTGGGCGTCGTAGAGGACGGAGCTCATCGCTTCACCGCCACCTTCTTGCTCACCCAGCCGAGGATCAGGCCGGTCGGGAGGGTCAGGACGACGAAGCCGAACGCGAAGACCAGCGAGATAAGGATCAGCTGGGCCTCGTTCTCGATCATGCCCTTCATCAGGTACGAGGCCTCGGCGACGCCGATCGCGGAGGCGACCGTGGTGTTCTTCGTCAGCGCGATCAGTACGTTGGACAACGGATTGACCACCGCACGGAACGCCTGGGGAAGAATGATCAGCCGCAGTACCTGGGTGAAGCTCAGCCCGAGCGCACGCGCGGCCTCGGCCTGGCCGACCGGCACGGTGTTGATGCCGGAGCGCAGCGCCTCGCAGACGAAGGCGGCCGTGT
This sequence comes from Streptomyces sp. NPDC092952, assembly GCF_044754785.1. Classification (NCBI taxonomy): domain Bacteria; kingdom Bacillati; phylum Actinomycetota; class Actinomycetes; order Kitasatosporales; family Streptomycetaceae; genus Streptomyces; species Streptomyces sp. NPDC092952. The sequence continues at coordinate 128,407 of NZ_JBIVPT010000015.1, read as the reverse complement.
AGGCGACCAGGGCGAGCACGGCCAGCCGGAAGTTGATGGTGTCGACGGTGTCGGCACCGAGCGAGATGGCCAGCGTCTGGTACAGCCCGAGCGACGAGAACACGATGAGCACGGTCAGCGGAATGTTCCGGACCACGTTCACGTACGCGGTGGCGAAGCCGCGCATCAGGGGGACCGGGCTGACCTTCATTCCGGCCAGTAGCGTTCCCCATATCAGGGCGCCGAGGGCGGAGAGGACGGTGAGCTGCACCGTCACCCAGAAGGCCCCCAGCAGGTCATAACCTTCAAGAAAGTCGAACACGATCTCCCGCGCTTCCGCGTGTCGGAGGGCACGGCGCGCCGCCGTTCAGGGACGGCGCGCCCGGTCAGCCCTGCATCACTTGACGATGTTGCCGATCTTCGGGGCGGGCTCGTTCTTGTAGTTCGCCGGGCCGAAGTTGTCCTTCACGGCCTTGTCCCACGAACCGTCCGAGACCATCTTGGTGAGCGCGTCGTTGATCTTCTTCTTGAGGTCGGCGTCGCCCTTCTTCAGACCGATGCCGTAGTTCTCGTTGGTCATCTTGAAGCCGGCCAGCTTGAACTTGCCCTGGAACTCCTTCTGCGAGGCGTAGCCCGCCAGGATGCTGTCATCGGTCGTCAGGGCGTCGATGACCTTGTTCTCCAGGCCGGTCAGGCACTCCGAGTAGCCGCCGTACTCCTGGAGCTGGGCCTTCGGCGCCAGCTTGTCGTGGACGTTCTGCGCGGAGGTCGAGCCGGTGACCGAGCACAGCTTCTTGTTGTTCAGGTCGGCGGGCGACTTGATCGAGTCGTCGTCGGCGCGGACCAGGATGTCCTGGTGGGCGAGGAGGTACGGGCCCGCGAAGTCGACCTTCTTCAGACGCTCGTCGTTGATCGAGTAGGAGGCGGCGATGAACTTCACGTCACCGCGGTCGATCGCGGTCTCGCGGTCGGCGCTCTTGGTCTCCTTGAAGACGATGTCCTTGGCGTCGTAGCCGAGCTCCTTGGCGACGTACGTGGCGACGTCGACGTCGAAACCGGTGTACTTGCCGTCCGGGGTCTTCAGGCCGAGGCCGGGCTGGTCGATCTTGATGCCGATGGTGATCTTTTTGCTGTCGCCCGAGCCGCCGTCCTTGTCGGAACCACAGGCGGTGGCGGTGACGGCGAGAGCGAGCACGGCGGCCGAGGCGGCGGTGACCTTACGAAGCTGCATGGTGGATTTCCCTAGGTTGACGCGATGTGAGTGATCAGCCGGTGCGGGGCCGGTGGGCGCGGGAGCGATCAGTGGTGCAGGATCTTCGACAGGAAGTCCTTGGCCCGGTCGCTGCGCGGGTTGCTGAAGAACTGGTCGGGCGTGGCCTCTTCGACGATCTTTCCGTCGGCCATGAAGACGACCCGGTTCGCGGCCGAGCGCGCGAAGCCCATCTCATGGGTGACGACGACCATCGTCATGCCGTCCCGCGCGAGCTGCTGCATGACCTCCAGCACCTCGTTGATCATCTCCGGGTCGAGCGCCGACGTCGGCTCGTCGAAGAGGATCACCTTCGGGTCCATCGCCAACGCCCGCGCGATGGCCACACGTTGCTGCTGTCCGCCGGAGAGCTGGGCGGGGTACTTGTCGGCCTGCGTGGCCACACCCACCCGCTCCAGGAGCGAACGGGCCTTCTCCTCGGCGGCCTTCTTGTCGGTCCTGCGGACCTTGATCTGGCCCAGCATCACGTTCTCGAGCACCGTCTTGTGCGCGAAGAGATTGAACGACTGGAAGACCATGCCGACATCGGCACGCAGCCTCGCCAGCTCCTTGCCCTCCTGGGGCAGCGGCTTGCCGTCGATCGTGATGGCGCCCGAGTCGACCGTCTCCAGGCGGTTGATCGTGCGGCACAGCGTCGACTTCCCGGACCCGGACGGCCCGATGACGACCACGACCTCGCCGCGGGCAATGGTCAGATCGATGTCCTGGAGCACATGCAGCGCGCCGAAGTGCTTGTTGATGTTGCTCAGTACGACAAGGTCGTCCGCCGCGGGCGTGGCGTCCTCGGCGCCCTTCGTGACTGAATCTCCGCTCATCGGCCTCTTGCTCCGTCCTCCTCGGTTGGAAGGACCATAGGGAGGCGGTGCTACCACCGTCATTACATCTGAGCGGAAATTGAGGATAACGATGAGGACAACGATCCGGGGGCGGACGGACACGGGGCGTGAAGGAGCGACCCCCGGCCGCTTCCCCGGCGTACCGGCTGCATAACAGATGGCCGGAAGCGGCGGGCGGGCCTTGACGGGGCAGCCTCTCATCGGAGTGGATGCCCTGGTACGTCCTGACGTGGAACACCCCGGTACGGGGAAGTGACGGGGAACGTACCGAGACCGCACCGATCGTCCGCCGGCCCGCACCGGCACCCCGCGCATCGGCATACCCGAAGGAGGAGGCCCGTGAGACTGCTGCTCGTCGAGGACGACAACCACGTCGCCGCGGCCCTCTCCGCCATCCTGGCCCGGCACGGCTTCCGCGTCGTGCACGCGCGCAGCGGCGAGGAGGCGCTCCAGGCGCTGCTGCCCCCCGAGACGGAGCCGTTCGGCGTGGTCCTCCTCGACCTCGGCCTGCCCGACCAGGACGGCTACGAGGTGTGCGGGAAGATCCGCAAGCGGACCTCCACCCCGGTCATCATGGTGACCGCCCGCTCCGACGTGCGCTCGCGCATCCACGGCCTCAACCTCGGCGCCGACGACTACGTCGTCAAGCCGTACGACACCGGCGAACTCCTCGCCCGCATCCACGCCGTCAGCCGGCGCAAGACCAGCGGCGAGGACACCGCCTCGACGCCCGTCGCCGCACTGCTCCTGGGCCATGTGCGGATCGAGCTGCCGACCCGACGGGTCAGCGTCGACGGGGCCGAGGTCCAGCTCACCCGCAAGGAGTTCGACCTGCTCGCGCTGCTCGCCCAGCGGCCCGGCGTGGTGTTCCGCCGGGAGCAGATCATCAGCGAGGTGTGGCGGACCAGCTGGGAGGGGACGGGGCGCACGCTGGAAGTGCACGTGGCCTCCCTGAGGTCCAAGCTGCGGTTGCCCGCGCTGATCGAGACGGTGCGCGGGGTCGGCTACCGGCTCGTCGCCCCGTCCGCGTAGAGGCGTACGTCCCAGGTGCGCACCCGGCTCCTTCCCCTGCTCATCGTGCTCATGGCGGCCGTGCTGCTCGCCCTCGGCTTCCCGCTGGCCGTGAGCGTGGCGGCGGCCCAGCAGCAGCGGGTCGTCATCGACCGCATCGACGACACGGCGCGGTTCGCCGCGCTCGCGCAGTTCATCACCGAGCGCGGCGCCGGATACGACGAGCGCCGCCGCACCCTGCGCAACGAACTCGACATCTACGCAGCGGTCTACGGCATCCGCGCCGGGGTCTTCTACCGCGACGACTCCGCCATGGCCAAGGCCCCCGCCGCCTGGCAGCTCCCGATCGAGGGGGAGGGGCGCGAGGCGTTCAAGGAGGCCCTGCTCGGCCGGCGCAGCCACGATCCGCCGCAGGTCTGGCCCTGGCAGGACGGCCGGGTCGTCGTCGCCTCACCCGTCGTACGGGACGGCGACGTCGTCGCCGTCGTGGTCCTCGACTCGCCCACCGACGAGCTGCGCGCCCGCACCCTGCGCGGCTGGCTGCTCATCGCGGCGGGCGAGGCGGTCGCGATGCTGGTGGCGGTGGGCGCCGCGATACGGCTCACCGGCTGGGTGCTGCTGCCGGTGCGGACCCTGGACGCGGCCACCCACGACATCGCCAGCGGGCGGATGCGCTCGCGGGTGGTGTCCTCCGGCGGACCGCCGGAACTCAGACGGCTGGCCCGGTCGTTCAACGAGATGGCCGACAACGTCGAGACCGTGCTGGAGCAGCAGCGCGCCTTCGTCGCCGACGCCTCGCACCAGTTGCGCAACCCCCTCGCCGCGCTGCTGCTGCGGATCGAGCTCCTCGCGCTCGAACTGCCCGAGGGCAACGAGGAGATCGCCTCCGTGCGCACCGAGGGCAAGCGCCTGGGCCAGGTCCTCGACGACCTGCTCGACCTCGCCCTGGCCGAGCACGCCGCGGCCGACCTCCAGCTCACGGACATCGGCGCGCTCACCGCGGAGCGGGTCGCGTCCTGGCGCCCGGTCGCCGAGGAGAAGGGCGTACGGCTCCGGGTGGACGGCCCGGCCGCGGTCACCGCCTGGACGGACCCCATCGCGCTCTCCAGCGCCCTGGACGCGATCGTCGACAACGCCCTGAAGTTCACCCCGGCGAGGGAGGAGGTCGTCGTCACCGTCGCGGCCGGCCCCGACGCCGTCACGGTCGTCGTCGCCGACCACGGCCCCGGCCTCACCCCGCAGGAGATGGACCGGATCGGCGACCGCTTCTGGCGCAGCACCCGGCACCAGAACATCCAGGGCTCCGGTCTCGGCCTCTCCATCGCCCAGGCGCTCCTGGCGGCCGGCGGCGGCTCCGTCGGCTACGCGGCCAACGCACCGCACGGGCTGCGCGTGACGGTCACGGTGCCCCGCAACGGCCCGAACGACAGGTCCTGAGCCGGGTCAGGGCTTGACCGAGCGGTAGTAGCGGCTGGCACCCTCGTGCAGCGGCAGCGGATCGGTGTAGATCGCGGTCCGCAGGTCCACCAGCTGCGCCGCGTGCACCTCGCGCCCGATCCGGTCCCGGCTGTCGATCACGGTCCGGGTGAACGCCTCGGTCAGCGCCGCGTTCGAACGCTCCGTGGTCACCAGCACATTGGCGACCGCGACCGTCGGCACCGCCTGGCCCTGCTGGACATTGCGGTACGCGTCGGCGGGCATTGTGGCCGAACGGTAGTAGCGCGCGGAGCCGCCCGCCGCCTGGAGCTCCTTGACCAGCGCGGCCTCCAGCGGCACCAGCCGGATCCGGTACCTGTTCGACAGCTCCTGCACGGCGGTGGTGGGCAGCCCGCCGGACCAGAAGAAGGCCTCCAGCCGCCCGCTCTCCAGCTCCGCGGGCATGGTGTCGATGCCCGAGGGCACCGGCGTCACGTCGTGCGCGGGGTCGAGCCCCGCCGCCGTCATCAGCCGGTCGGCGACCAGCCGGACCCCCGAGCCCTCCTGCCCCACCCCGACCCGCTTGCCGCGCAGATCGGCGACCCGGCGCACATCGGAGTCGCGCGGCACGACCAGCTGGATGTAGTCGTCGTACAGCCGCACACAGCCCCGCAGCGTGTTGGCGCCGGGCTTGCCGTCACGCAGATAGGTGGCGAGGGCGTCGGCGGTGGCGATGGTGAAGTCCGCCCGGCCGGTCGCCACCCGCGCGATGTTCTGCTGCGAACCCTCGCTGGTCTGCAGTTCTATCGACACCTTGGGCAGGTCGCGGGCGAGGTCCCCCATCAGACGCTCGCCGTAGCGCTGGTAGACGCCGCTGCGCACACCGGTGCTGAAGGTCAGCGTGCCGGTCGGCGCGGGCGTCCCGAACGGCGCCAGCCACCACAGCAGCAGCCCGGACACGACGACGACGGCGGCGCACGCCTGGAGAACACGTCGTCCGCCGACGCGGGAGAGGGCCTGGAGCATGGCGCGATCCTGCCAGCCCGTCCCCGCGATGACCAGGGCCGTCGCCCGGCGGCCGGGTATCCCACACGGGGGCGGTCGGCGCAGCCCTTACCCTTGACGGGTGAGCGGCAACGACGTGGCTGGTGGAGTAGTGGACGGTTTGAAGACGTACGAGGTGCGCACCTACGGGTGCCAGATGAACGTCCACGACTCCGAGCGGCTGTCCGGGCTGCTGGAGGGCGCCGGGTACGTACGGGCCGCCGAGGGCTCGGACGGCGACGCCGACGTCGTCGTCTTCAACACCTGCGCGGTCCGGGAGAACGCCGACAACAAGCTCTACGGGAACCTCGGCCGCCTCGCTCCGATGAAGACCAGGCGCCCCGGCATGCAGATCGCCGTCGGCGGCTGCCTGGCGCAGAAGGACCGCGACACCATCGTCCAGCGGGCCCCCTGGGTCGACGTCGTCTTCGGCACGCACAACATCGGCAAGCTGCCCGTGCTGCTGGAGCGCGCCCGCATCCAGGAGGAGGCGCAGATCGAGATCGCCGAATCCCTGGAGGCGTTCCCCTCCACGCTCCCCACCCGCCGCGAGTCCGCGTACGCGGCGTGGGTCTCGATCTCCGTCGGCTGCAACAACACCTGCACCTTCTGTATCGTCCCCGCGCTCCGCGGCAAGGAGAAGGACCGCCGCACCGGCGACATCCTCGCCGAGATCGAGGCCCTGGTCGCCGAGGGCGTCTCGGAGATCACCCTGCTCGGCCAGAACGTGAACGCGTACGGCTCCGACATCGGCGACCGCGAGGCGTTCTCCAAGCTGCTCCGCGCCTGCGGGCGGATCGAGGGGCTGGAGCGGGTCCGCTTCACCTCGCCGCACCCCCGCGACTTCACGGACGACGTGATCGCGGCGATGGCCGAGACCCCGAACGTGATGCCGCAGCTCCACATGCCGCTCCAGTCGGGCTCCGACACCGTCCTCAAGGCGATGCGCCGCTCCTACCGGCAGGAACGCTTCCTGGGCATCATCGAGAAGGTGCGCGCCGCGATGCCGGACGCCGCCATCTCCACCGACATCATCGTGGGCTTCCCCGGCGAGACCGAGGAGGACTTCGAGCAGACCATGCACACGGTCCGCGAGGCGCGGTTCGCCAACGCCTTCACCTTCCAGTACTCCAAGCGCCCCGGGACGCCCGCCGCCGAGATGGCGGACCAGATCCCCAAGGAGGTCGTGCAGGAGCGCTACATGCGGCTGTCGGCGCTCCAGGAGGAGATCTCCTGGGAGGAGAACAAGAAGCAGATCGGCCGGACCCTGGAGGTCATGGTCGCGGAGGGCGAGGGCCGCAAGGACGGCGCCACCCACCGCCTCTCCGGCCGTGCCCCCGACAACCGCCTGGTCCACTTCACCAAGCCGGACGAGGAGGTGCGCCCCGGCGACGTGGTGACCGTCGAGATCACCTACGCCGCCCCGCACCACCTGCTCGCCGAGGGCGCCCCGGCCGCCGTGCGGCGCACCCGCGCCGGGGACGCCTGGGAGAAGCGCAACGCCGCCGAGGCCGCCAAGCCCGCCGGAGTGATGCTCGGGCTGCCGGGCATCGGGGCCCCCGCGCCGCTGCCCGCCGCGGCCCCCGGCTGCGGCTGCGACTGACCCGGAGGGACGCGGCGGCGGAGCCCCGGGGCCACGCAGTACGCTGCCCCCCATGCTTGTCGCCGCCGCAGTCTGCCCCTGCCCGCCCCTGCTGGTGCCCGAGGTCGCCGCCGGAGCCGCCCCCGAGCTCGATGCCGTACGGGACGCCTGCGCCGAGGCCGTCGGCGTGCTCGCCGCCGCCCGCCCCGACCTGCTGGTCGTGGTCGGGCCCGCCGGCCCGTCGGGGCGCGGCCCGCACGCGGAAGGGACCACCGGCAGCTTCCGCGGCTTCGGCGTCGACCTGGGCGTGCGGCTGGGACGCGATGCGGGCGAGGGCGCGTCCCCGTCGCTCCCGCCGTCCCTGGCGGTCGGCGCCTGGCTGCTGTCCCGGGCGGAGTGGACGGGCGGGCCGGTCGAGGGCCTGGGGGTGGAGGAGCGGCTGGAGACCGGCCGCTGCGTGGACGCCGGGCGGGAGCTGTCCGCCCGGGCGGACCGGGTCGCACTGCTCGTGATGGGCGACGGCAGTGCCAGCCGCACGCTGAAGGCCCCCGGCTACCTGGACGAGCGTGCCGAGCCCTTCGACGCGGCCGCCGCCCGTGCGCTGGGCGCGGCCGACCCCGAGGCGCTGATCGCACTGGACGCGGCCCTGGCGCACGAACTCAAGGCGGCGGGCCGGGCCCCCTGGCAGGTGCTCGCGGGCGCGGCGCGGGGGGCCGGCCTCACGGGACGGCTGCTGCGCGAGGAGGCACCGTACGGCGTGGGCTACCTGGTCGCCGCCTGGTCCTGAGCCCGGAGGGCGGGGAACACACCGGCGGACGGCCGGGCGGGCCACCGCCGCCGGGCCGTCCGCCGGTCCTGTCGGGTCCTCGGCTCAGGAGGCGGGCGGGGTGCCGCCCTCGTTCTTGTGGGCCAGGCGCTCGACCGCGTCCTTGGCCTTCTGCGCGCCGGACTCGATCTTGTCGCTGTACTTGCCCTTGGTCTTCTCGTCGACCGTCCGCGCGGCCTTCTCGAGCCCCTGGTCGATCCTGCCCCCGTGCTGCTGCGCGAGTTCGCCGACCTTTTCCTTGGCGGGGCCCAGCTTCGCCTTCAAATTGTCCAGGAAGCCCATCGGGCACCTTCTCTGCTGGGGGACTGTGACCGGGTGCTTCTCCGGAACTGTGAAAAAACACCCATACGTATCCGCATTCTACTGGTGTGCGCAGGTGAGCGCGTTGTCCGGGGCTGCGGGGACGAGCGACCGGAGCGCACTCGTTCGGGATGCGGTCGGAGGTTTGCGAGACTGTGGCGGTGACAAGCTCAGCTCCCGCCCCGCGGGTCATCACCGTCGTCGGCCCCACGGCCGCCGGAAAGTCCGACCTGGGCGTCTTCCTCGCCCAGCAGCTCGACGGCGAGGTCGTCAACGCCGACTCCATGCAGCTCTACCGGGGCATGGACATCGGCACCGCGAAGCTGACCCCCGCCGAGCGCGGCTCCGTCCCGCACCACCTGCTGGACATCTGGGACGTCACCGAGGCCGCCAGCGTCGCCGAGTACCAGCGGCTGGCCCGTACCGAGATCGACCGGCTGCTCGCCGCCGGCCGCACCCCCGTCCTGGTCGGCGGCTCCGGCCTCTACGTGAAGGGCGCCATCGACGCCCTGGAGTTCCCCGGTACGGATCCGGGGATCCGGGCCGCCCTGGAGGCCGAACTGGCCGAGCGCGGCCCCGGCGCCCTGCACGCCCGCCTCGCCGCCGCCGACCCCGGGGCGGGCCGCGCCATCCTGCCGAGCAACGGCCGCCGCATCGTCCGGGCCCTCGAAGTCATCGAGATCACCGGCAAACCCTTCACCGCCAACCTCCCCGGCGAGGAACCGGTCTACGACACCGTCCAGATCGGCGTCGACGTCGCCCGCCCCGAACTCGACGAACGGATCACCCTCAGGGTCGACCGGATGTGGGAGGCCGGACTCGTGGCCGAGGTGCGGGCCCTGGAGGCCCGCGGGCTGCGCGAGGGGCGGACCGCCTCCCGGGCCCTGGGCTACCAGCAGGTGCTCGCCGCGCTGGCCGGGGAGTGCACCGAGGACGAGGCGCGGACCGAGACCGTCCGCGCCACCAAGCGGTTCGCCCGCCGACAGGATTCGTGGTTCCGCCGCGACCCGCGGGTCCACTGGCTGGGCGGCGGGGCCGAGGACCGCGGGGAACTCCCGGACCGGGCGCTGGCGTTGGTCGAACGAGCGGTTACAGCCTGATCACGTGATGGCATCGGGAAGCCCTGGCCGTCATTTCGGTGCCCCGGAGCGTGCCATCATCGAGCATCGATCGACCAGTGGAGTCCGAGTTGGGAGGGCGCGTGGCGATGGAGGCCGGCCCTCACGACACTGAACAGGACGTACCGGACGCGCTGCACGGAGCGGCGGGTCTGAGCCCCGACGGGCCGGACGAGCTCGAGGTGGCCCCCGAGGTCGAGGTCGAGCTGCGGCCCGCGCGCCGGCTGCGCATCTGGCAGCTGGCCCCGATCGTGATGCTCGCCGCGGTGGGCTCGCTGATGTTCGCCTTCCCGCTGGCCTTCGAGTTCGGCGACGGCGGCGCGGTCGTGGCCATGCTCGGCCTCCTGATCAGCTGCTGCGCCGCGGGCTGGGGCATGATGGCCGCCCGCCGGGTGGGGTACACCTGGCCGGGGCTGGCGCAGCGCGGCTCCGGCGAGCGGTCCGACTGGCGGGTGGTCGCCCTGTACGTGGTCGTCTGCGGCACGCTGGTCGCGCTGGCGGTCTGGCGCGTGGCCCGACTGCGCTGACCTGCGCCCCGGCCTCCCGAGGGCCGGGAGGCCGGCACCCGCCCCCGTTCCGTACAGTTGCTCCCGTGAGCACCTCGCAGATCGCCTTCCTCAAGGGTCACGGCACCGAGAACGACTTCGTGATCATCCCCGACCCGGACAACGGGATCGACCTGCCCGCCGCCGCGGTCGCCCGGCTCTGCGACCGCCGCGCCGGAATCGGCGGCGACGGGGTGCTGCACGTCGTACGGTCCGCCGCGCACCCCGAGGCGCGGGGCATGGCGGACGAGGCCGAGTGGTTCATGGACTACCGCAACGCCGACGGCTCGATCGCCGAGATGTGCGGCAACGGGGTACGGGTCTTCGCCCACTACCTCCAGCGCGCCGGACACACCGGGGCGGGCGACCTCGCCGTGGCGACCCGGGGCGGCGTCAAGCGGGTCCACATCGCCAAGGACGGCGCCATCACGGTCTCCATGGGGCGCGCGCTGCTGCCCGGGGACGGGGTCACCGTCACCCTCGGCGGCCGCAGCTGGCCCGCCCGCAACGTGAACATGGGCAACCCCCACGCGGTCGCCTTCGTCGAGGACCTGGCCCACGCCGGCGACCTGCTCTCCGTGCCGCCCTACAGCCCCGCGGCGGTCTACCCCGAGGGCGTGAACATCGAGTTCGTGGTGGACCGCGGGCCGCGCCACGTCGCCATGCGGGTCCACGAGCGCGGCTCCGGCGAGACCCGCTCCTGCGGCACGGGCGCCTGCGCCGTGGCCGTCGCCGCGGCCCGCAGGGACGGCGCCGACCCCGCGCTGACCGGCACCCCGGCCACGTACACCGTCGACCTCCCCGGCGGCACGCTCGTGATCACCGAGCTGCCGGACGGAGAGATCGAGATGACCGGACCGGCCGAGATCGTCGCCGAGGGGCACCTCGACCCCGCCTGGTACGAGGCACTGACCGGCTGACCGATGGGCGCGGGAGCCCGGTCCGGACCAAACAACGGGCTTTGGATCTTCGCTCGAATGGGTGATCCGTTTCACGCTGGGCGAGAGCGGGACTCCGCCACGTGGTGGGCTCGATAGCATCAAGCACCGGCCCGGAGACGCGACCGCGCCCTCCCGCCGCCGGTCGACGTCGCCGGAGGTGCCCCCCCCATGAGTGCAGAGGCCGCCAGCCCAGGTGCTCCCATCCGCAGACGGGCTCGCCCCCGGATCGACCTGCGCAGGCTGGGCCGGGTCGCACTGCGCGGCTCCACCTCCCGCGACCGGCTGCCCGACGCCATCGGCCATGTGGCGGAGACCCACCGGGCCCACCACCCGGACGCCGACCTCTCGATCCTGCACCGGGCCTACGTACTCGCCGAGTCCTCGCACCGGGGCCAGACGCGCAAGAGCGGCGAGCCGTACATCACGCACCCGCTCGCGGTCACGCTGATCCTCGCCCAGCTCGGCGCCGAGACCACGACGCTCACCGCCTCGCTCCTCCACGACACCGTCGAGGACACCGAGGTGACCCTCGATCAGGTCCAGGAGCAGTTCGGCGACGAGGTCCGCTACCTCGTCGACGGTGTCACCAAGCTGGAGAAGGTCGACTACGGGGCGGCCGCCGAGCCGGAGACCTTCCGCAAGATGCTGGTCGCCACCGGGGACGACGTCCGGGTCATGTCGATCAAGCTCGCCGACCGGCTGCACAACATGCGCACCCTCGGCGTGATGCGCCCCGAGAAACAGGCAAGGATCGCCAAGGTCACCCGGGACGTACTGATCCCGTTGGCCGAACGGCTCGGGGTGCAGGCCCTCAAGACCGAGCTGGAGGACCTGGTCTTCGCGATCCTCCACCCCGAGGAGTACGAGCGGACCCGCGAACTGATCGCCGCCGCGGCCCACGGGGACGGCTCCGCGACGGACCGTCAGGATCCGCTCACCGCCATCTCGGAGAACGTCACGGCGGTGCTGCGCGAGGCCGGTATTCCGGCCGAAGTCCTCATCCGTCCGCGTCACTTCGTCTCCGTGCACCGGGTCGGGGCCAAGCGCGGCGAACTGCGCGGCACCGACTTCGGCCGGCTCCTGGTCCTCGTCGGGGAGGACGCCGACTGCTACGCGGTCCTCGGCGAGCTGCACACCTGCTTCACCCCGGTGATCTCCGAGTTCAAGGACTTCGTCGCCGCCCCCAAGTTCAACCTGTACCAGTCCCTGCACACCGCCGTCGTCGGTCCGGACGGAGCGGTCGCCGAGATCCTCATCCGCACCCACCGCATGCACACGGTCGCCGAGGCCGGCGTCATCGCCCTCGGCAATCCGTACGCCTCCGACGGCGCCCCCGCCTCCCAGGGGGCCGAACCCGCCGACGGGGAGCGCGCCGACCCCACCCGCCCCGGCTGGCTCTCCCGCCTCCTCGAATGGCAGCAGTCCGCCCCCGACCCCGACACCTTCTGGACCACGCTCCGCGCCGACCTGGCCCAGGACCGCGAGATCACCGTCTTCCGGACCGACGGCGGCACGCTCGGGCTCCCCGCCGGAGCCAGCTGCGTCGACGCCGCCTACGCCCAGTACGGCGACGCCGCCCACCACTGCATCGGCGCCCGGGTCAACGGCCGGCTGGCCACCCTCGGCACCGTGCTCCACGACGGCGACACCGTGCAGCCGCTCCTCGCCGAGGACGCCGCGTCGGCCCCCTCGCCTGACTGGCTCGACCACGCCCGCACCCCCGCCGCCCGCATCGCCATCAGCGGCTGGCTGGACACCCACCCCGAGGACACCCGCGCCCCGCACGGCTCCCGTCCCGAGCGGACCGGCGCCGGACAGCCGACGGGCCACGCCCGGACCACCGCGTTCGCCGAGCCCGCCGGTGCCGCGCCCACCGTGACCGACCGGCCGGACGCCTCCGTACGGATCGCGGGCTGCTGCACCCCCGCGCCCCCCGACGCCGTCACCGGCTTCGTCGTGCACGGCGGCGCGGTCACCGTCCACCGGCAGGCCTGCTCCGCCGTCACCCGCATGCGGTCCGCCGGGCGGACGCCGGTCGGGGTGAGCTGGGGCGAGGCCACCGACTGCCGGGTCACTCTGGTCGCCGAGTCCTTCGGCCGCCCCCGGCTGCTCGCCGACCTCACCGAGGCGATCGCCACCGCCGGGGCGGCCATCGTCTCCGCCACCGTGGAGCCCCCCAGCGAACAGCGGGTCCGCCACACCTACACCCTGGAACTGCCCGACACGGCCGGGCTCCCGGCCCTGATGCGCGCGATGCGCGAGGTGCCCGGGGTGTACGACGTGAGCCGCGCCCACCGACCCGCCACGGTCTGACCCGGACGGAACGCCCCGGGCCGTTCCGTCCGGATCGTGCGGGGCCCGCGGGGTCCGGAGCCGGCCCGATCCGAAAAGGAACGGCCCGGGCCCGCCGCCATCCGCCACACCGTTCTCATTCGGGTGGCGCGGCGCGCGCCGCGCCTGTCCGGCGGGGAGTCGCTGGTAGCGGTAGTCCATGCCGTTCATCTCCCGCCGGCTGCGGGCCGTCCTGCTGGCCGCCGCATCCGCCACCCTGGTCGCAGCCACCCTCCCCTCACCCGTGCCGCTCGGCATCGGGGACCCGCTCTTCCCCGAGCTCGGCAACCCCGGCTACGACGTCCGCTCCTACGACATCTCGTTCGCCTACCACGGCGACAACAGCAAGCCGCTCGACGCCGTCACCAGGATCGACGCCCGGACCACCGCGCCGCTGGACCGGATCAACCTCGACTTCACCCGGGGCACCGTCCGTTCCGTCGAGGTCAACGGCCTGAGCGCCGACTTCGCGCTCAAGGACGAGGACCTGGTCATCCAGCCGGCCGGCCGGCTGCCCGCCGGGGTTCCGGTCCGGATCACCGTCCGCCACACCAGCGACCCGACCGGCTCCGAGGACAGCGGCGGCTGGGTGCGCACCTCCGACGGACTGGCGATGGCCAACCAGGCCGACGCCGCGCACCGGGTCTTCCCCAGCAACGACCACCCCGCCGACAAGGCGTACTTCACCTTCCGGGTCACCGCCCCGCGCGACCTCACCGTGGTGGCCAACGGACTGCCCGCCGGGGAGGTCCGGCGCGGTACCGACACCACCTGGACGTACCGCACCGCCCACCCCATGGCCACCGAACTGGCCCAGGTCTCCATCGGGCGCTCCGCCGTCCTGCACCGGACGGGTCCGCACGGGCTCCCGGTCCGTGACGTGGTGCCCGCCGCCGACCGCGAGCGGCTCGAACCCCGGCTCAGCAGGACCCCCGCCCAGCTGGAGTGGATGGAGCAGAAGGTCGGCCGCTACCCCTTCGAGGCGTACGGGCTGCTGGTGGCCGACACCCGTACCGGCTTCGAGCTGGAGACCCAGACGCTCTCGCTCTTCGAGCGGGCCCTCTTCCTCGACAGCGGCTACCCCGACTGGTACCTCGACTCGATCATGGTCCACGAGCTGGCCCACCAGTGGTTCGGCGACAGCGTCGCCCCCCGGCGCTGGTCCGACCTGTGGCAGAACGAGGGTCACGCCACCTGGTACGAGGCCCGCTACGCCGGGGAGCACGGCGGCCCGTCCCTGGAGAGCCGGATGCGCGCGGCCTACACCCGGTCCGACGGCTGGCGCGCCGCGGGCGGCCCCCCGGCCCGCCCCGACGCCCCGGTCCCCGGAGAGAAGATCAGCCTCTTCCGGCCGGTGGTGTACGACGGCAGCGCACTGGTCCTGTACGCGCTGCGCCAGGAGATCGGCGAGCGCGCCTTCGACCTGCTGGAACGGGAGTGGGTGCGTGAGCACCGGGACGGCGACGCCGCGACCACGGACTTCGTCCGGCTGGCGTCGCGCGCCGCGGGCCGCGACCTGACCGCGTTCCTCGACGCCTGGCTGTACGGGACGAAGACCCCGCCCATGCCGGGCCACCCGGACTGGCACAGCGACGCCCCGGCCCGGCACCGGTAAACGGGGTGACCGGCGGGAGCGGCGCGTGCCACTATCGACGGGTCGCCGCGGCGGCCGGACCGGAGAATCCCCCTCGGGAATCTTCGGAAGGGGTCACGCGTTGTGACTGATGCAACGGGTTTCCAACGACGTAAGGATCCAATGACCTCCTCTTCTTCCCTTCCCCAGGACGCGCAGGACGCGCAGAGCGCTACGGAGAACATGACCGAGAGCCTCACCGAGGGCCTCCGGGCCGACGCCCTGATGGAAGAGGACGTCGCCTGGAGCCACGAGATCGACGGAGAGCGGGACGGCGAGCAGTTCGACCGCTCCGAGCGCGCCGCGCTGCGGCGTGTGGCCGGGCTCTCCACCGAGCTCGACGACGTCACCGAAGTCGAGTACCGGCAGCTGCGCCTGGAGCGCGTGGTGCTGGTCGGCGTCTGGACCTCGGGAACGGTGCGTGACGCGGAGAACTCCCTCGCAGAGCTGGCCGCACTGGCGGAGACGGCGGGCGCCCAGGTGCTCGACGCCGTCTTCCAGCGCCGCGACAAGCCCGACCCGGCCACCTACATCGGTTCGGGCAAGGCGCTGGAGCTGCGTGACATCGTCCTCGAATCCGGGGCCGACACCGTCGTCTGCGACGGTGAGCTCAGCCCCGGCCAGCTGATCCACCTGGAAGACGTCGTCAAGGTCAAGGTGGTCGACCGGACCGCCCTGATCCTCGACATCTTCGCCCAGCACGCCAAGTCCCGCGAGGGGAAGGCTCAGGTGTCGCTCGCGCAGATGCAGTACATGCTGCCGAGGCTGCGCGGCTGGGGTCAGTCGCTCTCCCGCCAGATGGGCGGCGGCGGTTCCTCCAGCGGCGGCGGGGGCATGGCCACCCGTGGCCCCGGTGAGACCAAGATCGAGACGGACCGGCGCCGGATCCGCGAGAAGATGGCGAAGATGCGCCGGGAGATCGCGGAGCTGAAGACGAGCCGCGAGATCAAGCGCCAGGAGCGCAAGCGCAACAAGGTGCCGTCGGTCGCCATCGCCGGTTACACCAACGCGGGGAAGTCCTCCCTGCTCAACCGGCTGACCGGGGCGGGCGTCCTGGTGGAGAACGCGCTGTTCGCCACCCTGGACCCCACCGTCCGCCGGGCCGAGACGCCGAGCGGCCGGGTCTACACCCTGGCCGACACCGTCGGGTTCGTACGGCATCTGCCGCACCACCTCGTCGAGGCGTTCCGTTCCACGATGGAGGAGGTCGGCGACTCCGACCTGATCCTGCACGTGGTGGACGGCGCCCATCCGGCGCCGGAGGAGCAGCTCGCCGCGGTGCGCGAGGTGGTCCGCGAGGTCGGCGCGGTGGACGTGCCCGAGATCGTGGTGATCAACAAGGCGGACGCGGCCGATCCGCTGGTGCTCCAGCGGCTGCTGCGCATCGAGAAGCACGCGATCGCCGTCTCGGCGCGCACCGGTGCCGGGATCGACGAGCTGCTCCAGCTCATCGACGCCGAGCTGCCGAGGCCGTCGGTCGAGATCGAGGCGCTCGTGCCGTACATCCAGGGCGGACTGGTCTCCCGGGTGCACGCCGAGGGCGAGCTGGTCTCCGAGGAGCACACCTCGGAGGGCACGCTGATCCGGGCCCGGGTGCACGAGGAGCTGGCGGCCGAGCTCTCCTCGTTCGTCGCCGTGGCGCACTGACCGTCCCGTACGGCACCGTCCGACAACGAGCCGAAGGCCCGCCCCTTGCCGGGGGCGGGCCTTCGGGCCGTTCGGCGGACAGGACCTACCGGCCGGAGAACCGCTTGCTGGTGGCGTCGAAGGCGGCCTTCGCGCCCGCGCCCAGCTGGGGACCGGCGAGCCAGCCCGAGGTCACCGGGCCGATCGAGGTGTTGGAGACCAGTACGGACTTGCCGTCCCGGCCCGCGACGAACCAGCCGCCGCCGGAGGAGCCGCCGGTCATGGTGCAGCCGATACGGTACATCGCCGGGGTGTTCGGGCTGATCGAGAGCCGGCCCGGGCGGTCGACGCACTTGTGCATGATCAGGCCGTCGTACGGGGGAGCGGCCGGGTAGCCCCAGGCGCCCATGCCGCTGATCCGCGAGATCTCCGGGGCGTTGAACTCGACCTCCAGGGCGTTGCCCACGGTCTCCTCCAGCGACTTGGTGCCCTGCTCCGGCTTCACGTGCAGCACCGCGTAGTCGTACGGGGCGCCCTCGCCGCCGGTGGGGCCGCCGTCCTTGATCCACTCGCCGGACGTCGTCGCCCAGTCCGCCCAGTACGCGCCGTACGGGGCGACCTCCTGAGGCTGCGCGTTCCGCAGCGCGGCGGCGGACTTGCCCTGGTCGTTGTACGCGGGCACGAAGGCGATGTTGCGGTACCAGCCGCCGCTCGAACCGGCGTGCACGCAGTGCCCGGCGGTCCACACCAGGTTGGACCTGCCCGGGTTCTGCGGGTCCTTGACGACCGTGCCCGAGCAGACCATCGAGCCCTCGGGGGAGTCGAAGAACACCTTGCCGACCGGGGCCGCGTAGTTGTGGTACGGCGTCTTCTCCCGCTCGGCCTGCACCGGCTTGGGCTCCGGGTCGGAGACGCCCTGGCCGCCGGTGACGTCGCCCGCGGCCATCGTCTTCGCCGGGTCCTTGGCCGACTTCATCCGGTCGGGGTTCCAGAGCCCCTCGATGACCGGGTTGACGAAGTCCTTGGCCTCACGCAGCCACTTGTCCTTGTCCCAGTTCTTCCACTCGCCGTTCTTCCACTTCTCCGGGTCGACGCCGTGCTTCTTCAGCGTGTCGGCCAGCCCGCCGGGCAGTGAACCGCCGCCGTCCTGGCCGGCCGTGGCGCTCGCCGAGGGCTTGGCGGCCGCGCCGTCCTCCTCGGGGCCGCAGGCCGTCGTCGTCAGAGCGAGCGCGGCGACGAGGCCGGTCGCGGCGAGCAGTGGACGTATGGATCGCATGGAGCCGATTCCCCCTGAAATACCTGAATTGCCATGAACTTGTCACACGGGTCGGCGGCCCTGTGCTCGGCGGCCGACCTGCGCAGGGGCCACCCTATGACGGCCCGGGGTGTGCTTTGCGCCATCGCGGACCGGGTACGAAGCGAGGGGCCCCCGGCGCGCCAGTCGCGCACCGGGGGCCCTGATGGATCGTCAATTCCGTTGCTCTGGGCGGAGTTGACGATTCCGTGTCACTGTCCCGCGTACTTCTTGCTCACCGACTCGTAGATGCCCTTGGCCACATCACCGAAGCGCGGACCGGCCAGCCAGCCGGCGGTCACCGGGCCGATGGAGGTGTTCGAGACCAGTGCGGGCTTGCCGTCCTGCCCCGTGGCGACCCAGCCGCCGCCGGAGGAGCCGCCGGTCATGGAGCAGCCGATGCGGTACATCGTCGGGTCCTGCGCGGTCAGCGAGAGCCGGCCCGGCCGGTCCTTGCACTGGAACGCCCTCTGGCCGTCGTACGGCGGAGCGGCCGGGAAGCCGGTCGCCGTCATGGCGGAGATCTTCGGCACGGCCGGGGCGTTGAACTCGACGGGCAGCGCCGAACCGACCGTCTCCTCCAGGGACTTGCCCGACGCACCCTTCTCCGGCGTCACATGCAGCACCGCGTAGTCGTAGGGCGCGCCCTGGCCGCCCGACGAGGCCCCCTGCGAGATCCACTGGTCGGAGGTCTGCGCCCAGTCGCCCCACCACACGCCGTAGGGAGCGATCTGCTCCTTGGTCGCCTTCTTCAGCGCGGACGTCGGCATGCCCTGGTTGTTGTACGACGGCACGAAGGCGATGTTGCGGTACCAGCCGCCCTTCTTGCCCGCGTGCACGCAGTGCCCGGCGGTCCACACCAGGTTGGACTTCCCCGGGTGCGCCGGGTCCGTGACCACGGTTGCCGAGCAGACCATGGTGCCCTCGGGGCTGTCGAAGAGCAGCTTCCCGGACGCCGGGGCGCTGTCGTGGTACGGCGTCGCGACACCGGTGGCCCGGACCGGCACGGGTGTCGGGTCCGTCACGCCCGCGTCGCCGGAGATGTCGTTGTCGACCGGCTGCTCGGGGGACTTGTCCGCGTCCCGCATGCGGTCCGGGTCCCAGAGCCCGTCGATGATCGGGTTGACGAAGTCCTTGGCCTCACGCAGCCAGGTCTCCTTGTCCCAGTTCTTCCACTCGCCGTTCTTCCACTTGTCGAGATCGATCCCGTGTTCCTTGAGGCGGTTCTTCAGGTCCTCGGGAATCTTGATCTTGCCGTTCGCGGACGGGTCGGCGGAGACGCTCGACGCGCCGTCCGCGTTGTCCTCCTCGGGCCCGCAGCCGGTGGCGGTCAGTGCGAGGGCCGCGGCCACGGCGGCCACGGCGAGCACCGGCCGACGGCGCCCCCTTCCCTGACGTGTGGCGAGAGCCGGTCGAACGAGTCGCATGTGGTGATCCCCCTGGGACTTCCGTAACCCAACACTTCCGTACAGCACTTCGGCGGCGCTCCGAGCCGGCCGCTCCGAACACCTCCGAGGACGATCGGACGAGTGTCCGGATTCCTGTGCGGCCCCCACTATGCCGGTGCCGATGGGGACGGCGACCGGCAGGTCCGTGGTTCCGCGGCCGCAAGGATCTTCCGATTTACCCGTGATCCACCGCGTTCGGCGTCGTTGGTACGTGCGGAAGCGCCGGGAACAGCGTTCACTCCCGCACTTTGTCCGTGCGCCGGCGAACCGATGTGCAACGCAACCGTTACAGCAGGAGGACCGAAAGCCGTGGCCGTGACCGAATCAGCCCCGGTGGCAGCACCGGCGGTGCACGAAGGGATTCTGCGCCGTCAGTCCCTGCGGGAATCCGCCGCCCGGACCTATGCGCGCTCGCTGCCGATCGTGCCGGTAAGGGCCCGCGGGCTGACCATCGAGGGAGCGGACGGGCGGCGCTATCTCGACTGCCTCTCCGGCGCGGGCACCCTGGCGCTCGGGCACAACCACCCGGTCGTCCTGGAGGCGATCAAGAAGGTGATCGACTCGGGGGCGCCGCTGCATGTCCTCGATCTGGCCACCCCGGTCAAGGACGCCTTCACCACGGAGCTGTTCGCCACGCTGCCCCGGCGGTTCGCCGAGAACGCCCGGATCCAGTTCTGCGGACCGGCGGGCACCGACGCGGTGGAGGCGGCCTTCAAACTGGTCCGCGGCGCGACCGGGCGCAACGGCCTGTTCGCCTTCACCGGCGCCTACCACGGGATGACGGCGGGAGCGCTCGCCGCGTCCGGAGGCGCCGAGGACGTCGCGGTGACCCGGCTGCCCTTCCCGCGCGACTACCGCTGCCCCTTCGGCGTCGGCGGGGAGCGCGGCGCCGAGATCGCCGCCCGGTGGACCGAGAACCTCCTCGACGACCCCAAGTCCGGCACCCCCCTGCCCGCCGGGATGATCCTCGAACCCGTCCAGGGCGAGGGCGGGGTGAATCCGGCGCCGGACGGCTGGATGCGCCGGATGCGCGAGATCACCGAGGCCCGCTCCGTCCCGCTGATCGCCGACGAGGTCCAGACCGGGGTCGGCCGCACCGGCGCCTTCTGGGCGGTCGAGCACAGCGGGATCGTGCCCGACGTGATGGTGCTCTCCAAGGCGATCGGCGGCTCCCTCCCGCTCGCCGTGATCGTCTACCGGGCCGAACTCGACACCTGGGAGCCCGGCGCCCACGCCGGCACCTTCCGGGGCAACCAGCTCGCGATGGCCGCCGGCACGGCCACCCTCGCCTACGTACGGGAGAACCGCCTCGCCGAGCGCGCCGCCACCCTCGGGGCCCGGATGCTCGCCCGCCTGCGGGCGCTGGCCGCCGACCACCCCACCCTCGGCGACGTGCGCGGACGCGGCCTGATGATCGGGATCGAACTGGTCGACCCGGAAGCCGACGGCGACGGCCCCGAACCCCCGCCGGCCCCCGCCCTCGCCGCGGCCGTCCAGCAGGAGTGCCTGCGCCGCGGCCTCATCGTCGAGCTCGGCGGACGCCACTCCACCGTCGTACGCCTCCTCCCGCCCCTGACCCTCACCGATGAACAGGCGACCGCGGTCGTGGACCGCCTCGCCGACGCCCTGGCGGCCGCCGAGCGGCTGCCGCACCGCCGGATCACGACCGGGTCGGTCCGCTGACCCCGGACGCCCTCACGAGAAAGACCACCGTGAACCCCACCCCCACCCCCACTCCCACCCCCCACATCGACGGAGCCTCCCCCACTCCGCAGCGCGCACAGGCCGGGACCGCCGGCCCGCTCGTCCTCGAACAGTCCCTCGTGCCGCGGCAGATGACGGCCCCGCCCGAGGAGCGCCACCCCGCCGGAGCCCCGGTCCCCGCCGGGGCACCGGCCGACCCGCTCGACCACCCGGACCCGCACCGGGCCGCCGACACGGCGGGCACCGAGAACCTGCTGCGCTGCTGGGTCCGGGAGACCGGGCTGCACCGCCCGGACGGACCGGTGCTCCGCGTCGCCCTCCCCGCCAGCGGAACGGCCCTGCTCGTCCCCGTCCTGCACTGGTCGGACACCGGCTGGCACCGCTTCGGCCCGCCCGCCCTGGACGGGGCGCCCGAGGGCGCACCCCCCGCCGACGCCGTCACCGTCGCCACCCTCCTGGGCCGCGAGGCCGGCCGCGACCACGGCGCCGACCTGGTGGCCCGGGTGGCCGACTCGGTGCGCCGCACCGCCGACTTCATCGCCGAACGGCGCGGCGCCCCGCACCCCCCGGCCGGCGTCGACCTCTTCCTCACCGCCGAACAGTCACTGCTCCTCGGCCACCCGCTGCACCCCACCCCCAAGAGCCGCGAGGGGCTCTCCGAGGCCGAGTCCCGGCTCTACTCGCCCGAGTCGCACGGCTCCTTCCCGCTCCACTGGATGGCCGTCGACCGGTCCGTACTGGCCACCGACTCCGCCTGGACCGACAAGGGCCGCCCGGTGCCCGCCGCCGAACTGGTCGCCGCCCACGCCGAAGGGCTACGACTCCCGGACGGCACCGCACCGCTGCCCCTCCACCCCTGGCAGGCCCGGGAGCTGCGCCACCGCCCCGAGGTGGCCGCCCTGTTCGACGCCGGGCTCCTCCACGACCTGGGACCGCACGGCGAGCGCTGGCACCCCACCTCCTCGGTCCGCACCGTGCACCAGCCCGGCGCCGACGTCATGCTCAAGCTCTCCCTGGGCGTCCGCATCACCAACTCCCGCCGGGAGAACCTCCGCAAGGAACTCCACCGCGGCGTCGAGGTCCACCGGCTGCTCCGCAGCGGACTCGCCACCGAATGGCACGCCGCCCACCCGGAGTTCGACATCGTCCGGGACCCCGCCTGGCTCGCCGTCGACGGCCTCGACGCCGCCCCTGTCCGGGGACTCGACGTGATCCTGCGGCACAACCCGTTCGGGCCGCTGGACGACGCCGTCTGCATCGCGGCCCTGACCGCGCCGCGCCCCTGGCCGGGGCGGCCGGGCATGCGCTCGCGGCTCGCCGGGATCGTGCACGCGCTGGCCGCCGCCACCGGCCGGGGCACCGGCGCGGTCGCCACCGAGTGGTTCCTGCGCTACCTGGACCGTGTTGTACGCCCGGTGCTCTGGCTCGACGGCCGGGCCGGGGTGGCCCTCGAAGCGCATCAGCAGAACACCCTGGTCCTCCTGGACCAGGAGGGGTGGCCGGCCGGCGGCCGGTACCGGGACAACCAGGGCTACTACTTCCGCGAGTCGCACCGCGCCGCGCTGGAGGAGCGGCTCCCCGGCATCGGCACGCTGAGCGACACCTTCGTCTCCGACGCGGTCACCGACGAGCGGTTCGCCTACTACCTCGGCATCAACCACGTGTTCGGCCTGATCGGGGCCTTCGGCGCCCAGCGCCTCGCCGACGAGCGGGTACTGATCGCGGCCTTCCGCCGGTTCCTCGGCTCGGCCGCCGGTCTGGGCTCCCCGCTCACCGCACACCTGCTGGAGAAGCCGCACCTGCGCTGCAAGGCCAATCTGCTGACCCGGATGCACGGCCTGGACGAGCTGGTCGGGCCGGTCGACACCCAGTCCGTCTACGTCACCATGGCCAACCCCCTGCACGCCTGAGGGCCCGGCCACCGACCGACCGCCGAGAGGAGAACGCCCCGTGGCTCCCGCCGACGCGTACGCCGACGCCGGTACCGGCCCCGTCCCACCGGCCGACACCGGCGCCGACGACACCCTGGACCTGGAACTTCCCGAGGAACTCCGCGCCCTGTGCGGCGAGGACGCCCGAGCCGTCGGGAGCGACCGGGACCGGGGGGCCGGCGAGGAGCCGACGGCGGCCCACTCGTACCTGCTCGACCGCCCGGCCGACTGGCGCCCCGTCGCCACGTCGGCCGGGGTGTTCCAGCTCGTCCCCGTACGGCTGGAGCGCGACCTGGCCGTACTTAGCCGGTGGATGAACGACCCGGCGGTCGCGGCCTTCTGGGAGCTGGCCGGGTCCGAGGCCGTCACGGCCGCCCATCTGCGCCCCCAGCTCGACGGCGACGGGCGCAGCGTGCCCTGCCTCGGCGTGCTCGGAGGCGTCCCCATGAGCTACTGGGAGATCTACCGCGCCGATCTCGACCCGCTGGCCCGCCACTACCCGGCCCGCCCGCACGACACCGGGATCCACCTGCTCATCGGCGGTGTGAACGACCGCGGTCACGGCATCGGCACCACGCTGCTGAGGGCCGTCGCCGATCTCGTCCTCGACCACCGCCCCCAGTGCGCGCGGGTGGTCGCCGAGCCCGACCTCCGCAACACCCCGTCCGTCTCCGCGTTCCTGAGCGCCGGCTTCCGCTTCTCCGCGGAGCTGGAACTCCCCGACAAGCAAGCCGCCCTGATGGTCCGCGACCGAATCCACCGTGCCCACCTGTGAACGAACCGTTGCCCCACTCGCCCCGTTCGAACCCCATGGGTTCCACCCCGAGGAGTCCCCGTGCCGACATATCCCGAGAGCCATGAGCCAACAGCGGAGTCCGCCTCATCGCTCCGCACGCCCGAACTGGACCGCACGGTCTGGGACCGGGCCGCCGCCCGGCTTCTCGCCAAGACGCTCGAACAGTTCGCCTACGAGGGAGTCGTCGAGCCGGTCCGCCGGGCCGACACGTACACCCTCACCCTCGACGACGGCGGCAGCCTCGCCTTCCGTGCCCGGCGGGGGGCGTACGGGAGCTGGCACATCGTCCCGGACTCCGTCCTGGAGACCCCGCCGCCGCCCCCCGGCGAGGGACCGGCCACCGGCGCCACACCCTTCCGCGATCCGCTCCGCTTCCTCGTCCGCGCGCGTCGGCTGCTCGGCATCGACGGAGCCACCCTCGGCCACCTCATCCGCGAGATCACCACCACCCTCGCCGCCGACGTCCGCCTCGACCACACCGCGCTCACCGCCGCCGAGCTGGCCGACCTCGACTACGCGGAGCTGGAGGGGCACCAGACCGGCCACCCCTGGCTCGTCGCGAACAAGGGCCGCCTCGGCCTCTCCGCCGCCGACGCCGCGCGCTACACCCCCGAGGCCCGCACCCCGCTCGCCCTGCCGTGGATCGCCGTCTCCACCACCATCGCCGCCTACCGGGGCGCCTCCGGACTGACCGGCCCGGAGCAGCTCTACGCCCATGAGCTCGCCCCCTCGGTCCGCGCCTCCTTCGATGCCGTGCTCCGCTCCCGGGGCCTCGACCCCGGCGGCTACCTCTTCCTCCCCGTGCACCCCTGGCAGTGGGACGAATGGATCGTTCCGCTCTTCGCCCCCGCCCTCGCCGCCGGGGAGATCGTGCCGCTCCACACCGACCCGGACCTCCGACTGCCCCAGCAGTCCATCCGCACCTTCACCAATGTGAGCCGCCCGGACCGGCACTCCGTCAAGCTGCCGCTGTCGATCCTCAACACCCTGGTCTGGCGCGGACTGCCGACCGAGCGGACCCTCGCCGCCCCCGCCGTCACCACCTGGGTGCACGGCCTGCGCGACCAGGACGCCTTCCTCCGCGACACCTGCCGGGTCGTCCTCCTCGGCGAGGTCGCCTCCGTGACGGTCGAGCATCCGCTCTACGACCGCCTTCCCGAGGTTCCGTACCAGTTCAAGGAGATCCTCGGCGCGATCTGGCGCGAGCCCCTGCTGCCCCGGCTCGCCCCCGGTGAGCGGGCCCGGACCCTCGCCTCGCTGCTCCACACCGACCCGCACGGCCGCGCCTTCACCGCCGAGCTCGTCGCCCGCTCCGGGCTGACCCCCACCGCCTGGCTGACCCACCTCTTCGCCGCCCTGCTCCCGCCGCTGCTCCACTTCCTCTACCGGTACGGCACGGTCTTCTCCCCGCACGGCGAGAACGCCATCGTGGTCTTCGACGCGCGGGACGTGCCGGTACGCCTGGCGATCAAGGACTTCGTCGACGACGTCAACGTCAGCTCCCAGCCGCTGCCGGAGCACGAGACGATGCCCGAGGAGGTGCGCCGCATCCTGCTCACCGAGGACCCCTCCTTCCTCACCCAGTTCATCCACTCCGGGCTCTTCGTCGGTGTGTTCCGCTTCCTGTCGGCGCTCTGCGAGGAGCAGCTGGCGGTTCCCGAGGACGAATTCTGGTCACTCGTCCGGGCCGAGATCCTGCGCCACCACGCCCGCTTCCCGGAGCTCAAGGACCGGTTCGAGATGTTCGACCTGCTCACTCCCGAGATCGAGCGCCTCTGTCTGAACCGCAACCGGCTGCACGAGGACGGCTACCGGGACCGTCCGCAGCGCCCGCACGCCGCCCGCCACGGAACCGTGCCCAACCCGCTCGACCCCGCCGCCGGAGTCCGGGAGTGACCGCTGTTGTCAGTGGCGACCCGTACGCTGGTCGGGCTATGACGAAGCCATCCCTCCCCGAGCTCCTGCACGCCGCCGTGACCGCCGTCGGCGGTACGGAACGCCCCGGTCAGGCCGCCATGGCCGAGGCCGTCGCCGAGGCCGTGGACGACCAATCCCATCTGCTCGTCCAGGCCGGTACCGGCACCGGAAAGTCCCTCGGCTACCTGGTGCCCGCGCTCGCGCACGGGGAGCGGGTCGTGGTCGCCACGGCGACCCTGGCGCTCCAGCGCCAGCTGGTGGAGCGCGATCTTCCGCGTACGGTCGACGCCCTGCACCCGCTGCTGCGACGGCGCCCCCAGTTCGCCATGCTCAAGGGCCGGTCGAACTACCTGTGTCTGCACCGGCTCCACGAGGGGGTGCCGCAGGACGAGGAGGAGGGACTCTTCGACCCGTTCGAGGCCGCCGCCCCGTCGAGCAAGCTCGGCCAGGACCTGATCCGGCTGCGGGACTGGTCGGACGAGACGGAGACCGGGGACCGCGACGATCTCACCCCGGGCGTCTCCGACCGCGCCTGGGCACAGGTCTCCGTCTCCTCGCGCGAGTGCCTGTCCGCCTCGAAGTGCGCGTACGGGGCCGAGTGCTTCGCGGAGGCGGCCCGCGAGCGGGCCAAGCTCGCCGATGTCGTGGTCACCAACCACGCCCTTCTCGCCATCGACGCGATCGAGGGGGCCCCGGTGCTCCCGCAGCACGAGGTGCTGATCATCGACGAGGCCCATGAGCTGGTCTCCCGTGTCACCGGCGTGGCCACCGGCGAGCTCACCCCGGGCCAGGTCAACCGGGCGGTCCGCCGGGCGGCGAAGCTGGTCAACGAGAAGGCCGCCGACGCGCTGCAGACCGCCTCGGAGGGGTTCGAGCGGGTGATGGAGCTGGCGCTCCCCGGCCGTCTGGAGGAGGTCCCCGAGGACCTGAACTACGCGCTGCTGGCCCTGCGCGATGCCGCGCGGACGGTGATCTCCGCGCTGGGCGCGACCCGCGACAAGTCCGTCCAGGACGAGGACGCCGTGCGCAAGCAGGCCCTGGCCTCGGTGGAGTCGATCCACGGCGTCGCGGAGCGGATCACCCACGGTTCGGAGTACGACGTCGTCTGGTTCGAGCGCCACGACCGCTTCGGCGCCTCCCTGCGGGTCGCCCCGCTCTCCGTCT
This sequence comes from Streptomyces sp. NPDC092952, assembly GCF_044754785.1. Classification (NCBI taxonomy): domain Bacteria; kingdom Bacillati; phylum Actinomycetota; class Actinomycetes; order Kitasatosporales; family Streptomycetaceae; genus Streptomyces; species Streptomyces sp. NPDC092952. Next base: position 101,695 of record NZ_JBIVPT010000015.1, on the reverse strand, counting down.
CGGGGCTGCTGCGGGAGAAGCTCTTCACCGAGCGGTCCGTCGTGCTGACCTCGGCCACGCTGAAGCTCGGCGGCGACTTCAACGGGGTGGGTGCATCCCTCGGGCTGTCCCCCGAGGGCGTCGAGGGCGAGGACCTCCCGCAGTGGAAGGGGCTGGATGTCGGCTCGCCGTTCGACTACCCCAAGCAGGGCATCCTCTACGTCGCCCGGCATCTGGCCACGCCGGGCCGGGAGGGCTCCCGTACCGACATGCTGGACGAGCTCGCCGAGCTGGTCGAGGCGGCGGGCGGGCGCACGCTCGGGCTGTTCTCCTCGATGCGGGCCGCCCAGGCCGCGGCCGAGGAGCTACGGGGCCGGCTGGACAAGCCGATCCTCCTCCAGGGCGAGGAGACGCTCGGCGAGCTGATCAAGAATTTCGCGGCCGACCCCGAGACCTGCCTCTTCGGCACGCTCTCGCTCTGGCAGGGCGTCGATGTGCCCGGGGCCAGCTGCCAGCTGGTGGTCATGGACCGCATCCCCTTCCCCCGCCCCGACGATCCACTGATGAGCGCGCGCCAGAAGGCGGTCGAGGAGGCGGGCGGCAACGGATTCATGGCCGTCGCGGCCACACATGCCGCGCTGCTGATGGCCCAGGGCGCCGGCCGGCTCGTCCGGGCGACGGGGGACAAGGGCGTGGTGGCCGTGCTCGATCCCCGTCTGGCCAACGCCCGGTACGGGAGCTATCTGCGCGCCTCGCTGCCCGACTTCTGGTACACCACCGATCGCAACCAGGCGCGTCGCTCGCTCGCGGCGATCGACGCGGCGGCCAAGGCGGACGGCCGCTAGAGCGCATCGGGCTTCCGTCCGGGAGCCCGGCTCCGGACATGAGCGAGCCCCGGGATCGGCGCAGTGGATCCCGGGGCCCGGTCGGAGGGGGCGGGCCTCACACCCGCCGCAGGACGGCCACCACCTTGCCGAGGATCGTCGCCTCGTCGCCCGGGATGGGCTGGTACGCCGCGTTGTGCGGAAGCAGCCAGACGTGGCCGTCCTCCCGCTTGAAGCGCTTGACGGTGGCCTCGCCGTCCAGCATGGCGGCCACGATGTCGCCGTTCTCCGCGACGGGCTGGCGGCGGACGGTGACCCAGTCGCCGTCGCAGATGGCCGCCTCGATCATCGAATCGCCGACGACCTTGAGAACGAACAGCTCACCGTCACCGACGAGCTGGCGGGGGAGGGGGAAGACGTCCTCGACCGACTCCTCGGCGAGGATGGGGCCGCCCGCCGCGATCCGGCCGACCAGGGGCACGTACGACGCCGCGGGCTTGCCGGTCGTGTCGGTGGGCTGCGAGCTGGGCTGGTCCGAACCGCGGACCTCGTACGCCCGGGGCCGGTGGGGGTCGCGACGGAGGAAGCCCTTCCGCTCCAGGGCCATCAGCTGGTGCGCCACGGAAGACGTGCTGGAGAGGCCCACCGCCTGGCCGATCTCCCGCATGGAGGGGGGGTAGCCGCGCCGCTGCACGGAATCCCGGATCACCTCGATGACACGACGCTGCCGGTCGGTGAGCCCCGAGCTGTCCGCCCGGATTCCAGGAGGGCGGCCGGGCAAGGAGCGCGCTGGGCGCGCGGAATCCGGCCCCTCCATGTTCGTGACTGAGTCGTTCATGGCATGCACCGGCTCGAATCGGCCCTGGGAGCGGTCCTGGGCGGTGATGGTGGCGCTGTCTGCGGTGGTGGTCACGTCGGCCCCTCTCGAATGGTCTCCCTGGCTGGACAACGGTAGTGGCTTTCGAAAGGTTGCGCCAAACACACGTTCGAGTGAAAAAGGGATAAAAGTCTGTCGCGTGTTCTTGGTCAGGTGTATGTGCGAGAACTGTGTGCCGGGCCCGCGCGGACCGGCCCGCCGGGTGGGTGGATGCCCCGTCCGGGGCGGGGCCGGGTGCCCGTCCGGGACCGTCGGGAGGGACCCGCGATCCCGGCCGCCGCGCCGTTCCCGTAACCTCTGATGCGGCCGCTACGCTGCCTGCCGGTCGCTCGTCACGGGCGACACGCGGTAGGGCCGAATGCGGGGCCAAACCCAAGATCTAGTGGTTGGATTGCTCCGGCCACCCAGAGGTTGTGGTCCTCGGTCGATCGAGGGTGTGGCCATCGCCTATGCTTGTGACAGCTTCGAAGGGCCCCGGCGGGCCCTGGTGAGGCTATTCAGTCGTGCTGTGAAGGAGGGTTCGGAGCCATGCACTGCCCCTTCTGCAGGCACCCCGACAGCCGGGTCGTCGACAGTCGCACCACCGATGACGGCACGTCGATCCGACGCCGTCGCCAGTGTCCCGACTGCGCCCGCCGTTTCACCACGGTGGAGACCTGTTCGCTGATGGTGGTGAAGCGGAGCGGCGTGACCGAGCCCTTCAGTCGGACCAAGGTCATCTCCGGCGTGCGCAAGGCGTGCCAGGGGCGGCCGGTCACCGAGGACGCCCTCGCCAAGCTCGGCCAGCGGGTCGAGGAGGCGGTACGGGCCACCGGGAGTGCCGAGCTGACCACGCACGACGTGGGCCTGGCCATCCTCGGCCCCCTGCGGGAACTCGACCTCGTCGCGTACCTGCGCTTCGCGTCCGTGTACCGGGCGTTCGACACACTCGAAGACTTCGAGGCCGCGATCGCGGAACTCCGCGAGTTGCGGCCCTCCACGGAAGAAGGCGGCGGGGCCGCGGAGGTCCCCGTTCCCGCCGGCGCCGCCGACTGATCGGCACCGGCCGGTCGTCGCGATCGCGCGAGGCCGGCCGCGGGGCGGCTTCATAGACCTGCTTCGGGCGTCCTGGGTGGCGTTCGAGGCATCAGAGACAGACAGTGCCCGGGAAGTTCTGGGCACTTCAGGGTGTTTTTGCCCACATATGGGAGGCGGCATGACAGAGACGGCGAGCGGCCCGGCACGAGGTTCCCGTACCAAGGGAGCCAAGTCGAGCAAGGGGCTGCGTATCGAGCGCATCCACACCACCCCCGGCGTGCATCCGTACGACGAGGTGGCGTGGGAGCGTCGTGACGTCGTCATGACCAACTGGCGCGACGGCTCGATCAACTTCGAGCAGCGTGGCGTCGAGTTCCCCGACTTCTGGTCGGTGAACGCGGTCAACATCGTCACCAGCAAGTACTTCCGCGGGGCCGTCGGCACCCCGCAGCGCGAGACCGGTCTGCGCCAGCTCATCGACCGGATCGTGAAGACGTACCGCAAGGCCGGCGAGGACTACAGCTACTTCGCCTCCCCCGAGGACGCCGAGATCTTCGAGCACGAGCTGGCGTACGCCCTCCTGCACCAGATCTTCAGCTTCAACTCCCCGGTCTGGTTCAACGTCGGGACGCCCCAGCCGCAGCAGGTCTCCGCCTGCTTCATCCTGTCCGTCGACGACTCCATGGAGTCGATCCTCGACTGGTACAAGGAAGAGGGCATGATCTTCAAGGGCGGCTCCGGCGCCGGCCTGAACCTCTCCCGTATCCGTTCCTCCAAGGAACTGCTCTCCTCCGGCGGCAACGCCTCCGGTCCGGTCTCCTTCATGCGCGGTGCCGACGCCTCCGCCGGAACGATCAAGTCCGGCGGTGCCACCCGGCGCGCGGCCAAGATGGTCATCCTCGACGTCGACCACCCCGACATCGAGAACTTCATCGAGACCAAGGTGAAGGAGGAGGAGAAGATCCGCGCCCTGCGCGACGCGGGCTTCGACATGGACCTGGGCGGCGACGACATCACGTCCGTCCAGTACCAGAACGCCAACAACTCGGTCCGGGTCAACGACGAGTTCATGAAGGCCGTCGAGTCCGGCGGCACGTTCGGGCTGCGCGCCCGCATGACCGGTGAGGTCATCGAGGAGGTCGACGCCAAGTCGCTCTTCCGCAAGATGGCCGAGGCCGCCTGGGCCTGCGCCGACCCCGGTATCCAGTACGACGACACGATCAACCACTGGCACACCTGCCCGGAGTCCGGCCGGATCAACGGCTCGAACCCCTGCTCCGAGTACATGCACCTGGACAACACCTCGTGCAACCTCGCCTCGCTGAACCTGATGAAGTTCCTCAAGGACGACGGCAAGGGCAGCCAGTCGTTCGACGTCGAGCGCTTCTCCAAGGTCGTCGAGCTGGTCATCACCGCGATGGACATCTCCATCTGCTTCGCCGACTTCCCGACCCAGAAGATCGGTGAGAACACCCGCGCCTTCCGCCAGCTCGGCATCGGCTACGCCAACCTCGGCGCCCTGCTGATGGCGACCGGCCACGCCTACGACAGCGACGGCGGCCGCGCCCTCGCCGGTGCCATCACCTCGCTGATGACGGGTACGTCGTACAAGCGCTCCGCCGAGCTCGCCGCGGTCGTCGGCCCGTACGACGGCTACGCCCGCAACGCCGAGCCGCACCAGCGCGTCATGAAGCAGCACGCCGACGCCAACACGGCCGCCGTCCGCACGGACGACCTGGACAACCCGATCTGGGCCGCCGCGACGGAGGCCTGGCAGGACGTCCTCCGCCTCGGCGCGAAGAACGGTTTCCGCAACGCGCAGGCCTCGGTCATCGCGCCGACCGGCACCATCGGTCTGGCGATGTCCTGCGACACCACCGGCCTGGAGCCCGACCTCGCCCTGGTCAAGTTCAAGAAGCTGGTCGGCGGCGGCTCGATGCAGATCGTCAACGGCACCGTCCCGCAGGCCCTGCGCCGCCTGGGCTACCCGGAGGAGCAGATCGAGGCGGTCGTCGCCCACATCGCCGAGCACGGCAACGTGATCGACGCCCCCGGCCTGAAGACCGAGCACTACGAGGTCTTCGACTGCGCGATGGGCGAGCGCTCCATCTCCGCGATGGGCCACGTCCGCATGATGGCCGCGATCCAGCCGTGGATCTCCGGCGCGCTGTCCAAGACGGTGAACCTGCCGGAGACGGCCACCGTCGAGGACGTCGAGGAGGTCTACTTCGAGGCGTGGAAGATGGGCGTCAAGGCGCTCGCCATCTACCGCGACAACTGCAAGGTCGGCCAGCCCCTCTCCGCGAAGACCAAGGAGAAGGAGAAGGCCGAGGTCACGGCCAAGGCCGAGGAGACCATCCGTACCGCGGTCGAGAAGGTCGTCGAGTACCGTCCGGTCCGCAAGCGCCTTCCCAAGGGCCGTCCCGGCATCACCACCTCCTTCACGGTGGGCGGCGCCGAGGGCTACATGACCGCCAACTCCTACCCGGACGACGGTCTCGGCGAGGTCTTCCTGAAGATGTCCAAGCAGGGCTCCACCCTCGCGGGCATGATGGACGCCTTCTCCATCGCCGTCTCGGTCGGTCTGCAGTACGGCGTGCCGCTGGAGACCTATGTCTCGAAGTTCACCAACATGCGGTTCGAGCCGGCCGGTATGACGGACGACCCGGACGTGCGGATGGCGCAGTCGATCGTCGACTACATCTTCCGCCGCCTCGCGCTGGACTTCCTGCCCTTCGAGACCCGCTCCGCGCTCGGCATCCACTCGGCCGAGGAGCGCCAGCGCCACCTCGACACCGGCTCGTACGAGCCCTCCCTCGACGACGAGGACCTGGACGTCGAGAGCCTGGCCCAGTCGGCCCCGGTGCGGACGGAGCCGCTGAAGGCGGTGGCCGCGGTGCAGGAGGCGGAGAAGCCCGCCCCGAAGACCGCGCACACCTCGGCGGAGCTCGTCGAGATGCAGCTCGGGATCAGCGCGGACGCGCCGCTCTGCTTCTCCTGCGGCACCAAGATGCAGCGTGCCGGTTCCTGCTACATCTGCGAGGGCTGCGGCTCGACCAGCGGTTGCAGCTGATCATCAAAGTACCCCCGGTCACCGGGTGAGGAGGGCGTCGGCCAGCGGCCGGCGCCCTCCGGCGTACCCGGACGGCCCGGGGCCGCACCGCTCGCGAGGGGCGACTGTCCGAGCCGTGTGGCACCATCGCGCAGATGACGAGCAGACCCGATGAGGCACAGCGGCTGGGCGACCTCGCGCGGTTGCGCCGCGTCCGCGACCGGATCGACCGCGACTTCGCACAGCCGCTGGACGTCGAGACGCTGGCCCGCGGCGCGCACATGTCGGCGGGGCATCTGAGCCGCGCCTTCCGGCAGGCGTACGGGGAGTCCCCCTACAGCTACCTGATGACGCGGCGCGTCGAGCGGGCGATGGCGCTGCTGCGCCGTGGCGACCTCGGTGTCACCGAGGTCTGCTTCATGGTCGGCTGCTCGTCGCTGGGTACCTTCAGCACGCGCTTCACCGAGTTGGTGGGCATGGCGCCGAGCACCTACCGGCGGGAGGCCGCACGGGCCACGGAGGGGATGCCCGCATGCGTGGCGAAGCAGGTCACCAGGCCGGTCAGGAATCGAGAAGCGCGGCCACCGGCCCGCGACTAGCGTGCGGTGCGTGGGTATCCACGAGCACCTGAACCTCCCGCCGCACCCGGGAGGCCCCGCCCGACAGATGGAGACACGACCAGCATGGCCAAGAGGACGGACACGGGGTCGCCCGAGCGGCACGCAGCGGACAGCCACGACATGATCCGCGTGCACGGCGCGCGTGTGAACAACCTCAAGGACGTCAGCATCGAGATCCCGAAGCGCCGTCTGACGGTGTTCACGGGAGTCTCCGGCTCGGGCAAGAGCTCCTTGGTGTTCGGCACCATCGCCGCCGAGTCGCAGCGGCTGATCAACGAGACGTACAGCGCCTTCGTGCAGGGATTCATGCCGAGCCTGGCGCGGCCCGAGGTCGATGTGCTCGACGGGCTGACGACCGTGATCACCGTCGACCAGCAGCGCCTCGGCGCCGACCCGCGCTCCACGGTCGGCACGGCCACCGACGCCAACGCGATGCTGCGCATCCTCTTCAGCCGGCTGGGCAAGCCGTACATCGGCTCGCCCCAGGCCTTCTCCTTCAACGTCGCGTCGGTCCAGGCCAGCGGCGCGTTCAAGGTCGACCGGGGCGCCGACCGGACCAGGACCGTCAAGCGGACCTTCAGCCGCACCGGCGGCATGTGCACCCACTGCGAAGGCCGCGGCACGGTCTCGGACATCGATCTGAGCCAGCTGTACGACGACACCAAGTCGCTCTCCGAGGGCGCGTTCACCATCCCCGGCTGGAAGTCGGACAGTTTCTGGACCGTACGGGTCTACGCCGAGTCCGGCTTCCTCGACCCGGACAAGCCGATCCGGGAGTTCACCAAGAAGGAGATGCGGGACTTCCTCCACCGGGAGCCGACCAAGGTGAAGGTCGAGGGTGTCAACCTCACCTACGAGGGACTGATCCCCAAGATCCAGAAGTCCTTCCTCTCCAAGGACAAGGAGGCGTTGCAGCCGCACATCCGGGAGTTCGTGGAGCGGGCCGTCACCTTCACCACCTGCCCCGAGTGCGAGGGCACCCGACTCAGCGAGGAGGCCCGCTCCTCGAAGATCGGGAAGCTGAGCATCGCCGATGTCTGCGCCCTGCAGATCAGCGACCTGGCCGAGTGGGTGCGCGGCCTCGACGACCCCTCGGTGGCCCCGCTGCTCGCCGCGTTGCAGCAGACCCTGGACTCGTTCGTGGAGATCGGGCTCGGCTACCTCTCGCTCGACCGGCCCTCGGGCACGCTCTCCGGCGGCGAGGCCCAGCGCGTCAAGATGATCCGCCATCTCGGCTCCTCGCTCACCGATGTCACCTATGTCTTCGACGAGCCCACCATCGGCCTGCACCCGCACGACATCCAGCGGATGAACGACCTGCTGCTGAGGCTGCGGGACAAGGGCAACACGGTGCTCGTCGTGGAGCACAAGCCGCAGACGATCGCCATCGCCGACCATGTCGTCGACCTGGGCCCCGGGGCCGGTCCGGGCGGCGGTGCCGTCTGCTTCGAGGGCACCGTCGAGGGGCTGCGGGCCGGTGACACGGTCACCGGACGCCACCTCGACGACCGCGCGGCGCTGAAGGAATCGGTGCGCGAGCCCGCCGGGGCGCTGAGGATCCGGGGGGCGAGCGCGCACAACCTCCAGGGTGTCGACGTCGATATCCCGCTCGGCGTGCTCACGGTCGTGACCGGTGTCGCGGGGTCCGGCAAGAGCTCGCTCGTGCACGGGTCGATGCCCGAGGGCACGGAGGTGGTCGCGGTCGACCAGAGCGCCATCCGGGGCTCCCGGCGGAGCAACCCGGCGACGTACACCGGGCTGCTCGATCCGATCCGCAAGGCGTTCGCGAAGGCCAACGGTGTGAAGCCCGCGCTGTTCAGCCCCAACTCCGAGGGCGCCTGCCCGGCCTGCAACGGGGCGGGTGTGATCTACACGGACCTGGCGATGATGGCAGGGGTCGCCACGCCCTGCGAGGAGTGCGGGGGGAAGCGGTTCCAGTCGTCGGTGCTCGACCATCTCTTCGGCGGCCGGGACATCAGCGAGGTGCTCGCCATGTCGGTGGCCGAGGCCGAGGAGTTCTTCGCCGAGGGCGAGGCACGCATCCCGGCGGCACACCGCATCCTGGAGCGGCTCGTCGACGTCGGGCTGGGCTATCTCGGCCTGGGACAGCCGCTGACCACGCTCTCCGGCGGTGAGCGCCAGCGGCTCAGGCTCGCGACGCACATGGCCGACAAGGGCGGGGTGTACGTGCTCGACGAGCCGACCACCGGACTCCACCTCGCCGACGTGGAGCAGTTGCTCGGCCTGCTGGACCGGCTCGTCGACTCGGGCAAGTCGGTCATCGTCGTCGAGCACCACCAGGCGGTCATGGCGCACGCGGACTGGATCATCGATCTGGGTCCCGGGGCCGGTCACGACGGCGGCCGGATCGTCTTCGAGGGCACCCCGGCCGAGCTGGTGGCCGCCCGCTCCACCCTCACCGGCGAACACCTGGCGCAGTACGTCGGAGCCTGACGCCCCACCCGCCGGGGCCCCGACCAGGTCCTCCGCCCGGGTCGGGGCCCCGGCGGAGCCGCGCCGTCCCCCGCCGCCACGTGGCGCGCACGGGGCGTACGGCATCCGCCGCCTCATGCCTCGGGCGTACGGTTCCCCATCGTCGCGGCGAACGTGCCGGGGGTGCCGTCGAAGCCCCGGACACCGGGGTGGAAGACCCACGATCCCGAGGCGTCGCGGGCGAATTCGGCCACGACGGCCGCAGTGGCCGCGCCGACCGACGAGAAGTCGTCCTCCGCCAGGACCGTGTAGCCCTCCCGGACCTGCATCCCCGTGCCCGCCACCTCCGCGAACGCCAGGTGCCCGTCGCGCTGTTGGATGGCGACACCGACGAGCACCCGGGAGTACGCGCTCGACACGCGGTCCAGCTCCAGCGTCATCTCCTCGTCGAAGCCGAAGCCCTGGCCGGTCCGGCTGTCACGGTTGAGGGTGATGGTGCCGTCCGGCGAGCGGCTGTCGAAGTGCACGAGATACGCCGGGGCGCCGTACGGGGCTTCGGCGGGGTAGGTCGCGGCGATGATGTCGAGATCGTGGGCCGGGGATCCCGCTGGGCTGGGATCCCACTTGAGCCTGATCACGACCTTGTCCACGTCTTTGTTGGGGCTGCTCATCACACATGCCTCCCGGGCTTCCCACTGGACCGTCGAACCGTTGACACTGCCCGATCATGTCCGCAACAGGCCGTGGAGCCAACCGCATCGGCGCGGAGCGACGTGATCGGGCCACCGGGACGGGCGGGAGTGACCGGGGCGGGCATCGGCGGTCAGTGCGGGATCCGGCGCGGCGGCCGCTGCGTGGTCTCGTCACGGAACTCCTCGATGACGCTGCTGACCTGACGGATCAGCCGGGTGTGCTCGATCCGGTCGAGATAGTGGCAGTTGCGGGCCACGCCCTCCAGTTCGAAGACGAAGCAGAGCGTCATCAACGGGTTGATGAAGAGCTCACTGCCGCGGGTGCGTGAGGTGAACCGGACGTCTCCGAAGGCACCTTGGACGGCGGCGGCGATGGAACCGTTCACGATGCCGGGGTGGTCGGGGGTGTGGTGCTGGGCGTGTGCGACTGCGTCGACGAAGAGCGCGCCCTCACGCGTCGAACGGGAAACGGAGAACGCGCCGAGGTGGGCGCCGTCGCGTTCGAGCGCGGCCATGTTCTCCAGGACGAGCCCGTGGCTCACCCCGTGGTAGGCATCGACGCCGAAGCCCACGGACACCACGAAGCGCTCCGGTACGTCGATCGTGGCGAGCGCGGCGACGCTGGTCAGGTCCTCCTCGGGAGTGCCGAGCCCGGATTCGTCGCCGCGCATCAGGATGTCCGTGCCGCCGTCGACCAGAACGACCGCGTCGATGTCGTACCGCTCGATCAGCGCCCGGTAGGCGGCGCGCAGCGGTTGTACGCCGACCCGGGAGAAGGCGTGGACCGTGCACGGGTAGCCGTGCAGCCTCAGCCACTGGGCGAGCGTCCGCTCCGGGAAGTACGCCTGGTGCGGCGCGGTTTCGGGAGTGATCGCGGCGACGTCGGGGGCGAGTCAGGACGCGGTGGGAAGTCCTTCGAGGGCACTGAACGACAGATTGGCGAGCTGTACGTGCTTGCCCTGGTGGAACAGCGAGAGCGCGAGGGGAAGCCCCGCGTAGATGTCGAAACCGCCACCGGCCCCCGCGACGAGGACGCGCTCCGCGGATTCGGGCCGGGTGAACAGGGGGTTGGTGTGCAACGAGGCCATGGAGGTCATTCTGCGGCTCGGGGCGGCCGGTTCGTGGGGGTGCTCCGTCCGGAAGTGACCCGTACCACGTCCGGCGCCGTACGATGGCGCGGTGCTGGTGAAGTGGATTCGTTGCACCGTGATGGACCGTCGAGGATTCGAGCGGGGGCAGCGGGAGTGGGCGGGGCTGCTCGGTGAGCCCGGATTCCGGGGGCAGGGCGGCGGATGGAGCCGCCTCCACCCGGAGGTGGCCCATGTCTTCTCCTTCTGGGACAGCCGTGTCTTCTACGACTCGTTCATGGCGCGGGCGCACGACGCCCTGGCGGCCGAGCAGTCCGGTACGTACAGCGCCGCGCAGGTCAAGCTCTTCGAGCATCGATTCGATGTGAAGACGGGCTTCGAACCGCGGTTCACCGACGCGGACGTGGTCCGGGTGGCGCACAGCCGGGTGCGAGAGGACCGGGTGGAGCACTTCGCGCTGATGCAGGAGCGGGTGTGGAATCCGGCGATGGCCGGATCCCCGGGCATGCTGCGCGGGGTGTTCGGAGAGGCGCCGGGGCGGGAGTTCCTCGTGCTGTCGATGTGGCAGTCGAGCGCCGAGCGCGGCAAGTACCGGGCCGGGAGCATCGACCGGCTGACGCAGCGGGCGCGGACCGAGGACGATGTGGCGGAGCTGGCGGGCGACGTCGTCCAGCTGGAACCGTCGTGGACGGTCTGACCGGTCGAACGGCCGCGGGCCGTATGGCCGGCCGGGCCGCGCCGGTCCGGCGGGACCGGTGAGCCGGTGGCGCCGCTCCTGGTCCATCAGGTGGGTCTCGCCGGGGAATTGAAGACTCCGGTGCGGGCGGCCGCCAGGGCCGCCGCCGCGGACTGGTCGGCCAGCTCGGTCCCGACCGGCTCTCGGGTGATGAACAACCCGAGGAACAGAGGCGATACCACCGCTCTGACCAGCGCCCCCGCGTCCGTGCCCCGGTCCAGCTCCTGCCGGGCGACGGCGCGCGCGACGACGGCCTCGCAGCGGGAGAACCGCTCGGTGTAGAAGGCGCGCAGTGCCTCGGCGGCGCGCTCGGACTGGAAGGCGGCGGCGATGAACGCGGTGGGCGCGGCCGCCGCGGCCGGGTCCGCGAAGGAGTCGGCCGTCGTCCGGGCCAGGGCGCGGAGATCCCCTTCCAGCGATCCGGTGTCGGGTGGGGTCCAGCTGTCCTCGCCGGCCAGGTCGAGGGCGTCGGCGACCAGCCCTTCGAGGTTTCCCCAGCGGCGGTAGAGCGTCGTCTTGTGGACGCCGGAATGCTCCGCGACGTACTCGACGGTGAGCCCGGGATAGCCGTGCTCCGCCAGGCCCGTGAGGACCGCGTCGCGCACCGCGGCCCGGGTGCGGGCGGTCCTTCCTCCGGGGCGGCGGGTGCCGGGGGCCGCAGGGTCGGCGGTGTCGGCGGTGTCGGCGGAGGGAGGGGGCTTCGGCCCTGTCTCCGCGGCGGGCGGGGCGGCTTCGGGGGTGGTTCGTCGCTCATTCAATTGCTACTCCGGTTGCGTTAGTGGTCTCCAGTGTGTCACGCTCGCATTAACGCAACAAGATATGCATTAGTTTGGAGGTGTTCTCGTGCCCACCCAGATCGTTCTGCGCGGGGTGACCCTGTCCCGTGGTGACAGGCTGCTGCTCGACGACGTGTCGCTGACCGTGCGTCCGGGGGAGCGGATCGGCGTCGTGGGGGAGAACGGGGCGGGGAAGACGACCCTGCTCCGGCTCCTCGCGGGGCTCGAACCCCCTGACTCCGGGAGTGCGTTCACCGCTGCCGGTCGCGGCGCCGGGCTGCTGCCGCAGACCCCTGGACTCCCGCCCGGGCGCACGGTCCAGGACGCCGTCGACGACGCGCTCGCGGAACTGCGCGCGACGGAAGAGGAGTTGCGGGCTGCCGAGGTGTTGCTCGGCGAGGCGGACAGCGCCGCGCTCGCCGCGTACGGCGATCTGCTCACCGCTTTCGAGCTGCGCGGGGGATACGAGGCCGATGCCCGCGTCGACAGGGCGATGCACGGCCTGGGCCTCGCGCACATAGGGCTTTCGAGGACGCTCGGCAGTCTCTCCGGCGGGGAGCGGGCGAGGCTGGGCCTGGCCTGCCTGATGGCCGCCCGCCCCGAAGTGATGCTGCTTGACGAACCCACCAATCATCTGGACGAGGCCGCGCTCGACTGGTTGGAGGGCGAGCTGTGCGCCCACCCCGGCACGGTGATCGCCGTGTCCCACGACCGGACGTTCCTGGAGCGTGTCGCCACCGCGATCCTGGAAGTGGACGCCGGCCGGCGGACCGTCGTGCGCTACGGCGGGGGCTACGCCGGATTCCGCGCCGAGCAGCGCGCCGCGCGGCAGCGCTGGGAGCAGTCCTACGCCCAGTGGTGCGAGGAGGCCGGGCGGCTGGAGGAGTACGCGGAGACGACGGCCCACGGCATCGCCATGGGCCGTCCCATCAAGGACAACAACAAAATGGCGTACGACCGCGCCGGAGGCCGGGTCCAGGCCTCGGTCTCCGGCCGGGTCCGCAACGCGCGCAAGCGACTGGACCGGCTGCGGGCGCACCCCGTACCCAGACCGCCCGATCCCCTCACGTTCTCCACCCTGCCGGCGGCCGGTGCCACCGCGGGCGAGCTGGTCTCCCTGACGGATGTCCGGGTGGGTGACCGGCTCGCGGTCGAGCGGCTCTCCGTGACAGCCAGTGACAGGCTCCTGATCCGGGGCGGCAACGGCGCGGGAAAGTCCACACTGCTCCGGGTCATGGCCGGAGTGCTCGAACCGGACGCGGGCCGCGTGTCCCGCCGGGGCGCGATCGGCTACCTCGCCCAGGAGATCCCGGTGCACCGGCCCGCGGAGTCCGTGCTCGCGGCATTCGGCCGGGGCCTGTCGCTCGCCGAGGACGAGCAGGCCGACCTGATCCTCTCGTACGGGCTGTTCCGTTCCCGCGATCTCCGGGTGCCGGTCGGATCGCTCTCGGCCGGTCAGCGCAGACGACTGGCCCTCGCCCGGCTCCTGGCCCGCCCGGCGGATCTGCTGCTGCTCGACGAACCGGCGAACTATCTGGCGCTCGGACTCGTACAGGAACTGGAGGAGGCGCTCACACGCTGGCCGGGCGCGCTGGTCGTGGTCTCGCACGACCGGCAGCTGTGCCACCGTTTCACCGGCGACATCATCTGGATGGAGGCGGGCCGGCCGCTCGACAGAACCCCGGCCACCCGCCCACCGGGGCGACACCCCCTAGGGTCGGGTACATGGCACGACCGCAACGCATTGTCCTCGTCCGGCACGGGGAGTCCGAGGGCAACGCCGACGACACGGTGTACGAGCGCGAACCCGACCACGCGCTGAGGCTCACCTCGGCAGGGCGCAGGCAGGCCAGGGAGACGGGTGCCGGGCTGCGCGAGCTGTTCGCGGGCGAGCGGGTCAGTGTCTACGTCTCGCCCTACCGCCGCACCCACGAGACCTTCCGCGCCCTCGACCTGGACCTGGAGCGGGTACGGGTGCGAGAGGAGCCGCGCCTGCGGGAGCAGGACTGGGGCAACTGGCAGGACCGGGACGACGTACGCCTGCAGAAGGCGTACCGGGACGCGTACGGCCACTTCTTCTACCGCTTCGCCCAGGGCGAGTCCGGGGCCGATGTGTACGACCGGGTGGGGGCTTTCCTGGAGAGCCTGCACCGGAGCTTCGAGGCCCCCGACCATCCGGAGAACGTCCTGCTGGTCACGCACGGCCTGACCATGCGTCTGTTCTGCATGCGCTGGTTCCACTGGTCGGTCGCCGAGTTCGAATCACTGTCCAACCCGGGCAACGGGGAGACCCGGACACTGACCCTCGGAGCGGACGGGCGCTACACCCTTGACCGGCCGTTCGAGCGCTGGCGAACCCCTGAGCCGTACGGCATCACCGGATAGAGTGGGAAGGCGATGACAACCGCTGAATCGGCCTCCGGCCAACGTTTCGAACGAGCCCTCGCCAGTCTGCGCGGGCTCTGTGTGGGAGACGCGCTGGGTTCCCAGTTCTTCGTGCCCGCCAACTACCCGCTGCTCAAGCAGCGGACCCTCCCGCCCGCTCCCTGGCAGTGGACGGACGACACCGAGATGGCGTGCTCGGTACTGGCCGTCCTGGCACGGCACGAGCGGATCGACCAGGACGCGCTCGCCCGCTCCTTCGCCGACCACCACGACTTCGACCGGGGATACGGCCCGGCCGTGAACCGCCTGCTCAGACTGGTCAGGGAGGGCGAGGACTGGCGCGAGCTGGCCTCCGCGCTCTTCAACGGCCAGGGCTCCTGGGGCAACGGCTCGGCGATGCGCATCGCCCCGCTCGGCGCCTGGTACGCCGACGACCCTGAGCAGGCCACGCACCAGGCCGAGATCTCCTCGTACACCACGCATCAGCACCGCGAGGCGGTGATGGGGGCGATGGCCGTCGCCGCGGCCGCCGCACTGGCCGCGGCACCGGCCGGACCGCCCGCCCCCGGAGAGCTGCTCGACGGCGTCATCGCCCTCGTCCCGCGCAGCGCCGTCGGCGCCGGGCTGCGCCGTGCCCGCGACATGCTCGACTACGACGACACCGGGACGGTCGCGGCCGTGCTCGGCAACGGCCGCCGCACCAGCGCGCACGACACCGTCCCGTTCGCCCTCTGGTCGGCCGCGCGGAGCCTCGGTGACTTCGAACAGGCCTTCTGGGCCACCGCTCAGGCCGGCGGGGACGTCGACACGACCTGCGCGATCGTCGGCGGTGTCGTCGCCGCGGGCAGGGCGGGCGCACCGCCCGCCGACTGGACGGCCCGGACCGAGGAACTGCCGGACTGGCTCCTCCGGTAGGACGGCCCCGGGCACTGGCCGAGGCAGGCGGACGCGGACCCCGGCCGCGCCGCCGACTGTCACGGTACGGCCACAGCTCTCCCGTCCCGGGTTCCGAGCAGCGGGGGAGGGCTACTCTTTCGGCCACGCCGCCGCCGATGATCATCCAGACGGGCGCGCGCCGAAGAGATATGCCGGGGTGCCCCAGACGCCGCCCTGCACGACGCGCGTACGGGGCGATGCGCGCGGTGCCCCGGCGGGGGGAGGATTCCCATGTCCGAACACGTATCACCGGAGCCCGGGGCATCCCAGGGCTCCGGCCCGTCCGGTCCGCCGGGCGGAACCGGAACACCCGGGCCCGAAGCTGCGTCGGGGACGCCGTCCGAATTTCCCGGCGCCGGAGCCGAACCGCCGAAGACACTGGCGTACGTCCAGCGCGACGGGCCGCCGCAGCACCCGGCGAACCCCTGGCAGCGCCCCGGCCAGCAGCCCGGTCCTTCCACGCTGTCGACGCTGCGCCCGGCGGAGCCCGCCACCATCGGCACGGCCACGCTCTGCTGCGCCGTCGTCACCGCACTGCTCAGCGCCCTGCTGCTGGGCGACGGCCTCGGGGTGAACGCGCTGATCGTTGCGGTCCCGGCGGCGCTCGGGGCCTTCTTCGCGGTGCGGCCGACCGGCCGGCGCCTGCGACCCTGGACGGCCTTCTGGGCACTCGGTGGACTGGCGCTGCTCGCCGTCCCGGCGCTCCGGGACGCCGGTTGGCCGGTCTTCCTGGCCGTGGTGTCGGCCGCCGCGCTCGGCTCCCTCGCCCTGCACGGCAGCCGAGGCTGGCTCGGTGTCTTCCTCGGCTCGCTGGGGCTGCTCTGCGCCGTCGCCGACGGGCTGGCCTGGGGCGGGCGCGGCGTGCGTGCCCGGATGAACGGTCCCCGGAAGCGGCTGGGCGGCGTGGTCCGCAGCGCGGGAGTGGCCGTCGTCCTCCTCGTCGTGTTCGGCGCGCTGTTCGCGAGCGCCGACGCCGCCTTCGCCGATGTGCTCGGCAGCCTGATACCCGACGTGTCGGTCAGCGACGGCCCGTGGCGGCTGCTCCTCTTCATGACCGGCCTGGTCGGCGCACTCGCCGCCGGGTACGCCGCGGCCGCGCCCGTGCGCTGGGACGGCATCGCGGTACGCCCCGGGAAGGCTCGCGGACGGCTGGAATGGGCCCTGCCGCTCATCGTGCTGAACCTGCTGTTCGCCGTCTTCGTCGCCGTCCAGCTCACCGTGCTGCTCGGCGGGTACGACAAGGTGATGGCCGAGACCGACCTCAGCTACTCCGCCTACGCCCGGCAGGGCTTCTGGCAACTTCTCTGGGCCACCGTGCTCACCCTGCTGGTGATCGCGCTCGCACTGCGCTGGGCCCCGCGCGGGCGGGGCGGCGACCGCACGCTGGTGCGGTCCGTGCTCGGCGTGCTGTGCCTGCTCACCCTGACCGTCGTGGCCTCCGCGCTGAGGCGCATGGACCTCTACGTCGACGCCTACGGCCTGACCCGGCTGCGCATCTCCGTGGCCGCCGTGGAGCTCTGGCTGGGTGTGGTGATCGTCCTGATCATGGCCGCCGGGTTCTTCGGTGCCCGACTGCTGCCGCGTGCCGTCGCCGCGAGTGCGGCCGTGGGCGTCCTCGCGTTCGGGCTGCTCTCGCCGGACGGGCTGATCGCGGAGCAGAACGTCCAGCGGTACCGAGCCGACCACGCGATCGACATCGACTACCTCAGCGGTCTGTCGGCGGACGCCGTACCGGCCCTGGACACGCTGCCCGAGCCACTGCGTTCCTGTGCGCTCCGCGACATCGAGCGCACACTGAACGACGGCGAAGCCCCCTGGTACGCCACCAGCTGGGGCGAGGCCCGCGCCCGGGACATCCTGAGGAAGCGGAGCGTCCACAGCACGGAGGAGTCCTGCGCCCCCCTGCGCACCGGCGACGGACGCGATGGCGACCCGAGCGATCCGTACGACCCCTACGACCCGTACTGACGGCCCCGGGGTGTCGCCGAAGTCCCCGTCGGCGTACGCTGACAGGCGCCATGCCGTACGAACCACCCACGCACACCGTCGAGCGCTCACTGCGCGCCACCACCGGTGCCAGGACCGTCGCCGGCGTAGACGAGGTCGGACGCGGAGCATGGGCGGGACCGGTCACCGTGTGCGCGGCCGTCACCGGCCTGCGCCGGCCTCCCGCCGGACTCACCGACTCCAAGCTGATCAGCCCCAAGCGCCGCGCGGAGCTGGCACCCGTGCTGGAGAGCTGGGTCACCGCGTTCGGCCTCGGCGACGCCTCCCCGCAGGAGATCGACGAGCTCGGGATGACGGCCGCGCTGCGGCTGGCCGCCGTACGTGCGCTGGAAGCCCTGCCGGTGCGACCGGACGCGGTGATCCTCGACGGCAAGCACGACTACCTGGGACAGCCGTGGAAGGTCCGCACCGTGATCAAGGGCGACCAGTCCTGCATCGCGGTCGCGGCCGCCTCGGTGATCGCGAAGGTCCACCGGGACACGATGATGGCCGAACTGGGCGCGGAGACCGGCGAGTACACGGACTTCGCCTTCGGGGCGAACGCCGGATACCCGTCTCCCGTGCACCGGGTCGCGCTGGAGGAGCGGGGGCCGACACCCCACCACCGGCTTTCGTGGTCCTATCTCGACGCGCTGCCCAGGTGGCGGCACCTCAAGAAGGTCCGCTTCTCCGCCGAGGCGGCAGCACTGGAAAGCGGGGGCCAGCTCGGCTTCGACTTCTGATCGCGCGCAAGTGCCCACCCGCCGATGCCCGCCGCACCGGCGTTCGATAGACAACCACCCATGCCTCTCACCCCCGAGGAGCCTCAGATTCACGAGAGCGCCCAGGGTCCTCGCACCACTCCGGCCACCGGCCGTACCGCGTCGACCCCCCGTCCCGTACCCGGCCCGCGTTCCGCGGCCACGCCGCGCCCCGGTCGCCCCGGACCCGGCCCCGCGAGGCCCGCACCCCCGGCACCGCGCCCGCAGCCGGCCTCCGACCACCCCCGGGCGGAGAATCGTTCCGCACCGCAGATCCAGCTGATCCCCGCCTCGGCGGCCGGCGCGCTCGACGCCGCCGACGAAGCGCTGGACCTGCTGCTCGACTCCGGCCGTGCGCCGGACGAGGTACTGGTGCTCACCACCGGTGAGCACCACCCGTGGGCCACCCACGAACTCTCCTTCGGAGAGGCCGGCTACTGGGCCCACCACGAGGCCGGCGACGATGTCTTCTTCGCCGGTGCCGCGACCGTGGGCCGGGTGCGGACCCGGCCGGTGGTCATCGTCGCCGTCAACGGCGGTGACACCGTCGCCGACGTGCTGACCGCCGCGCGGGAGCGCGCCGGAGCGCTGCTGATCGTCTGTGGTGATCCGGAGCGGGTCAACGCGGTGCTCGGCGCAGCCGTCTGACCTCGCCGATCAGCGAGACACCCGGGGCCGTGGCGGTCCGGCGGTCCGAGAGGACGGCCGGGCGCGCGGCCGCGGGTCAGCGGGCCGCCGTGCGGCGCAGCGCGTGCGCCGCACCGCCGCCGGTCCGCAGCGGGGCAGCCGGCTCCTGGCCGAGCGAGGTGTCACCGAGGGCGGCGGGGGGCGACAGGGAGTCCGGGCGCCGCCCGCCCCGGCCCTCGCCGAGCACCCGCCAGCCGTTCCGGGTCAGCGTGATGTAGGCCCCGCACCGCAGCCCGTGCAAGGTGCAGGCGTCGCGCAGGCCCCACATCCATGCCCCGTCCTCCTCCGTCCAACGCTCGTCCCCCTCGCGGCAGTAGAGGAGCACCGCGGTACGGACGGGGGTGCGGAGGCGGAGGTCGTGCGGGATGACCTGGCGCAGATGGGCCAGCAGCGCGTTACGGAACTCCCAGCCGTCCGCCGCCGAGGTCCGGTGTGTGAACGAGGCGCTGGCGGTGACGCGTTCCTCATGGTCGAGCACGGCCACCACGGCGGTCGCCGGGGCCGGACCGTGCCGGGAGTGCAGGCCGGTGACGACCTCACGGGGGCTGCGCAGCAGCGGTATGCCCGCTTCGGCCCACTCGGCCGGCTCCAGCATCCTGGAGAGACGGTTGGCCGGGGTGGCGGACGCCGATATCGAGGTGGCGGCGGACGGAGCGAATCCGAAGGTCACGATCCTCCCTTCGCATACGCGCCCGTGGTGCGGGCGGGTCGAGTGAGGGCGCACCTCGGCACAGCCTTTCCGGGCCGCGGAAGGGACGGTGCGGGGAGCACCTCCGATTCTTCCTGGCGTACCGGCGGGCGGCAACGAGCAATTGGCGCGGCTGACGGGAATGCGTCGGAATGACTCCGATATCCCTGCCCACGTCAGGCCCGGCCGATGCCTCCCGTCCCGTCCGAACACCGGGGACCAGCGGAAACATCCCGTCCGCCCCGGCCGGTCGGGGCACCTCTGCCGTCCCGGGGACCGTACCGGGGGTACGGGGCGGATTCGCCGATTGTCCGAGCCATCGGGTTGCATGGAGGCATGGACAACCTGGAGCTCCGAGCCGAAGCCGATGCCATCCTCGCCGAACTCGTCGGCGACCCGGGAGGTTCGGCGCGGCTGCGGGAAGACCAGTGGCAGGCGGTGTCGGCCCTGGTACAGGAGCGCCGCCGGGCGCTGGTCGTGCAGCGCACGGGCTGGGGCAAGTCGGCGGTGTACTTCGTCGCCACCGCGCTGCTGCGGCGGCGCGGATCCGGGCCCACGGTGATCGTGTCGCCGCTGCTGGCGCTGATGCGCAACCAGGTCGAGTCCGCGGCCCGCGCCGGTATCCGGGCGCACACCATCAACTCCGCCAATCCGGAGGAGTGGGAGGCCATCTACGAGGAGGTCGAGCGCGGCGGGACCGATGTCCTGCTCGTGAGCCCGGAGCGGCTCAACTCCGTGGACTTCCGGGACCAGGTGCTGCCCAGACTCGCGGCCACCACCGGCCTCCTGGTGGTGGACGAGGCGCACTGCATCTCCGACTGGGGACACGACTTCCGGCCGGACTACCGCCGTCTGCGGGCGATGCTCGCCGAGCTCGCCCCCGGCGTCCCGGTCCTGGCCACCACCGCGACCGCGAACGAGCGGGTCACCGCGGACGTGGCCGAGCAGCTGGGCACGGGCGCGGGCGAGGCCCTGGTGCTGAGAGGCCCGCTCGACCGGGAGAGCCTGCGGCTGGGCGTCGTCCGGCTGCCGGACGCCCCGCACCGGCTGGCCTGGCTCGCCGAGCACCTGGACGAGCTGCCGGGGTCCGGGATCATCTACGCCCTCACCGTCGCCGCGGCGGAGGAGGCCACCGCGTTCCTGCGGCAGCGCGGCTTCGCCGTCGCCTCGTACACCGGGAGGACGGAGAACGCCGACCGGCTCCAGGCCGAGACGGACCTGCAGGAGAACCGGGTCAAGGCACTGGTCGCGACATCGGCCCTGGGCATGGGCTTCGACAAGCCCGACCTGGGTTTCGTGGTCCACCTCGGCTCGCCGTCCTCGCCGATCGCCTACTACCAGCAGGTGGGGCGTGCCGGACGCGGGGTGGCGCACGCCGATGTGCTATTGCTGCCGGGCAAGGAGGACGAGGCGATCTGGCGCTACTTCGCCGATACAGCTTTTCCGCCCGAGGCGCAGGTCCGGCAGACCCTCTCGGCACTGGCCGGGGCGGGACGACCGCTCTCCGTGCCGGCCCTGGAGGCCATGGTGGACCTTCGGCGCACCCGTCTGGAGTCGATGCTGAAGGTGCTGGACGTCGACGGTGCGGTCAAGCGCGTCAAGGGCGGCTGGACGGCCACCGGCGCCGAGTGGGTCTACGACGCCGAGCGCTACGCGTGGGTGGCGCGGCAACGGGCGGCCGAACAGCAGGCCATGCGCGACTACGCGAGCACGGCCGGGTGCCGGATGGAGTACCTGCGCCGCCAGCTGGACGACGAAGGGGCGGCGCCGTGCGGCCGCTGCGACAACTGCGCGGGAGCCTGGGCCGACACGGCGGTGTCGTCCGAGGCGCTGACGGGGGCCACGAAGGAGCTGGACCGTCCCGGTGCGGAGATCGAGCCGCGTCGCATGTGGCCGACGGGGATGCCCGCGCTGGGCATCGAGCTCAAGGGCCGTATCCCGGCCCAGGAGCAGTGCTCCACCGGGCGCGCCCTCGGGCGGCTCTCGGACATCGGCTGGGGCAACCGGCTCCGCCCGCTCCTGGCGGAGCACGCACCGGACGGGCCGGTGCCCGACGACGTACTGCGGGCCGCGGTGGCGGTCCTCGCCGACTGGGCGCGCTCCCCGGGCGGGTGGGCGCCGGGCGTGCCGGACGCGGCCGCCCGGCCGGTCGGCGTCGTCGCCGTCCCGTCCCTGGCCCGCCCGCGACTGGTCGGTTCCCTCGCGGAGGGCATCGCCTCCGTCGGCCGCCTCCCTTTCCTCGGCACTCTGGCGTACACCGGACCCGACGGCGCGCACGCGGCACGGCGCAGCAACTCGGCCCAGCGCCTCAAGGAGCTGTCCGGTGCCTTCGCCGTGCCCGAGGAGCTGGCCGACGCCCTGGCCCGTACCCCTGGCCCCGTCCTGCTCGTGGACGACGCGACCGACTCCGGCTGGACCCTGGCCGTCGCAGCCCGGCTGCTCAGGCGCGCGGGCGCCGAGCAGGTACTGCCGCTGGTTCTCGCTGCGACGGGCTGAGACCGCTCGCGCAACGGCACCCGCGTCCCGGGCCACGGTCGGCGCCTCGCCCTCCGGCCCGGGCCTGGCGTCCGGCCGGGGCCCGTCGTCCTCCGCCATGGAACATCATGGACACGGATCCGGCGAGCACCCCCGCGACCCTGTGGACAAAGTTATCCACAGGGGTCGCGGAATTTCGCCGTACGCGGGACGGTCGTGCCATGAACCAACACCACGAATCCACCGGTCCGGACGAGGCCCAGCAGATCACCCTGCGGGGCCCCGCGGACCTCGCCGACGCCCTCCCCTACCTCATGGGATTCCACCCGAACGACAGCGTGGTCATGGTGGCTCTGCACGGCGGCCGGGGCCGCTTCGGCGGACGCCTCCGGCTCGGCATTCCCCGGTCGCCCCAGGAGTGGGAGCCCGTCGCCGAGCAGTTGGCCGAGTGCTTGATCAAGGGGAGCGAACGGCGCGGGGAGCGGCCGGACGCGATCGTCGTCTTCCTCTGCCAGGATCCCGCCGAGGGCGAGTCCGGCAACCGGGTCATGGAGCGGCTGCGGCCACTCGCCCAGCATCTGCGCAGGGCCTGTGGTGCGTTGGACGTGCCGGTGCTGGAAGCCCTCTGCATCGCCGACGGCCGTTACTGGTCCTACTGCTGTCCGGACGAGCGCTGCTGTCCGGCGGAGGGAAACCAGATGGCCATGCCCGGCACGTCGGTGATGGCGGCCGCCGCCACGTACGCGGGGATCCAAGTGCGCGGATCGCTGCGCGAGATGGAGGCGCGGCTCGCTCCGCTGAAGACCTCCGTGGTGCCGGGCCAGCAGCGGGCGCTCGACGAGGCGGGAGCCGAGCTGATGCCCAGGCTCCTCGACGAGGAGGGGCGCCGCGAAGTGGCCCGGAACACCCTGGACCTCGCCCGGCGGCTCGTCGAGCGGTTCGGTGGTGCCCCGGCCGCGACGCCCTCCGTCTCGGACCTCGGTGACGACCGGCTGATCAGCTCCGACGAGGCCGCGGCGATGATTCTCGGTCTGCAGGACCGCGAGACCCGCGACCGGGCCGCGGAATGGATGGAAGGCCCCGAGGCGCACGCGGCGTTGCGGCTCTGGCGTGCGTTGTCCCGCCGCTGTGTGGCGCCCTACGAGGAGCATGCCGCGGCACCGCTCACCCTGGCCGGCTGGGTCCTGTGGTCGACAGGTGACGAACCGGCCGCACGGGTCGCGCTGGGGCTCGCCCTGCGGCTGGATCCCGGGTACACCTTCGCCCAGCTTCTGCACGAGGCGTGCAACCAGGGCCTCGATCCGGAGACACTGCGCCGCTGCCTGCGCGGGGAGCGCGACGCCCGTACGGAGCGGGGCGGCCACCGGCCGGATCGCGGCGCACGGTTCCGCGCGGCGAGGCCGACGCCCGCGCGTCGGAAGCGGGCACCGTCCGGCCCCGCCCGCCCCGGAACGGCGGCCACCCGGCGCCGGGCCGGGCGGGCGGTCCCCGGGCGGCGTGCACCCGGTGACGAAGGATGATCCGCGAACCGTCCCGCCCCGGCTGGGCGCCACCGGTGAAGAGCTCCGTGAAGGGGACGGTGAGGGGAGTGCTTATCGTCAGGCAGACGACTATGATCACCGCATGCCGCCCTACGACCCGTCGACCTTCCCGCCCTTCGCTGTCACCGTCGACCTGGTCGTGCTCACGGTGCGCCGCCATGCGCTCTGCGCGCTCGTGGTGCGCCGTGGTGAGTCACCGTTCCAGGGCCGATGGGCGCTGCCCGGCGGATTCGTCAGAGCCGACGAGGATCTCGGTGCCGCAGCGGCGCGCGAGCTCGTCGAGGAGACCGGTCTGTGCGCCCAGGACCCGGTCGCCCCGGCGATCGGCAACGGCGCCCACCTCGAACAGCTCGCCACCTACGGCGACCCCGGCCGTGATCCGCGGATGCGGGTCGTCAGCGTGGCCCATCTCGCCCTTGCCCCCGACCTGCCCGCCCCGCGCGCGGGTGGCGACGCGCACAGCGCGCGATGGTCGCCGGTCGATGACCTGCTCGGGACGGGGGGAGGCTTCGGCCGGGACGACGAGGGTCAGGACCTGCTGGCCTTCGACCACGCGCGGATCCTCGCCGACGGGGTCGAGCGAGCCCGCTCCAAGATCGAGTACTCCTCGCTGGCCACCGCCTTCTGCCCACCCGAGTTCACGGTCGGCGAGCTCAGGAGAGTGTACGAAGCGGTGTGGGGCGTGGTTCTCGACCCGCGCAACTTCCACCGCAAGGTCACCGGAACCCCTGGCTTCCTGATGCCCACCGGCGGGACGACCACACGTCAGGGCGGTCGCCCGGCACAGCTCTTCCGGGCCGGCGCCGCCACCGTGCTCAATCCTCCGATGCTGAGGCCGGAGGTCTGACCCCGCGGAACACCGCAGTCCCGACGCTGCGCAAAAAGTCGGATATGTCGCGTTATCTTTCTGCGGTACCTGTCCTGCCGCCGAGCGGTCTCACCTACCGCGAGAGAAGCGATGCTCCAGGCCATCGGAATCACCAGCGCCCCACGCCGCGGTCTTCCGGCCGCTGTGGACGATCTCACCTTCGAGGCCCGGCCGGGCCGCGTCACCGCACTGCTCGGTGCCCCCGGCTCGGGCAAGACCACGGCTCTCCGCCTCATGCTCGAACTCGACCCGGGGCGGGGGGCCACCTACTTCCGGGGCAGGCCGCTGCACCGGATCCCGTACCCTGCGCGCGAGGTGGGGGTGCTGCTCGGCGACGTGCCGGGCCACCCCGCCCGGACCACCCGCGGGCAGTTGCGGATGCTTGCCGCCGCTGCGGGAGTGCCCGCGGCCAGGGCGGACGAGCTGCTCGGCCTCGTGGGACTCGCCGACTCGGGGGACCGGCGCATCGGCACGCTCTCGCTCGGTATGGACCGTCGGCTCGCCTTCGCCTCGGCCTTGCTCGGCGATCCGCACGCCCTGGTCCTCGACGATCCGGCGGAGGGCCTCGACCCGCGTGAGAGCCGATGGCTGCACGGAATGCTCCGGGCCCACGCGGCCCAAGGCGGAACCGTGCTGTACACCACCGCGGACCCCAGGGAGGCTGCCCGGACCGCCGACCGGGTGATCTCCATCGGAGGCGGCCGGCTGGTCGCCGACCAGGAAGCCGACGACTTCTCCCGGACCAGGCTCCGCCCCCGGGTCGCGGTCCGGAGTCCGCACGCGGCCCGGCTCGCGGCGGCCGTCAGCCGTGAGGCCCGAGCCGCCCGGCGTTCGATCGAGGTGGTGGCCGAGGACGGTGGGCGCCTCGCCGTGTACGGATCCAGTTGCGCGGAGATCGGCGACATCGCGTTCCGGCACGGACTCCCGGTGCACCGGCTGGCCGACGAGGTGGGCGACGCTGGCTCCAAGGAGTCCGGTGACGGAGCGGCTCCGCCTGCCCCGGACAGGGCGCCTCCGCCGGATCCGGCCGCTCCGGGAGGTTCCGCGGGCCCCGCTGGAGCAGCCGGTGGTGCAACCCCACGCGGTGTGCGACCGATCGCACGGCCGATGGCGCCGGTACGGTCGGCCGTGCACCGCAGGCCCGACGCAGGCCCCCTGCACCCGCTCCGCTACGAACTGCACCGCCTGCTCGGTGTCAGGACCACGGCCCTGATCGCAGGCGCCAGTCTGGTCGTCTCCGTCGTGCTCTCGCTGCTTCTCGCCCGCTCCGGCCACACTCCGCTTCCGAAGGCCCTGACGGCCTGGCCGTCGCTGCTGCCCCTTCCGCCCGCCGCGGTCGGGGCCGGAGTGCTCGGTGCCCTCTCTTACGGCGACGAGTTCCGCTATCCCGCGCTGGCCGCGGGGCGCGGCGCCGTCCAGCGCCGCCCGGGGCTGCTGCTGGCGAAGCTGGCGGTGACCGCAGGCGTCGCCGCGGCCCTGGCTCTGGCGGCCGCGCTGCTCTCCGGTGAAGCCGTTCGCCTCGTGTACGGCCCCGAGTGGATGCATCTTCCGCCCGACTTGGCCGTGTCGGCCGGTAGTTGGGTGGCCATGACCGTCGGTTGCGCCTGGGCGGGGCTGCTGGCCGCAGGGATCTTCCGGGTGGCAACGGCCGGTGTGGCAGCGGTACTTGCCGTACCGGTACTGGTCGTTCCGCTCGTCCGGCGGATGCTGATGGCGCCGGGTTCCCGTCCGGTCTCCGGCCTTCCGGCCGGGCTGCGCGAACTGATCTGGCCACGCTGGCCCTACGAGACGGACCGGTGGGTGGCGGGCGCCCTCGGGGCCGTGGCGCACCCGGTGGGAGTGGCGCTGGCGTTGTCGCTGTCGGTCCTGGCCCTCGCCTATCTGTTCACCGGCCTTCAAAACAGGGCCCGTTGGCGGTCCCGACGGATCGCCAATCCCGGCTCCGCCTCGTAACCATCCATAATCGCGCCCGATTTATGGCGGTAAAGCGTCAATTGGGTGGATGGCGGCGATCACCCTTTCGTGTGCTTTTCACCAAAGACCTTAAGGGCTGCGTGAGCTACGCCGACAAAGGATGCGTGAGTACCCTTGCGCACACCATGATGACCGCCGCCCGCTCCGCCGATTCCGGCCTCGCCGGCCCGGGTGAACTCGACCGCTACCCGTACGCGGAGGCGCCGGCCGGCGAGCGTCCCGCCGCCCGCACCTGGGACGGCCCCGAGGCCGATCTCGGCCGAGTGGGCCGACGGGGCTCGGCCAGCCGGGGCCGCGGCCTCCACGGGCAACTCGTCCAGCAGCTGGGACAGATGATCGTTTCGGGGGATCTGGGTGCCGACCGGCCCCTCGTGCCGGAGGAGATCGGTCAGCGTTTCGAGGTCTCCCGCACCGTCGTACGTGAATCGCTGCGTGTCCTTGAGGCCAAGGGGCTGGTCAGCGCCCGGCCGAACGTGGGCACCCGGGTCCGACCCGTGAGCGACTGGAACCTGCTGGACCCCGACATCATCGAATGGCGCGCCTTCGGCCCTCAGCGTGAGGACCAGCGGCGCGAGCTCGGCGAGCTCCGGTGGACGATCGAGCCCCTGGCCGCCCGCCTCGCCGCGGAGCACGGCTGTGAGGACATCCGTCAGCGCCTCGGCGACATGGTGGAGATCATGGGGCACGCGATCACGCAGGGCGACATGATCACCTGCTCCCGGGCCGACGCGGAGTTCCATGCCCTGCTCATCCAGGCCGCGGGCAATCGCATGCTGGAGCACCTTTCCGGCATCGTCGCCGCGGCGCTCCAGGTGTCCGGCGGTCCGGTCACGGGCTGTGACCGGCCTGGTGAGGCGTCCCTCGGTCACCACGCCCGGATCGTCGAGGCCCTCACGTCCGGTGATGCCGTGGGCGCCGAAACGGCCATGCGTCAACTGCTTGTCGTCCATCCCGAGGTGGAGCGTGTGGTGCCCGCGCCCCGCGAGCACTGAAAATCGCACGGCCGGGGCGTGCGGGCCGCGTGTCGCCGGGCCGCCGCGGTCCGGCGACACAGTCGCGGAGTTTCGCCCGCTTGGTCGGGTTCGTCGCAAATGGGGTGTGACTCGGGCCACGTGGATTGGGCGTAACACTCCTCGAAGCAGTGCGATGACTTAAGAGGTGACCGCCACGGAAGGAATACAGCAGCCTTTGAGCGCGCTGTGCAGTTCTGAGGCCAAACCCGCGCCGCCGGTACATTCCCAGCCCGGCGGTCGTCGGCTCAAGCCCTTTTAGGGCCGGGCCGGAAGCCGTTTCCATCGTTCCGAGAGGTTGTTCGTGTCGGCCAGCACATCCCGTACGCTCCCGCCGGAGATCGCCGAGTCCGAGTCTGTGATGGCGCTCATCGAGCGGGGAAAGGCTGATGGGCAGATCGCCGGCGATGACGTGCGTCGGGCCTTCGAGGCTGACCAGATTCCGCCAACCCAGTGGAAGAATGTTCTGCGCAGCCTCAATCAGATCCTCGAGGAAGAGGGTGTGACGCTGATGGTCAGTGCCGCGGAGCCGTCCAAACGTGCCCGTAAGAGCGTCGCAGCGAAGAGCCCGGTCAAGCGCACCGCCACCAAGACCGTCGCGGCCAAGACCACCGTGACCAGGACTGTCGCGGCCACTGCCGCTCCGTCGGCAGAGACCGTGAACGTGGTGGCGGAGGAAGCCGCCACGGCCGGCCCTGCGAAGAAGGCGGCAGCCAAGAAGACGGCTGCCAAGAAGACCGCCGTCAAGAAGACGGCGGCCAAGAAGACAGCAACGAAGAAGTCCGGAAAGCAGGACGACGAGCTCCTCGACGGCGACGAGGCGATCGAGGAAGTAAAGGTCGGCAAGGGCGAGGAAGAGGAGGGCGAGGGCGAGGCCAAGGGCTTTGTCCTCTCCGACGACGACGAGGACGACGCGCCGGCCCAGCAGGTCGCCGTCGCCGGTGCCACCGCCGACCCTGTCAAGGACTACCTCAAGCAGATCGGCAAGGTTCCCCTCCTCAACGCCGAGCAGGAGGTCGAGCTCGCCAAGCGCATCGAGGCGGGTCTGTTCGCCGAGGACAAGCTGGCGAACAGCGACAAGCTCGCCCCGAAGCTCAAGCGTGAGCTGGAGATCATCGCCGAGGACGGCCGCCGCGCCAAGAACCACCTGTTGGAGGCCAACCTCCGCCTCGTGGTCTCGCTGGCCAAGCGCTACACCGGCCGCGGCATGCTCTTCCTGGACCTCATCCAGGAGGGCAACCTGGGTCTGATCCGCGCGGTCGAGAAGTTCGACTACACCAAGGGCTACAAGTTCTCCACGTACGCCACCTGGTGGATCCGTCAGGCGATCACCCGCGCGATGGCCGACCAGGCCCGCACCATCCGTATCCCGGTGCACATGGTCGAGGTCATCAACAAGCTCGCCCGTGTGCAGCGCCAGATGCTCCAGGACCTGGGTCGCGAGCCCACGCCGGAGGAGCTGGCCAAGGAGCTCGACATGACCCCTGAGAAGGTCATCGAGGTCCAGAAGTACGGCCGTGAGCCGATCTCCCTCCACACCCCGCTGGGTGAGGACGGGGACAGCGAGTTCGGTGACCTGATCGAGGACTCCGAGGCGGTCGTTCCGGCCGACGCGGTCAGCTTCACGCTTCTCCAGGAGCAGCTGCACTCGGTGCTCGACACGCTCTCTGAGCGCGAGGCGGGCGTGGTCTCGATGCGCTTCGGTCTCACCGACGGTCAGCCGAAGACGCTGGACGAGATCGGCAAGGTCTACGGGGTGACGCGTGAGCGCATCCGCCAGATCGAGTCGAAGACCATGTCGAAGCTGCGGCACCCGTCACGTTCGCAGGTGCTGCGCGACTACCTCGACTAGGTCGCCGCAGTACATGGACCGAGGGTCCGGGATCCCCATGGGGGAGCCGGGCCCTCGGCCTATCAGCACGTGCGGTCGACGACGGGTGGGACGACTCTGGGTGGGAAAGGTTCACCAGAGAGTCAGGAGTGCGCATGTCCCGTACTGTCTTCCGTGCCCTGCCCGGGGTGTTCGCCCTGGCCGCCGCCACGGCCTTGATACCTCTTGGATCGCCCGCGAGGGCCGCCGAGGACGGCATAGTCGTCGGCGGCCAGCCGGCTCATGTCAAGGACAGCCCCTGGATGGTGGCGCTGTCCAGCCGCAGCCGCTTCGGCAACGCGCGTGCCGGTCAGTTCTGCGGGGCGGTCGTGGTGGCGCCGAAGAAGGTGCTGACCGCCGCGCACTGCCTCAGCAGGGAGGCACTCGGCGTCGATGTCGGCAGCGTGCGCGACCTGCGGATCATCTCGGGCCGGGACACTCTGCTCGGCACCGGCGGCCAGGAGATCGCGGTACGGGAGACGTGGACGAACCCCGGCTTCGACCCTGCCACGAACACGGGCGACCTGGCCGTGCTCACTCTCGCCGACGCCCTTCCCGCGAAAAGCGTGATTCCGATGGCCGAATCCGGTGATCCGGCGTACACGCCGGGTACTGACGCGGTGGTCTACGGATGGGGTGACACGACGGGGAACGGCGACTACGCGTCGTCACTGCG
This sequence comes from Streptomyces sp. NPDC092952, assembly GCF_044754785.1. Lineage (NCBI taxonomy): Bacteria > Bacillati > Actinomycetota > Actinomycetes > Kitasatosporales > Streptomycetaceae > Streptomyces > Streptomyces sp. NPDC092952. The sequence goes on along the minus strand of NZ_JBIVPT010000015.1, from coordinate 71,744 downwards.
CTCGGCGAAGGTGAACGTGCTGTCGGACGCCACATGCGCGCAGGCCTACCCGGGTGGCAGGAACGGCACGTACGACGCCTCTTCGATGCTGTGTGCGGGCGAACCGCTGGGCGGGTACGACGCCTGCCAGGGCGACAGCGGCGGCCCGCTGGTGGCCCATGGGCGGCTCATCGGGCTGGTCTCCTGGGGGAACGGCTGTGCGCGGGCGGGATACCCCGGCGTCTACACCCGGATCTCCGCCGCTATCGGCTGGATGCCGAAAACCGGCTGAACGGCATCTTCGTACGGACGCGAGAACGGGCGGCACCCCATGGGGGGTGCCGCCCGTCGGCCGGTCCGGGACCTGGCCCGCGCTCGTCGTGGATGCGAGGTGTCAGTGCCGTTCCTCTTCGGCGGCCTGGGCCTGTACGGCCGTGAGCCGGTCCGTCTCATCCTGTATTTCCGCGGCGATCTTCTTGAGTTCCGGCTCGAACTTCCGCCCGTGATGGGCGCAGAAGAGCAGTTCACCACCGCTGATCAGGACGACGCGCAGATATGCCTGGGCGCCGCAACGGTCACAGCGGTCTGCTGCGGTCAGCGGGCTCGCGGGGGTCAGAACAGTAGTCACGTCGCCTCTTCTCTAGCTCGACGAGCTGTCGTACCAGGGTCAACATCCAACCAGGCCGAAAACGTTCCCGCTCGTGGCTTTTCTTCGAAACTTCTTCTCTGGATGGCTGTCTGTTGCCGGTTGGCGGCGAATGTGCCGTATTGCGTAGCGCTACGGATTTCGCGTTGCTTGTCTTGGTGGTGCCCTCCCGGCTGGCTTGCCGGTTCGTTCATGAGGACGTGCCCGGAGCCTAAATGGTTCATGCCTGGAAGGGAACGTGATGTTCGCGTCACTCCCACAAGGCATCGAACGTGTATGCGAGGCTGGACTAGTGTGAGGGGTGACGAAGGGTGGCGTGACAACCGCTCTACCAGGCCTCGGTACCCTCTCAGCGGCGACCGAAGCCGAGCCCGTTACCCACTGGGCCTCATTTGAAATTCAGCGAGGAGCGAACCGCGTGACCGCCGATACGTCCGTGCCGTCCACTGCGCTGCTGACCGGAGCAGACCAAGACGGCTCCAACTACACCGCGCGGCATCTGCTCGTACTCGAGGGGCTCGAAGCGGTTCGCAAACGCCCCGGGATGTACATCGGGTCGACCGACAGCCGTGGCCTCATGCACTGTCTCTGGGAGATCATCGACAATTCCGTCGACGAGGCCCTGGGCGGTTACTGCGATCGGATCGAGGTCATCCTCCACGACGACAACTCCGTGGAGGTCCGGGACAACGGGCGGGGCATTCCGGTCGACGTCGAGCCCAAGACGGGCCTGTCCGGCGTCGAGGTCGTGATGACCAAGCTGCACGCGGGCGGAAAGTTCGGGGGCGGCTCGTACGCCGCGTCGGGCGGTCTGCACGGTGTCGGCGCCTCGGTCGTCAACGCGCTCTCCGCCCGGCTCGACGTCGAGGTCGACCGCAACAGCGCTACGCACTCGATCAGCTTCCGGCGCGGTGTCCCGGGCATCTTCACCGAATCGGGGCCGGACAGCCCGTTCGATCCGGCCAACGGCCTGCTCAAGGGCAAGCGGGTGCCGAAGACGCGCACCGGAACCCGGGTGCGCTACTGGGCGGACCGGCAGATCTTCCTCAAGGACGCCAAGCTCAGCCTGGAGACGCTTTACCAGCGGGCCCGGCAGACGGCCTTCCTCGTTCCCGGGCTCACCATCGTCGTCCGCGACGAACGCGGGCTGGACGGTGAGGAGCGGACCGAGGAGACCTTCCGGTTCGACGGCGGGATCAGCGAGTTCTGCGAGTACCTGGCCCAGGACAAGGCGGTCTGCGACGTCCTGCGCCTGAGCGGTCAGGGCACGTTCAAGGAGACCGTGCCGGTGCTCGACGAGCGCGGCCACATGACGGCGACCGAGGTCACCCGCGAGCTCGCCGTCGATGTCGCACTGCGCTGGGGCACCGGGTACGACACCAACGTCAAGTCCTTCGTCAACATCATCGCCACCCCCAAGGGTGGTACGCACGTGACCGGATTCGAGCGCTCCGTGACCAAGACGGTCAACGAGGTGCTGCGCTCCGCCAAGCTGCTCCGCGTTGCCGAGGACGACATCGTCAAGGACGACGCGCTGGAGGGGCTGACCGCGGTGGTCACCGTGCGCCTGGCCGAGCCGCAGTTCGAGGGCCAGACGAAGGAGGTGCTCGGCACTTCGGCGGCCAACCGCATCGTCGCCAATGTCGTGTCGAAGGAGCTCAAGGCTTTCCTGACCTCGACCAAACGGGATGCGAAGGCCCAGGCCAGGGCGGTCCTGGACAAGGCGGTCGCGGCCGCGCGGACCCGCATCGCGGCCCGTCAGCACAAGGACGCGCAGCGTCGCAAGACGGCGCTGGAGTCCTCCTCGCTGCCGGCCAAGCTCGCCGACTGCCGCAGCGACGACGTGGACCGCAGCGAGCTCTTCATCGTCGAGGGGGACTCCGCGCTCGGCACGGCGAAGCTCGCCCGGAACAGCGAGTTCCAGGCGCTGCTGCCGATCCGGGGCAAGATCCTCAATGTCCAGAAGGCCTCCGTCTCGGACATGCTGAAGAACGCCGAGTGCGGTGCGATCATCCAGGTCATAGGAGCAGGGTCGGGCCGGACCTTCGACATCGACGCCGCCCGGTACGGGAAGATCGTCCTGCTGGTGGACGCCGACGTCGACGGCGCGCACATCCGGGTCCTGCTGCTGACGCTGTTCCAGCGGTACATGCGGCCCATGGTCGAGGCGGGACGGGTCTTCGCCGCGGTGCCCCCGCTGCACCGGATCGAGCTGGTCCAGCCGAAGAAGGGCCAGGACAAGTACATCTACACGTACTCGGACAACGAGCTGCGCCAGCGGCTGCTGGAGCTCCAGCGGAAGAACATCCGGTACAAGGACTCGGTCCAGCGCTACAAGGGTCTGGGCGAGATGGACGCCGACCAGCTGGCGGAGACCACGATGGACCCGCGCCACCGCACCCTGCGGAGGATCAACATCGGTGATCTGGACGCGGCCGAGCAGGTCTTCGATCTGCTCATGGGCAACGAAGTGGCCCCCCGCAAGGAGTTCATCACCAGCTCCGCCGCGACGCTGGACCGCTCGCGCATCGACGTCTGAGCCGGACGGAGGCTACGTCTTCGCGGTTCGAGGCTGTCTCCACCCGCGGGTGGAGACAGCCTCTCCACCCGCGATCAACCCCTGGGCCGATGACCTGGGCCCGGCCGATTCCGTAGCGTCGAAGGCGTCCACCTTCCCGCACCTCGGAGGCCGCCATGTCAGGGTTCGTCGGCGCGACCGCTGCGCCACACGCCGGTTCGCCGGGCGGGGCGATGTCCGGGCCGGGGCGGGAAATAGCGCGTGTGACGCCTGCGGCCTGGACCGACTGGCCGACCCGGGAAGCCCTGTCGGGGGCGAGCTACGCGCTGCCCCGCAGGGTGATCACCTGGTCGGTGCGGGGGGCGCTGGCAGCCGTCATGCTGTGGGGCACCTTCGGCGGTGGGCGGTTCGGGCCCTGGGCGGTGGTGCTCGGGTTGCTGGGTGTGACGGGGTGTGGCTTCGTCGGGTGGGCGTTCTTCCGCACCAGCCTCGAACACCGGCTGTGGCCTTCTCTCGGCCTGCTGGCCCTGTTGATGCTGGCGGCCTTCGGCGCGCAACGGGCGGGGGCGGACACGCCCGCGCTGATCCTCTGGTGCGGCTGCGCGGTCACCGCGCTGGAGCGGCTGCCGCTCACGGCGGGCCTTCCGGCGCTGGTCGTGGCGCTCGGCGGGTATGCCCTCATGAGTACCGACGGCTGGCTCGCCATATTCATGTCCGCAGCGGGTCTCTCGCTGGGGGGCTATGTGCTCCGGCTCGATGCGGAGGCCCGGGGGAACGCACAGAGACTCCTCGTGCAGGAACGCGCGGCCCGTGAGGCGGAGGCCGGGAGAGCCGCGCTGGACGAGCGGTCCAGGATCGCGCGCGAGATCCACGATGTGCTCGCCCACAGCCTCTCCGCCCAGCTGGTGCATCTGGAGGCGGCGCGGCTGCTGATCGAACGGGAGCCCGCGGGGGAGTTCCGGGACCAGGTGCTGGACCGGGTCGTGGCCGCCCGTTCCATGGCCCGCGAGGGCCTCGCGGAGACCCGGCAGGCCCTTTCCGCGCTCCGGGGGGAGGTCTCTCCCGTGGAGGACTTCCTGCGGCAACTGCTGGCCGCCGAGCCGGCGGGGGTGAGGGTGGAGGGCGAGAAGCGGAGACTGGCGCCCGAGGTCTCGCAGACGGTCCGGCGAGTGGCGCAGGAAGCCATGACCAATGTGCGCAAACACGCGCCGGGGGCCGACGTGCGTATACGGCTGGAGTACCTGCCGGACGAAGTCGTGCTGGAGGTCAGGGATTCGGGTGGAAGAAAGCCTGAGGGTGAGCTGTCGGCCAGCGGCTCCGGATACGGTCTGCTGGGGATGAGGGAGCGGGCCGAGCTGATGGGCGGGGCGCTGGAGGCCGGTCCGGGTGAGGAGGGGTTCGTGGTGTCTCTGCGGGTGCCCGCGTGAACGCGCGGGTCGTTGTCGCCGACGACCAGTCGGTGGTGCGCGAAGGAATCGTGATGCTGCTGGGGCTGTTGCCCGGGATCGAGGTGGTGGGGGCGGCGAAGGACGGGGAGGAGGCCGTGTCACTCGTGGCGGAGCTGTCACCGGACGTCGTGCTGATGGATCTGAGAATGCCCCGGTGCGACGGTGCGGAGGCCACGCGGCGGATCCGCAGGGACTATCCGGGCACCCAGGTGGTGGTGCTCACGACGTTCGAGGACGACGATTCGCTCTTCCCCGCGTTGCGGGCCGGGGCCCGGGGGTACTTGACCAAGGACGCCGGAGGCGAGGAGATCGTACGGGCCGTTCAGGCAGTGCTGTCGGGCGACGTCGGCCTCTCGCCCAGTGTGCAGCGGCGTCTGCTGGAGCGCGTGACCGAGACCCCGCCACCGTCCCCGCCGTCACCTCCGCCGGTGTCCGAGGGGTATCTGCCCGACGGTCTGACGCCGCGCGAGCTGGAGGTGCTGGTGCTGATCGCGGAGGGCCTGTCCAACCCGGAGATCGCCCGCCGGCTGTGCATCTCGCAGGCCACGGTGAAGAGCCACATCAACAATCTCTTCGCCAAGACCGGGGTGCGCGACCGGGCGAAGGCGGTTCGTTACGCGTACGTTCGGGGGCTCGCACAGCCGCCCGGGTCGGATATCACCTGAAGTGGTGAAGTCCGGCAAATGGCTCGTCCGCGTCCTTCCCGATCCGCACATTCTTGAGTACACGGCCGAAGTGGTCCGTGGACTAGGGGAGTTGTTCCGTGGAGAAGGAAGCAGGGCGTGAGGCCGCAGCGATGCGTCTCGACGACCCGTGGTACGACGCGTTGGCCTCCGGATGGGGCGAGCCGGACGGCGTGGCCGGTGCCGCTCACGCCGGGGCGCCCGGGGCGGCGGACCCGCGGCGCGCTCTCAGCGCGGCCGAGATCTATGTGGAGGTGCAGCGCAGCGAGGCGTTCCAGGAAGTGCGCCGACGGTACCGGCGGTTCGTCGTCCCGGCCACCCTCGCCTTCTTCCTCTGGTACCTGGTCTACGTCGTCGCCGCGGTCGCGGCGCCGGGGCTGATGGACCGACCGGTGGTCGGGGCGGTGAACGTCGCGATGCTCGCGGGGATCGGACAGTTCCTCACCACCTTCCTGCTCACCTGGGCGTACGCGCGTCATGCCCGGCTGCGCAGGGACCGTGCGGCGCTCGATCTGCGCTGGCAGACGCAGGAGATGACGCGGGGGGCCGGACGTTGAACGGCAACCACCAGACGCTGGCGCTCGTCCTGTTCAGCGTCTTCATCGCGGTGACACTCGCCATCACCACCTGGGTGAGCCGCAACCGCCATGGCTCGGCGGAGGAGTTCTACGCGGGCGGGCGGCTGTTCTCCCCGATGGAGAACGGATTCGCCATCGCGGGCGACTACATGTCGGCCGCCTCGTTCCTCGGCATCTCCGGTCTGATCGCACTCTTCGGCTACGACGGCATGCTCTACTCGGTCGGCTTCTTCGTCGCCTGGCTCGTGGTGCTGCTCCTGGTCGCCGAACTCGTCCGGAACTGCGGCAGGTTCACGCTCGCCGACGTGGTGGCGGCGCGGATGGCCGAGCGGCCGGTGCGGATCGCGGTGGGCACGTCCTCCGTCACCGTCTCTGTGCTCTACCTCGTGGCGCAGATGGTGGGCGCGGGCAGTCTCGTGGCGCTGCTTCTCGGCGGGACGAGCGGCGCCGCCCGCTCCTGGACCGTCATCGGGGTCGGGGCGCTCATGGTGATCTACGTGTCGCTCGGCGGTATGCGCGCCACCACCTGGATCCAGATCGTCAAGGCCGTGCTGCTGATGGCGGGGGCGGTCGTGCTGACCGTTCTGGTCCTGGTCCGGTTCCACGGCGACTTCAACGCGGTGCTCGACTCCGCCGCCGGACGGAGCGGGCACGGAAGCCGGTTCCTCTCGCCCGGGCTCCTGTACGGAGGCACGTGGACCGCGCGTATCGACTTCATCAGTCTGGGCCTGGCGCTGGTGCTCGGTACGGCCGGTCTTCCGCACATCCTGTCGCGCTTCTACACCGTGCCCACCGCCAGCGCCGCGCGCCGTTCGGTCGTCTGGTCGATCGGGCTCATCGGCAGTTTCTACCTGATGACGATCGCGCTCGGGTTCGGGGCGGCCGCCCTGGTCGGCTCCGCCGAGGTGCGGGCGTCCAACGCCGCGGGCAACACGGCCGTTCCGCTGCTGGCCCTGGAGCTCGGCGGTGGCGAGGGCTCCACCGGCGGGGCGATCCTCTTCGCCGTGGTCGCCGCGGTCGCCTTCGCGACGATCCTCGCGGTCGTCGCGGGGATCACGCTCGCCTCGTCCGCCTCCGTGGCCCACGATCTCTACGCCTCGTTCCGGCGTCCCGGCGCGAAGCAGCACAGCGAGGTCGTCGTGGCCCGGGTGGCCGCCACGGGGATCGGGATCGTCGCCATCGCCCTCGGCCTGCTCGCCCAGGGGCTGAACGTCGCGTTCCTGGTGGGGCTGGCCTTCGCCGTCGCCGCCTCGGCCAACCTTCCGGTGCTGCTGTACTCGCTGTTCTGGCGGAGTTTCACCACGAGGGGGGCGGTCTGGTCCGTCTACGGCGGGCTGATCCCGGCCGTCCTGCTCGTGGTGTTCTCGCCGGTGGTGTCCGGAAGCCCCGCCTCGCTCTTCCCGGGGGCCGACTTCCAGTTCTTCCCGCTGGAGAACCCCGGGCTGGTCTCTATTCCGCTCGGTTTCCTGGCGGGGTGGATCGGAACGGTCACCTCCGTCGATCCGCCGGACGAGGCCAAGCACGCGGAGACCGAGGTCCGCGCGCTGACCGGCGCGGGCGCGGTGTAGCCCGGCACGCAACGGTCCGCCGAAGGCCCCCTCCGTCCGTCACCACCGCCGGTCAACGCGGCGGCCCGTCCGCCACCGCGACGGGCAGTGGCTGCGGCGGACGGGGGCCGTTGTACTGGCCGCTGGGGCGGATGCGCAGCGGCCGTTCCCCGTACTCCTCCAGGGCGTGGGCGATCCATCCGGCCGTGCGGGAGACGGCGAACACCGTCTCACCGGCCTCCGCGGGCATGCCACAGGAGACCGAGAGCACGGCGAGCGCCAGGTCGACATTGGCATGCAAGGGGGGGTGCCGGGCGGTCGTGGCGACCACGTCACGTGCTGCCGCGAGCGCGGCAGCGGCCCGGGGCACCCGGTCCAGCAGGGCGAACAGTGCCCGTGCCCTCGGGTCCTCCGAGGTGTAGAGGCGGTGACCGAGTCCGGGAACCCGGCGTCCGGTACGGAGATGGTCCGCGATCACCGGGGCGGCGGAGCCCCGTTCGAGGACCTCGATCAGCATGCGGTGCGCCAGCCCGCTCGCCGCCCCGTGCAGCGGACCCTCCAGGACCCCGAGACCCGCGGAGACCACCGCGTACGGATGGGCGTGGGCGGACGCCGCGACCCTGGCGGCCAGCGTCGATGCCGCGAGGTCGTGGTCGATCAGCAGGGCGAGCGCCGCGTCCAGCGCGCAGAGCGCCGCCTCGTCGGCGGGCAGGGCGGTGAGTTTCGGCCATAGTTGCCTGGCCAGACCGCCCGTTCCGGAGGGCGGTCCGTCGGCCGTCCCGGCGTCCCGCTGTCCACCCGGGACCACGGGCAGGGCGGCGACCAGGGTCGGGACGAGGCCTCGTGCGGCGGCGAGCACCGACTCCCGCGAGAGGTCGAAGCGGAGCGGATCGGTGGTGGCCGCGGCGACCACGGCCACCCGCAGCCGGTCCGTCGATCCGCTGTGCGCGGGCAGCGCGTCGACCGCCCGACGGGCCGCGGCCAGGGCCTCGGCCGGTGCCGTGAAGCGGATGCCGGGCCGTAGCTCGCCGGTCCAGAGCCACTCGGCGACCTCTTCGCAGCCGTAGTGCCGGGCCAGTTCGGTCGCGTCGACGCCGCGGAAGTAGTAGCGGTCGTTCTCGATCAGCGTGATGCCGGTGCGGAAGACCGGATCGCCGGTGGCGGGGGAGGGCGGTTTCCGGTTCGTCCGCCGGGCCAGTGCGTCGATCTCCGCAGCGTCGTACGTGCTGCCGCGCCCGCCCGGAGCGCGTCTGCTGCTCAGCTGGCCCCGACTGACGTACGCGTACAACGTCTCCGGCTTCACCCCGAGCCGTTCGGCGGCCTCCCGGGTGCTGAGGCGCTGGGCGGCCACCGTATCCGGACCACTGCCGGACGCTGCTCGATCCTTCATGTCGTCAACCCTATCCATATTGATTCAATCAACATTGACAGGATTGAAGTCAATCATGGATGGTCGAAATCAATCCCAGAAAGACCCGCCAGGTGCACATGGAGGAAAAAATGTCGACCACGACCAGTGGAACCCCGCCTCTCGACGTGCCCCGCGGGCTCGCGGGTGTCGTCGTCACCGACACCGCCCTCGGGGACGTCCGGGGGCGCGAGGGCTTCTACCACTACCGGCAGTACTCCGCGATCGAGCTGGCGCGGGCCCGGGGCTTCGAGGACGTCTGGTACCTGATGTCCGAGGGCACGCTGCCCGACGCCGAGGCCCGTACCGCGTTCGCCGCCCGCACCGCCGCGCTGCGGCGGCTGCCCGCCGAGGTGTGGGAGATGCTGCCCGCCCTGGCGCGGGCCGGAGCCGCGAGCGGGCCGCTGGCCGGTCTGCGTACCGCCCTCTCGCTGCTGGGCGCCTCGGCCGGACTGCGGCCGGTGTACGACATCGGTCCCGACGAGCGCCGGGCCGACGCGCTGGCGCTCTGCGCCGCCGTACCCACCGTGCTCACCGCCCTCCACCGGATCGGCCGGGGCCTCGAACCGGTGGAGCCGCGCGAGGACCTGCCGCACGCGGCCAACTACCTGTACATGCTCACCGGCTCCGTACCGGACGAGGCCCGCGCCAGGGCCGTGGAGCAGTACCTGATCTCGACCGTCGACCACGGCTTCAACGCCTCGACGTTCACCGGCCGGGTCGTCGCCTCCACCGGCGCCGATGTGGCCGCCTGCCTGGTGGCGGCCGTCGGCGCGCTCTCCGGGCCGCTGCACGGCGGGGCGCCGAGCCGGGCGCTCGACACCCTGGACGCCATCGGCACCCCCGACCGGATCGACGGCTGGATCCGGGAGCGGGTGCTCGCGGGCGAGCGGATCATGGGGTTCGGGCACCCCGTCTACCGCACCGAGGACCCCCGCTCACGGATGCTGCGGGGCATCGCCCAGAGCTTCGGCGGCCCGCTCGTCGACCTCGCCGTCGAGGTCGAGCGCCGGGTCGAGGCGATCCTCGCCGAACTCAAGCCCGGCCGGGAGCTGCACACCAACGTCGAGTTCTACGCCGGAGTCGTCATGGAGCTGTGCGGGCTGCCGCGCGAGATGTTCACCCCGACGTTCTGCGTGGCGCGAGTGGTCGGCTGGAGCGCCAATATCCTGGAGCAGGCGGAGGACTCCAAGATCATCCGCCCGGCGGCCCGCTACGTCGGTACGCGCCCGCCGCAGCCGGTCCCCGCACTCCGAGGCGCCTGAGAGAGGTACCCGTTGAACCCGTCGTCCCAGCCCCGCAGGCAGCAGATCCCGGTCATCGTCCTCGCGGGGTTCCTGGGATCGGGCAAGACGACGCTCCTCAACCACCTGCTCCGCAACCGTGCAGGGAACCGGATCGGGGTGATCGTCAACGACTTCGGCGCCATCGAGATCGACGCCATGACCGTCTCCGGGCAGGTCGGCTCCACGGTCTCGCTGGGCAACGGCTGCCTGTGCTGCGCGGTCGACGCGAGCGAGCTCGACACCTTCCTGGAGACGCTGACCGGGCCCGCTGCCCGGCTCGATGTGATCGTCATCGAGGCCAGCGGGCTGGCCGAGCCGCAGGAACTCGTACGGATGCTCCTGGCCAGCGACAATCCGCACATCGTGTACGGGGGACTGGTGGAGGTCGTCGACGCCGCGGAGTTCGACGCCACCCGGGTGCGCCATCCGGAGCTCGACCGCCACCTCGCCGTCGCCGACCTTGTCGTGCTCAACAAGACCGACCGGGTCGGCGGCGAGGAGCAGGACCGCGTCCGGGAGGCCGTCGCCGCCGCCGGTGCCCGCGCCGGCGGTGCCCCCGCCGTCGTTTCCGCGACGTACGGCCGGATCGACCCCGAGCTGCTCTTCGACCCGGCGCTGCGGCCGGACGGTGAGGAGAAGACACGTCAGCTCAGCTTCGAGGACCTGCTCCTGGCGGAGGGGGATGACGAGGGCGGCGACGGACACGCGCACCACCTCCACGCCGCGTACGACAGCGTGTCCTTCACCGCGGACGTGCCGATGAACCCGCGCCGGCTGATGGAGTTCCTCGATTCCCGGCCGCAGGGGCTCTACCGGATCAAGGGCTTCGTCGACTTCGGGAGCGGCGACCGGGCCAACAAGTACGTCCTGCACGCGGTCGGCCGGTTCCTGCGGTTCGAGCCGCAGCCCTGGAAGCGCGGCGAGCGGCGCGCCACCCAGCTGGTGCTGATCGGCTCGGGCATCGCTCCTGAGGCTCTGGGCAAGGAGCTGGCCGACTGCCGGGAGAGCGGGGGCCCGGGAACGACGCAGGACGCCGCACATGAACGGAGCATGTGGGGCGTCCTGCGGTACGTACGACAGCCCGGCGACGACGACGCGTAGGACACGCGCCCGACGCCGGACGGGCGGCTACACGGGGCCGGCGATCACCGCGACCGGCTTGGGCAGCGGCGTACCCGAACCGTCGCGCCGGGGGTCGGGGGCGGGCAGCTCGCTCGGAGCCCCGTTCTGCTGCGCGGCGCGGGCCGGTGTGGCACCCGCCCAGGCGAACACCAGGCTGTCCTCGCCCTTGAGGAACCGCTGACAGCGCACCCCGCCGGTGGCCCGGCCCTTGCGCGGGTACTGGTCGAACGGGGTGAGCTTGCAGGTCAGCAGCGAGTCGTCGAGCAGGCCGTGCGAGCCGGCGACCGTGAACACCATCGCGTCCGCCGCCGGGTCCACCGCGGTGAACGAGAGCACTTCCGCGTCCGCGGCGAGCTTGACCCCCGCCATGCCCCCCGCGGGCCTGCCCTGCGGCCGCACCTGCGCCGCCGGGTAGCGCAGCAGCTGGGCGTCGGAGGTGATGAAGACCAGGTCCTCCTCGCCGGTACGCAGCTCGGCGGCGCCGACGATCCGGTCGCCCTCCTTGAGCGCGATGACCTCCAGCTCGTCCTTGTTGGCCGGATAGTCCGGCACCACCCGCTTGACGACGCCCTGAAGGGTGCCGATCGCCAGGCCGGGGGAGGACTCGTCGAGCGTGGTGAGGCAGACGACGGACTCGTCGCTCTCCAGCGTGAGGAACTCGGTGACCATCGCCCCGCCCGACAGATTGGGCGCCGCGTGGGTGTCCGGCAGCTGGGGCAGGTCGATCACCGAGAGGCGCAGCAGCCGCCCCGCGGACGTCACCACGCCCACGTCGCCGCGGGCCGTCGCCGGGACGGCCGACACGATCACGTCGTGCTTGGCACGCTTGGCGTCCTCGGCGAGCACCACCGGCTCGTCGTTGGCGGTACGGGCCAGCAGGCCGGTCGAGGAGAGCAGCACGCGGCACGGGTCGTCCGCGACCTCCAGCGGCACCGAGGCGACCTGCGCACCGGCCGACTCCAGCAGGACCGTACGCCGCTCGGTGCCGAACTTCTTCGCGACCGCGGCCAGTTCGGTGGAGACCAGCTTGCGCAGCGCGTTGTCCGATTCGAGGATCGTGGTCAGCTCGTCGATCTCGCTGTTGAGCCGGTCCCGCTCGCTCTCCAGCTCGATCCGGTCGAACCTGGTCAGCCGGCGCAGCGGAGTGTCCAGGATGTACTGCGTCTGCGTCTCGCTCAGCGAGAAGTGCTCGATGAGCCGCTCCTTCGCCTGCGCCGAATTGTCGCTGGACCGGATGATCCGGATGACCTCGTCGATGTCGATCAGCGCGACGAGCAGGCCCTCTACCAGGTGGAGCCGGTCGCGGCGCTTGGTCCGGCGGAACTCGCTGCGCCGGCGCACCACCTCGAAGCGGTGGTCGAGGTAGACCTCCAGGAGCTCCTTGAGCCCCAGGGTGAGCGGCTGCCCGTCGACCAGCGCCACGTTGTTGATGCCGAAGGACTCCTCCATCGGCGTGAGCCGGTAGAGCTGCTCCAGGACGGCTTCCGGCACGAAACCGTTCTTCACCTCGATGACCAGGCGCAGGCCGTGCTCGCGGTCGGTCAGGTCCTTGACGTCCGCGATGCCCTGGAGCTTCTTCGACGAGACCAGGTCCTTGATCTTGGCGATCACCTTCTCCGGGCCGACGGCGAAGGGCAGTTCGGTGACGACCAGACCCTTGCGGCGGGCCGTCACGTTCTCCACGGAGACCGTCGCGCGGATCTTGAACGTGCCGCGCCCGCGGGCGTACGCGTCCTTGATGCCGCCCAGGCCCACGATCCGGCCACCGGTGGGCAGGTCGGGTCCCGGCACGAACCGCATCAGCGTTTCCAGGTCGGCGGCCGGGTGCTTGATCAGGTGCCGCGCGGCGGCGACGACCTCGCCCAGGTTGTGCGGCGGCATGTTGGTCGCCATTCCGACCGCGATCCCGGACGACCCGTTGACCAGGAGGTTCGGGTACGCGGCGGGGAGGACGGACGGCTCCGTCTCCTGGCCGTCGTAGTTCGACTGGAAATTGACGGTGTCCTCGTCGATCGACTCCGTCATCAGGGACGTCGCGTCGGCCATCCGGCACTCGGTGTACCGCATGGCGGCGGGCGGGTCGTCGTTCCCGAGCGAGCCGAAGTTCCCGTGGCCGTCGACCAGGGGGAGCCGCATCGAGAACGGCTGCGCCAGACGGACCAGCGCGTCGTAGATCGACGCGTCGCCGTGCGGGTGCAGCTTGCCCATGACCTCGCCGACGACGCGGGCGCACTTCACGAAGCCGCGATCGGGGCGCAGGCCCATCTCGTTCATCTGGTACACGATGCGGCGGTGCACCGGCTTCATACCGTCGCGGGCGTCGGGCAGGGCCCGCGAGTAGATCACGGAGTACGCGTACTCGAGGAAGGAGCCCTGCATTTCGTCGACGACGTCGATGTCGAGGATCTTCTCCTCGAAGTCGTCCGGCGGCGGGGTCTTCGTGCTGCGGCGGGCCATCGCTGCTGCGACTCCTTCACGGATTCTGTTCGGGCAACCTCAGGTTCTGACGCGGACCATTGTGGACCGCCGCACTGACAACCCCGACCTCGACCCGTCCCAAAGGGTGTCCCGGACCGTGCCGGAAGGGTCCTCCGACCCGCTGGAGGCGGGCAGCGACCCACTTTCCCGCGAACTTCCGCGGAACGGGAACTTCGCCAGGTGTCCGTCCGCTTGCTTAAAGTGGCAGGTCTCGCAGGAATCCAGTATCGCGATCGAAGGGACGTACATGCCCATGGGTCACACGGCCACCGCTCAGGCCGGCTCCGGCGGCTTGACAGCGACCGAGCACCGCCTGGCCAACGGCCTGCGCGTGGTGCTCTCCGAGGACCATCTGACCCCGGTCGCCGCGGTCTGCCTCTGGTACGACGTCGGCTCGCGCCACGAGGTCGAGGGGCGCACCGGCCTGGCTCACCTCTTCGAGCACCTGATGTTCCAGGGCTCCGGCCAGGTCAAGGGGAACGGCCACTTCGAGCTGGTGCAGGGGGCGGGCGGCTCGCTCAACGGCACCACCAGCTTCGAGCGCACCAACTACTTCGAGACCATGCCCACGCACCAGCTGGAGCTGGCCCTGTGGCTGGAGGCGGACCGGATGGGCTCGCTGCTCGCCGCGCTCGACGAAGAGTCCATGGAGAACCAGCGCGACGTCGTCAAGAACGAGCGCCGCCAGCGCTACGACAACGTGCCCTACGGCACGGCGTTCGAGAAGCTGACGGCGCTCTCCTACCCGGAGGGCCACCCGTACCACCACACCCCGATCGGCTCGATGGCCGATCTGGACGCCGCGACCCTGGAGGACGCGCGCACCTTCTTCCGTACCTACTACGCGCCGAACAACGCGGTGCTCTCGGTGGTCGGCGACATCGACCCCGAGCAGACCCTCGCCTGGATCGAGAAGTACTTCGGATCCATCCCGTCCCACGACGGCAAGCAGCCGCCGCGCGACGGCACGCTCCCGGAGATCATCGGCGAGCAGCTGCGCGAGGAGGTCCGCGAGGAGGTTCCGGCGCGTGCCCTGATGGCCGCCTACCGGCTGCCGCACGACGGCACCCGCGAGTGCGACGCGGCGGACCTCGCGCTGACCGTCCTCGGCGGCGGCGAGTCCTCGCGGCTCCACAACCGTCTGGTCCGCCGTGACCGTACGGCGGTGGCGGCCGGCTTCGGACTGCTGCGGCTGGCCGGCGCGCCCTCGCTGGGCTGGCTGGACGTGAAGACGTCCGGCGGTGTGGAGGTGCCGGAGATCGAGGCCGCGGTCGACGAGGAACTCGCCCGGTTCGCCGCCGAGGGCCCCACGCCCGAGGAAATGGAGCGCGCGCAGGCCCAGTTGGAGCGCGAGTGGCTGGACCGGCTCGGTACGGTCGCCGGCCGCGCCGACGAACTCTGCCGGTTCGCGGTGCTGTTCGGCGACCCGCAGCTCGCCCTGACCGCGGTGCAGCGGGTGCTCGACGTCACCGCGGAGGAGGTCCAGGCGGTCGCCAAGGCCCGGCTGCGCCCCGACAACAGGGCGGTGCTGGTCTACGAGCCGGTCGAGGCGGCCGAGCCCGGGGACAGCGACGACACCGACGCGCAGGAAGGAGCCGGCAAGTGACCGACGCCGCGACTGGAGTTTCGATGCAGTACCACCCGCAGCCGGCCCCGGGCGTCGCCCGCCCCTGGGCCTTCCCCGCGCCGGAGCGGGGTGCCCTGCCCAACGGTCTCACGGTGCTCCACTGCCACCGCCCCGGCCAGCAGGTCGTGGCGGTCGAGATCTTCCTCGACGCCCCGCTGGAGGCCGAGCCCGAGGGGCTCGACGGCGTGGCCACGATCATGTCGCGGGCGCTGTCCGAGGGCACCGACAAGCGCACCGCGGAGGAGTTCGCGGCCGAGCTGGAGCGCTGCGGTGCCACGCTCGACGCGCACGCCGACCACCCCGGCGTCCGGGTCTCCCTGGAGGTCCCGGCCTCCCGGCTGGCCAAGGCGCTCGGGCTGGTCGCCGAGGCGCTGCGGGCGCCCGCCTTCGCCGACAGCGAGATCGAGCGGCTGGTGCGCAACCGGCTCGACGAGATCCCGCACGAGCAGGCCAACCCGGCCCGTCGCGCCGCCAAGCAGCTCTCCAAGGAGCTCTTCCCGGCCGAGGCGCGGATGTCGCGCCCGCGCCAGGGCACCGAGGAGACGGTGGAGCGGATCGACGCGGCGGCCGTCCGGGCCTTCTTCGACGCCCACGTCCGGCCCTCCGCCGCGACCGCGGTGGTCGTCGGCGACCTCACCGGCATCGACCTGGACGCCCTGCTCGCCGACACCCTCGGTGACTGGTCGGGCGAGGCCGCCGCGCCCCGTCCGGTGCCGCCGATCACCGCCGACGACACCGGCCGGGTGGTGATCGTCGACCGTCCGGGCGCGGTGCAGACCCAGCTGCTGATCGGCCGGATCGGTGCCGACCGCCACGACAGTGTGTGGCCGGCCCAGGTGCTCGGCACCTACTGCCTGGGCGGCACGCTCACCTCCCGCCTCGACCGGGTGCTGCGCGAGGAGAAGGGCTATACGTACGGCGTGCGGGCCTTCGCCCAGGTGCTGCGCTCGACGGCTCCGGACTCCGCCTCGGGCGCCACCGGCGCCGCGATGCTGGCCATCAGCGGTTCGGTGGACACGGAGTCCACCGAGCCGGCGCTCAAGGACCTGTGGACGGTCCTGCGGACCCTGGCCGCCGAGGGGCTCACCGACGCGGAGCGCGAGACGGCGGTGCAGAACCTGGTGGGTGTCGCGCCCCTGAAGTTCGAGATGGCGGCCTCCGTCGCGGGCACCCTCGCCGACCAGGTCGAGCAGCATCTGCCGGACGACTACCAGGCGCAGCTGTACGCCCGCCTCGCGGAGACCGGCACGGTCGAGGCGACCGCGGCGGTCGTCAACGCCTTCCCGGTCGACCGGCTGGTCACCGTCCTGGTCGGTGACGCGGCGCGGATCGAGGAGCCCGTCCGGGCCCTGGGCATCGGCGAGGTGTCGGTGGTCACCGGCTGACCCGCCGGCTCCTCGCCCTCCTCGGCTCTCCTCTGCCACGGACCGGTACGAGGCAGGGGGAATCGGCGGACAGCAGGGCATGGGGGCGAATCCCGCAAGCAAGATCTTGCGGGATTCGCCCCTTTTGTCCGTTCCGTGGGGAGGTTGCCCGTCTGCCCTGTGGGATGCGCTACAAAACGGCCTGTCCGTTTGGTGGATGTAAGTGCCGCCGTTTAGCGTCGGCTCGACTGTTCGTCACTCGTATGCCGCATCAGGGGCGTACCGGACAGTCATCGCCGAGTCCCCGTCCGGCGCGAGCCCGGGGAGCCGGGGACCCACGTAGTCCCTGGGGTGAATCGGACGCCTGAGCCCCGAGGGGCCGGGGTGTCCGTAGGAGACCTTCCTGCTCCGAACCCGTCAGCTAACCCGGTAGGCGAGAAGGAAGGAAAGGACCAGCCACTTCATGGCGTTCACCCGTGTCACGGGGAAGCACCGTGCCCCGAGCCGACTGACGCGCAGGGGCGCGAAGGTCGTCGGCGTCGCGACCCTCGCCACCACCGGTGTCATCGGCGGTCTGGCCGCCCCGGCCGTCGCCGCGGAACCGGAGTCCGCCGCCGTCGAGGATACCGGCCTCACCCAGGTCCTCACCATCGAGAAGACCCTTGCCGAGCGGATCGGCGCCCAGGCCGACGCGCAGGCGAGCCAGGCCGTCGCCACGGCGAAGGCCAAGGCCAAGGCCGAGGCGCGCAAGAAGGCCGAGGCCAAGAGGAAGGCCGAGGCCAGGGCGGCGGCGGAGCGCGCCGCCGAGTCCCGCACCGGTACGGCCCGCGTCGGCCGGTCCGCCGAGCGCACCGTGCTGGGCGCCTTCCGCCTCCCGGTCGCCGGTTCGTACGTCACCACCGGCTACAAGTCCGGCGGCTCGCTCTGGTCCTCCGGCAGCCACTCGGGCGTCGACTTCCACGCCGCCTCCGGCAGCTCCGTCGTCGCCGTCGGCGCCGGTACGGTCGTCGAGGCCGGCTGGGGCGGCGCGTACGGGAACAACATCGTGCTCCGGATGACGGACGGCACGTACACGCAGTACGGCCACCTCTCCTCGATCGGGGTCTCGGTCGGCCAGAGCGTCGCCGCCGGCCAGCAGATCGCCCTCTCCGGCTCCACCGGCAACTCCACCGGCCCGCACCTCCACTTCGAAGCCCGCACGACGCCGTCGTACGGCTCCGACCTGGACCCGGTCGCGTACCTGCGCGCCCACGGCGCCGCCCTCTGACGGACGCTCCACCGAAGGCCCCGGACCCGCGCCGCGCGTCCGGGGCCTTCGGCGTGCCTGCCGCACGGTGCGGGTGACCGCTCTCCAACGTGGCCGCTCTCCAGCGCGACCGGTCCGCGGCCGGAAGATATTCATGAATTCCCGCCCGGCATCGGAAATGCCGCCGCATTGCAATAGAGTCACGGAACAGGTGTCGGGCGGCCGCGTTTCGCGGGCATTGAGGCGGAGGTTCGGGCATGCGCATTCCCGCGCATTCGGTAAGCACAGCGATTCGTGACGACATCGTCTCCGGGGTCTTCGCGCGCGGCAGCCGGCTCACGGAGGAGGTGCTGGCGCGCCGGTACGGGGTGTCGCGCGTCCCGGTCCGCGAAGCGCTGCGCACCCTGGAGTCCGAGGGCTTCGTGGTCTCCCGCAGGCACGCGGGCGCCTGCGTCGCCGAGCCCACCGACCTGGAGGCGGCCGACCTGCTGGAGGTCCGGACGCTGCTGGAGCCGCTGGGCGCCGCCCGCGCGGCGCGCCGTCGCACCGAGGCCCACCTCAAGGTGTTGCGCGGCCTCGTCCGCCTCGGCCACGACCGGGCGCTGCGAGGCGAGGGCGAGGACCTGCGCCCGCTGGGCGGCTGGTTCCACGAGACGCTGGCGCAGGCGTCCGGCAGTCCCGGTCTGATCGCCCTGCTCGGCCAGTTGCAGCACAAGATCGCCTGGATGTACGTGGTCGAGCCGCCGGACCGGCCGGTGGACTCCTGGGCCGAACGCGGGGCCATCGTGGACGCGGTGGCACGCGGCGACGCGGACCGTGCCAGGGCGCTGGCGGCCCATCACGCGGAGCGGGCCGCCGCCGCGCACCGGCTGCGGCCCCGTCCGCCCGGCCCCCGCGCGGGAAACCTGGTGAGGGGCCCGCAACATTCCGTAAACAGTACGGGTGTCCGCACTTAACAAGCGCACCGTAGAAAGAGAGGTGTTCCGGTCCGGCCGGGGCATTTCCCCGGCGGGCGGAGAGTGATTCTTCCCGGTGTCCGGGGCGGAATTCCTCTGCCGGTGAAAGGGGGGGGGCTTCCCCGCTGTCCCTTTCTTTTCCGGTGGAATTCTTCGGGGCATGAAAAAGCCGCGGCTCCGGTTCAAGGTGCCGCGGCTCTCTCGGGGAGGAAGCCTCAGACGGTCTCCGGGAGCTCTTCGAGCCCTTCGGCGACCAGCTTCGCCAGACGGTCCAGAGCGGCCTCGGAGTCGTCCGCCTCGGAAGCGAGCACGATCTCCTCGCCGCCCTGCGCGCCGAGCCCGAGCACCGCGAGCATGGACGCGGCGTTCACCGGGGAACCGTCGGCCTTGGCGATCGTCACGGGGACGCCGGAGGCCGTGGCGGCACGGACGAAGATGGAAGCGGGGCGGGCGTGCAGGCCCTCGGCCCAACCGACGTTGACGCGGCGCTCAGCCATGGTTCTGCCCTTCAGGAATCACTAGTTGTCTAGACCATTCTCGCACGTGGTGCGCGGTGCTCCGGCCGGACCCCAGGACGCCCGTGACGTGCGCGGTGCCCCTTGATCGGCTCTCCCAGACTGCCCCGGCCCCGGTACGTACGCGACCGCTGACGGAGTCGTACGCTTTGCCCATGGAGCCCGCCCAGGAGCAGAGCCCGCCTCATGCCTACCCCGCCCACTGGGAGGCGGACGTGGTGCTCCGCGACGGCGGCACCGCGCGCATCAGGCCCATCACCACGGACGACGCCGAGCGGCTGGTCAGCTTCTACGAGCAGGTCTCCGACGAGTCGAAGTACTACCGGTTCTTCGCCCCGTACCCCCGGCTGTCCGACCGGGACGTGCACCGCTTCACCCACCACGACTACGTCGACCGGGTGGGGCTCGCCGTCACGGTCGGCGGCGAGTTCATCGCGACCGTCCGCTACGACCGGATCGACGAGCGGGGCAGGCCCGCCTCCGCCCCCGCCGACGAGGCCGAGGTCGCCTTCCTGGTCCAGGACGCGCACCAGGGCCGGGGCGTGGCCTCGGCCCTCCTCGAACACATCGCGGCCGTCGCCCGCGAGCGCGGCATCCGCCGCTTCGCCGCCGAGGTGCTGCCCGCCAACACGAAGATGATCAAGGTTTTCCGGGACGCCGGATACACCCAGCGGCGCAGCTTCGAGGACGGTTCCGTCCACCTCACCCTGGACCTCGAACCGACCGAGGAGTCCCTCGCCGTCCAGCGCGGCCGTGAGCACCGGGCCGAGGCCCGCTCCGTACAACGCCTGCTGGCCCCCCGCTCCGTCGCCGTCATCGGCGTCGGCCGGACCCCCGGCGGCGTCGGCCGCACCGTCCTGCGCAACGTCCTGGCCGCCGGCTTCACCGGCCGGACCTACGCCGTCAACAACGCCTTCGCCGCCGGACAGGAGACGATCGACGGCGTCCCCGCCCACCGCTCCCTCGGCGGGATCGGCGAACCGGTCGACCTCGCGGTCGTCGCCGTGCCCGCCGACCGCGTCCCGGAAGCCGTCGCGGACTGCGGCGAGCACGGGGTCCAGGGCCTGGTCGTCCTCTCCGCCGGCTACGCCGAATGGGGCGCCGAGGGCCGGGACCGGCAGCGCGAACTGGTCCGGCAGGCCCGCTCGTACGGCATGCGGATCATCGGCCCGAACGCCTTCGGCCTCATCAACACCGCGGAACCGGTCCGGCTGAACGCCTCGCTCGCCCCCGAGCCGCCCGCCCGCGGCCGGATCGGCCTGTTCACCCAGTCCGGAGCGATCGGCATCGCCCTGCTCTCCGGCCTCTACCGGCGCGGCGCGGGCCTGTCCACCTTCATCTCCGCGGGCAACCGCGCCGACATCTCCGGCAACGACTTCCTCCAGTACTGGTACGAGGACCCCGACACCGACGTGGCCCTGCTGTACCTGGAGTCGATCGGCAACCCCCGCAAGTTCACCCGCCTCGCCCGCCGTACCGCGGCCGTCAAACCGGTGGTCGTGGTCAAGGGCGCCCGGCACAGCGGCTCCACCCCGCCCGGCCACGCGGTGCCGACCAGGCGGATCCCGGACGCGACGGTCTCGGCTCTGATGCGGCAGGCGGGCGTGATCCGGGTCGACACGGTCACGGAGATGGTCGACGCGGGCCTCCTCCTCGCCGACCAGCCACTGCCCGCCGGCCCCCGGGTCATGATCCTCGGCAACTCCGAATCGCTCGGCCTCCTCACGTACGACGCCTGCCTCGCCGAAGGGCTGCGCCCGCGCCTGCCCCTCGACCTCACCACCGCCGCCACCCCGCAGGACTTCCGGAACGCCCTGACCGAGGCGCTGGCCGACGACGGCTGCGACGCCGTGATCGTGACGGCGATCCCCTGGGTCGGCGAGGACGGACAGGCGGAGGCGGGCGACGGGGAGGTGCTGGCGGAGGCGCTGCGCGCGGCCGCCGCCACGGGCCCGGCCAAGCCGGTGGCCGTCGTGCACGTGGAGATCGGCGGACTCGCCAAGGCCCTGGCCGCCGCCAGCGGCACGGTCGCCCGCCCGTCCGCGCCCCGGACCGCCCCGGCGGACCAACGGGACCCGCAGACACCACCACCGCAGGAGAGCGGCGCCCCGGGCCGCATCCCCGCCTACCCCGCCGCCGAGCGGGCGGTCCGCGCCCTGGCCGAGGCCGTGCGGTACGCCCAGTGGCGGCGGCAGTCCGCCGTCCCCGGCAAGGTGCCCGAATTCCTCGACGACACCATCGACGGGCCGGGCACCGCCCAGCTCATCGACACCCTCCTCGGCCCCGACCCCGACCCCCGGGGCCGGCAGCTCGGCACGGAGGAGGCCCGCGAGCTCCTGGCCGGCTACGGCATCACCGTACGGCCGACGCTCCCGGCCCCCGGCCCGGACGCCGCCGTCGCCGCGGCCGCCCGGCTCGGCTACCCCGTGGCGCTCAAGACCACCGCCCCCCACCTGCGCCACCGCGCCGACCTCGGCGGCGTCCGGCTCGACCTCGCCGACGAGGACGCGCTGCGCCGGGCCTACGGCGAGCTGACCGGGCTGCTCGGCGGGCCCGCCGAACTCCAGCCGGTCGTCCAGTCCATGGCGCCGCGCGGGGTCGACACCGTCGTACGGGCCACGATCGACCCGGCGGCCGGCGCGGTCCTCTCCTTCGGGCTCGCCGGGGCCCCCTCCGAGTTGCTCGGCGACACCGCCCACCGCCTCGTCCCGGCCACCGACCGCGACGCCGCGGAGCTGATCCGGTCCATCCGGGCCGCCCCGGTGCTGTTCGGCTGGCGCGGGGCCGCGCCGGTGGACACCGCGGCGCTCGAAGAGCTGCTGCTGAGGGTCTCCCGGCTGGTCGACGACCACCCCGAGGTGGTCTCCGTCGCCCTGGAACCGGTGGTGGTCGCCACCCGGGGACTGACCGTCCTCGGCGCGAGCGTCCGCCTCTCGCCGCCCCCGGCCCGTACCGACCTCGGCCCGCGCCGCCTGCCCAACTACTGACCCGGACACGACGGCGCTCCGCCCCGCCGCACGCCGTCCCCGGCAGTCACCGGGCCCCCGTAGGATGGTGCCCATGGCAAAGACCGGTACGACGACCCAGGGGCTGCGCGCGGCTATCGAGCGCAGTGGCTACTACCCGGCCCTCGTGGCCGAGGCGGTGGAGGCCGCCGTGGGCGGCGAGCCGGTCGCCTCGTACCTGGTGCACCAGGAGACCACCTTCGACTCCAACGAGGTGCGCCGCCATGTCACGGTCCTGGTCCTGACGGACAACCGTTTCATCGTCAGCCACACCGACGAGCAGAACGCGGACACCAGCTCCCCGACCCCGTACGCCACCACCTCCACCGAGTCGGTCAAGCTCGACCGGATCTCGTCGGTCGTGGTCAGCCGGGTCGTGGCCAACCCGGAGAAGTACGTGCCGGGCACGCTGCCCCGCGAGGTCGTCCTCACCATCGGCTGGGGCGCGGTCTCCCGGATCGACCTGGAGCCGGCCGCCTGCGGCGACCCCAACTGCGAGGCCGACCACGGCTACACCGGCAACACGACGGCCGACGATCTGAGCCTGCGGGTCAGCGAGGCCGGTGACGGCCCGGACACCGTGCGCCAGACCCTCGCCTTCGCCCAGTCGCTCTCCGAGGCCACGGCCGCGACCGCGGCGACCGGCCGCTGATGGCTCAGCCGGCCTGGCAGGAGCCCGATCCGCTCACGGTGGAGAGCGCCCCGGTCCCCGAGTACGGCAGCGGTTCGCTCGCCGACCTGCTGCCCACGCTCGTCGCCGGACAGGGGGTGCCCGGTTTCACCGCCGCGATCCCCGAGCTCACCCCCGCCGACCGGAACTGCGTGTTCCTGATCGACGGTCTGGGCTGGGAGCAGATCAAGGCCCACCCCGACGAGGCGCCCTTCCTGCACTCCCTGCTCCCCACCTCGCGCGGCGGCACCGGCCGCCCGATCACCGCGGGCTTCCCCGCCACCACGGCCACCTCGCTGGCCTCCGTGGGCACCGGGCTGCCGCCCGGGAAGCACGGCCTGCCCGGCTACTCCGCGCGCAACCCGGAGACCGGCGAGCTGATGAACCAGCTCCGCTGGCGCCCCTGGGTCCCCCCGGCCGCCTGGCAGCCGTACCCCACCGTCTTCCGGCTCGCCGACGCCGCGGGGGTGCGCACCGCCCAGGTCTCCGCCCCCGACTTCGAGCGGACCCCGCTCACCGAGGTCGCGCTCAGCGGCGGCTCCTTCCTCGGCCGGCTCTCCGGCGAGGAGCGGATGGACACCGCCGCCGCCCAGCTCGCCGCCGCCGACCGGACGCTGGTCTACACGTACTACAGCGAGGTCGACGGCAAGGGCCACCGCTTCGGCGTCGACTCCGACGCCTGGCGCGGCCAGCTGATGTACGTGGACGGACTGGCCCGGCGCCTGGCCGAGCAGCTCCCGCCCCGCTCGGCGCTGTACGTCACCGCCGACCACGGCATGATCGACATCCCGTTCGACGAGCAGTCCCGGATCGACTTCGACGAGGACTGGGAGCTGCGCGCGGGCGTCGCCCTCCTCGCGGGCGAGGGCCGGGCCCGCCATGTGTACGCCGTGCCAGGGGCCGAGAACGACGTCCTCGCCGTCTGGCGGGACGTGCTCGGCGAACAGTTCTGGGTGGCGAGCCGTGAGGAGGCGATCGCGGCCGGCTGGTTCGGCCCGAGGATCGACGAGCGGGTCCACGGCCGGATCGGCGACGTCGTCGCCGCGGCCCACGACGACGTGATCATCACCGCCTCCGTCAACGAGCCGAACGAGTCCGCGATGGTCGGTGTGCACGGCTCGATGACCCCCGTCGAGCAGCTCGTCCCGCTGCTCGAAGTACGCTCGTAACCTCTTTTTCCCACCCGTCCCCTCCCCGCCCGAAAGGTGCTGGACCTCTCATGTCCGAGCTTGTGTTCTTCTCCGGAACGATGGACTGCGGAAAGAGCACGCTGGCCCTCCAGATCGGCCACAACCGCTCGGCACGCGGCCTGCAAGGCGTGATCTTCACCCGCGACGACCGGGCGGGGGAGGGCAAGCTCTCCTCGCGGCTGGGCCTGGTCACCGAAGCCGTCGAGGCCGACGAGGGGATGGACCTCTTCGCCCATCTCGTCGACCGGATAAGCCGGGGCGGCCGGGCGGACTACGTGATCGTGGACGAGGCGCAGTTCCTGGCGCCCGGCCAGATCGACCAGCTCGCACGTGTCGTCGACGACCTCGACCTGGACGTCTTCGCGTTCGGCATCACCACCGACTTCCGGACCAAGCTGTTCCCCGGCTCGCAGCGGCTCATCGAGCTGGCCGACCGGGTCGAGACGCTCCAGGTCGAGGCGCTCTGCTGGTGCGGCGCCCGCGCCACGCACAATGCCCGGACGGTCGGAGGTCAGATGGTCGTCGAGGGAGCCCAGGTGGTCGTGGGCGACGTCAACCAGCAGGTCGGCGAGGTCGGTTACGAGGTGCTGTGCCGCCGTCACCACCAGCGCCGCACCACCAGCGCGAGCGCCCGCGCCGCCACGCTCTCCCCGGACGTGCTGCCGGTCGGCCCCGCCTGAACCGCCGTACCCGGGCCGTCCGGCCGCCGTCCCCGACGGGCTGCTTAGGATGACGGCGTGAACATGGCGAGCGGAGAATCAGCCGGGTCCGGACCGGGCCCGCTGGCCAAGGTGCAGCCCCGGCAGCTGATCGTGACCGTCTACGGGCTGTACGCGCGCGACACCGACGGCTGGATGTCGGTGGCCTCGCTGATCCAGCTGCTCGCCGATCTCGACGTCGAGGCACCGACCGTGCGGTCCAGCGTCTCCCGGCTGAAGCGGGCCGGACTGCTGGAGGCCCGGTCGGTCTCCGGGGCGGCCGGATACCGCGTCTCGCCCGCGACCGAACGCATCCTGCGCGACGGCGACCCGCGCATCTTCGCCGCCCGCCGGGCCACCGTCGAGGAGGGCTGGGTACTGGTCGTCTTCTCGGTGCCGGAGTCCGAACGGGCCAGACGGCACACCCTGCGCACCGAGCTCACCCGGCTCGGCTTCGGCTCCGTGTCCGCCGGGGTGTGGATCGCCCCCGGCCACGTCCACGACGAGGCGGAATCCATGCTGGCCCGGCACGGACTGCGCGCCTACACCGACCTCTTCCGGGCCGACTACCTGGCCGCCGCCGGGGGCGACGCCGCCGAACTCGCCACGAAGGTCCGCTCCTGGTGGGACACCGCCCGGCTGCAACGGCTGTACGTCGCGTTCCTGGCCGCGCACCGCCCGGTGGCCGAACGGATCGCGAGCGGCGCCGCGGTGACGGACCGCCAGGCGTTCACGGCGTACATCGGACTCCTCACCGACTGGCGCAGGCTCGTCTACCTCGACCCCGGCCTCGCCCGGGAACTGCTCCCCGAGGAGTGGAGCGGAACGTACGCCTCCGAGCTCTTCGACGAGCTGCACGCCCGGCTGGCCGGACCCGCCCGCCGCCACGTCGAACGGACCCGGGCCCGCTGACCTGCCGGACAGGCCCTAACCGGCCGCCGCCGAGCGCACGATCGCGAACACCGCGCCCTCCGGGTCCGCAACCGTCGCCACCCGCCCGCTCGCCCCGTCCCGGGGCGGGTGCAGCACCTGGCCGCCGAGCTCCACCACCCGACGGGCGGCCCCGTCGGTGTCGGCGACCTCGAAGTACGTCATCCAGTGCGGCCCCCGGTCACGCGGCAGCGCATGGCCGACCCCGTGCAACGAGGCCACCGGGCAGCCGTCCAGACGCAGCGTCTGGTAGTCGAAGTCGGCGGAGACCTCTGCCTCCGCCTCGTAGCCGAAGACCGTCTGGTAGAACTTGCAGACCGTCGAGGTCTCCCTGGTGACCAGCTCGTTCCAGACCGGTGTGCCCGGGGCCCCGGCGAGCGCGGTGCCGAGGTGCGCGGCGGCCTCCCAGATCCCGAAGACCGCGCCGCCCGGGTCGGAGGCGATGGCCATCCGGCCCGCCTCGCCCGACTCACCGGCGTCGAGCGGCCCCACGGCGACCGTGCCCCCGCAGGACCGGACGGCCTCCGCGGTGAGATCCACGTCGTCACTGGCCAGATACGTCGTCCAGGCGACCGGCAGATGCCGGTCGGGCGGCAACTGCCCGATCCCGGCCACCACCTTCCCACCGATCAGGGCCCGGACGTACGGGCCCAGTTGGTCGGGTCCCGGCACGAACTCCCAGCCGAACAGGTCGGCGTAGAAGTCCTGGGTGGTGCCCAATCCGTGCACGAGCAGGCTCACCCAGCACGGGCTTCCGGGCGTACGCGGAGCGGCAGCCTCGGTCATCGTCACTCTCCTCGGACCATCGGGGTGGCCGTACGGGGACGGAGCCGGCGTGCCGTCATGCGGAACGGGATGTGGACGCCCCGTGCAGATGGTGGCACCACCCGGCGCACGAAGCGTCCGGCCGCGCCGCGTCGTTCCGGAACTCGACGCAGAGAGACCGGATTGCCACGGTGCGACCGTTTGGAAGGTGCTACGGCACGGGCGGCTCCTGCGCGAGGATGGCCCCCATGAAGCCCATCATCAGCGCATCCGCATACGCCGACGAGTCGGCGGGGCCACGTCCGCCGGTGCTCCTGGACGTACGTTGGCAGCTGGGCGGCCCGCACGGCCGGCCCGACTACGAGGCCGGGCACATCCCCGGCGCCGTCTTCGTCGACCTGGACGCGGAGCTGGCCGGTCCGGCCGGGCGCGGCGGCCGCCACCCGCTGCCCGATCCGGAGGAGTTCGGCGCGGTCATGCGCCGGGCGGGAGTCTCCGGGGACACCCCGGTGGTCGTGTACGACGGCGGCCAGGGCTGGGCGGCGGCGCGTGCCTGGTGGCTGCTGCGCTGGACGGGGCACGAGGACGTCCGGGTCCTGGACGGCGGCCTCGCCGCATGGCCGGGCGAGCTCCAGAAGGAGACCCCGGCCCCGGCCGAGGGCGACTTCCGCCCCGTCCCCGGAGCGCTGCCGCTGCTCGACGCGGACGGGGCCGCCGCGCTCGCCCGTTCCGGCCTGCTGCTCGACGCGCGGGCCGCCGAGCGCTACCGGGGCGACGTGGAGCCGATCGACCGGGTGGGCGGCCACATCCCCGGCGCCGTATCGGCCCCGACCTCCGAGAACACCGGTGCCGACGGCCGCTTCCTGGCCCCCGGGGAGCTGGCGGCACGCTTCTCGTCGCTCGGAGCGGACCGGGCGGCGGAGATCGGCGTCTACTGCGGCTCCGGGGTCTCCGGCGCCCACGAGGTGCTGGCCCTGGCCGTCGCGGGTCTGCCCGCCGCGCTGTACGCGGGCTCCTGGTCCGAGTGGTCCGGCGACGAGTCCCGCCCGGTCGCCACGGGGCCCGGGCCCCAGTAACGGGGGATCGGCACGAAGGCCCGTACGCGAGGGCGTACGGGCCTTCCTCATGCTGTGGTGAACCCCGCTCAGTCCTGCTTCTTGCGGCGGGTGCCGAAGACGATCTCGTCCCAGGTCGGAACGGCGGCCCGGCGGCCCGGCCGGACGCCGTCCGCCTCGGCCTGGCGGTCCGTCGTGCCGGTCAGCCGGTCGCGGTGGCCCGCCACCGCCCTCGGCATCAGCACATCGGCGTAGGCGGAACCGGCGCCCGCGGACGCCGCGGCGGGCGGCTCGTCCGCCTCCGGCTCCTGCGCGGCGGGCTCGATGGCGGGCGGCTCCGGCTGCGACGGCCGCTCCGGCACCACCATGTCGCCGCGGAAGCTCGGCACCGCCTCCAGCAGGCTGGTCAGCGAATCACGCTCACCGGCCGAGACGGACGCGATGTGCTCCTCCGGCTCGGGCGGGGGCGGCGGAACCGCGGGCCGCTCGATCTGGCGGTCCAGGGCGCGGTCCAGCGGCCGGTCGCGCGGCAGCCGGGCGATCCGGGGCACGAACGGGAAGCTGGGCTCGGGAGCGGCGACGTCGTCGGTCTCGCCGATCAGCGAACGGGCCTCGTCGTCCACGGCCTGCACCAGGCGGCGCGGGGCGTCGTACGTCCAGCTGGCCGAGTGCGGCTCGCCCGCGACCCGGTAGACCAGGAGGACCTCCCAGGTGCCGTCGTCCCGGCGCCAGGAGTCCCACTGGACGGTCTCCTTGTCGGCGCCCCGCAGCAGCAGCCGCTCCTGCACGGCCTCGCCGAGCTGGGGGCCGGTGTTCTCGCCGGGGCGGCGCACGGGGGTCTTGCGGGCACGCTCGGCCATGAAGGCGCGCTCCGCGAGCACGGGGCCCTCGAAGCGGCGGACCCGGTCGACCGGGATCCCGGCGAACTGGGCGACCTCCTCGGCGGAGGCGCCGGCTCGTATCCGGGCCTGGATGTCGCGGGGGCGGAGGTGGCTCTCCACCTCGATCTCGATCTGGCCGAGGCGCGCGCGGTCGTTGCGCACGGCGGCCCGCAGCCGCTCGTCGATCGGGAGTGTGTACTCCGTGCTGTCAGCAGCCTTGAGCACCAGTCGTGTGCCGTCGTTGGAGACGGCCACGACACGCAGTTCGGGCATGGGGACCTCCCGGGTGGTGCCTGCCGACGTCACCTGCGTCGCTGCTTCCGCTAGTCGAGTGTGGCCTGCCCGGGTGCAGCCTGCCACAACATTGCTGTGTTGCCCGGTGTGTCGGGCGCGAGCCCTTGACCGCCGGTGTGACACAGGAACCTATTCTGCAACAGAAAGTGACTTTTGGTCACTTCATGTAGTCGGTCTCCGTGTAATGCCGCGGCGCCGCCGGATCGAGTGCCTCCTTCGGCTCCCTTTTTGAAGATCCGGAACACCCTCGCGGGCATCCGGCCCCAGGGCTCGACACAGTACTCCATTCGGGCCATCAGGGTGGACCGCCGCGCCGTCGAAGTTGTCGCGAGGTGCGGGAGTTGGATGCCGGGCCGGGGTGAGTGGGCGCTTGTCAGGTGTCCTGCTTCACACAATCCCCCGAAGCGGAACTAAGCGCTTCGCTCATATGTCCCTTCCTGGTGCATGGTGGGGGAGATGTCAATAGAGGGCGGAAAACAGTGCAGAAGCCGGAAAATGACATAGAACCCAAGGAAAGGCGTATCGATCTGAGCCTGCCGCAGGTGGCGGGCAGCGCCGTCGCGGCGGTCGCGGCGGCGGTGGCCGCCTCCCAGCTGGGCGTGTACGGAACGATCCTCGGCGCCGGGGTGATGAGCATCGTCGCCACCTGCGGCGGCTCGGTCTTCCAGCACCTCTTCCGGCGTACCGGGGAGCAGATCCGCGACGTGACCGTGCAGGCGCGCGGATCGGGCGGGGGCGGTGCGGCGAGGACGCCCGGGCACGGCCCGCGGGCCCCGTACGGCGCCGGGGCGGCGGACGCCACCGCGGTGCTGCCCGCGGCGGACGACCCGGACCGTACCCGGATGCTCCGGGCGCCGGACGCGACCCAGCTGCTCACCACCGCGCACCCCGTCCCGGACGGGGAGTTCTCCGAGGCCACCACGCACGGCACCCGACTGCGCGGCTGGAGGCGCTCGGCGCTCGGCGCGGCCGTGGTCTTCGTCCTCGCCATGGCCGGGATCACCACGTACGAGCTGGTCTCCGGCGGCGACCTGAGCGGCGGCCACGGGACGACCGTCGGCTCCGTCGTGCGCGGCGGCGGCGAGCGGGACTCCGGTACGGACGTCCCGGCACCGTCGTCGACGAGCACCGGCCGGGACGGGGCCCCGGACCGGGAGGGCGGCACGACGCCCGGGACGGAACAGCAGGGCGGCGCGAGCCGCACCCCGGACCCCGCACAGAGCGGCCGGCCCTCCACCGGTCCGACGGCCGACCCCGCGCCGTCCGGTTCCACCGGCGGCTCCACGGACCCGGCCCCGGAGACCACCCCTTCCCCGGGGGCGTCCGGCGGAGGCTCCACCACCGAACCGGCGGCCCCCGCGGTCGGCGATGCCCCGGCCCAGGGCGACGGCACCGGCGCCGGTCGGTGACCGGCCCGGGGCCGGACCCGGCCTACTCGCCCAGGATCCGGCGCAGGTAGTCGTTGCCGAAGAGCCGGTCCGGGTCCAGCCGGTCGCGGACCGCGGTGAACTCGCCGAAGCGCGGGTACACCCCGGCCAGGTACTCGGCGTCGCGGGTGTTCACCTTGCCCCAGTGCGGGCGCCCGGCATGGGCGGTCATGATGCGCTCCACCGCCGTGAAGTACGCCTGGTACGGCGTGCCCCGGTAGAGGTGGACGGCGATGTACGCGCTCTCGCGGCCCGAGGCCGTGGAGAGCGCGATGTCGTCGGCGGGGGCGGTGCGGACCTCGACCGGGAAGCTGATCCGCAACGGCGAGCGCTCCACCATCGCCCTCAGCTCCCGCAGCGCCTCCACGGCAGCCTCGCGCGGTACCGCGTACTCCATCTCCACGAAGCGGACCCGGCGCGGGCTGGTGAAGACCTTGTACGGGATGTCGGTGTAGGTCCGGGCCGACAGGGCGCGGCTGGAGAGCCTGGCGATCGACGGGATGGTCGCCGGGACCGCCCGGCCGAGCGAGCAGGCCACCTGGAAGATCCCGTTGGAGAGGAGCTCGTCCTCGATCCAGCCGCTGACCTTTCCGGGCGGGGCGGCGGGGCCGGCGCTGCGGTTGTTGCGCTTGGTGTTGCAGTTCCCGGTGTGCGGGAACCAGTAGAACTCGAAGTGCTCGTTCTCGGCGACCAGCTCGTCGAAGTCGCTCATGATCCGGTCGAAGCCCATCGGCTCCTCGCGGGCCGTCAGCAGGAAGACCGGCTCCACGGCGAAGGTGATCGCCGTGACGACGCCCAGCGCGCCGAGCCCGATCCGGGCCACGGCGAAGACGTCGGCGTTCTCCTTCTCCGAGCAGGTCAGCACCGTGCCGTCGGCGGTGACCAGCTCCAGGGCGCGGATCTGGGCGGATATGGACGCCGAGTCCCGTCCGGTGCCGTGGGTGCCCGTCGAGGTGGCGCCCGCGACCGTCTGCTCCATGATGTCGCCCATGTTGGTGAGCGAGAGGCCCTCGCGGGCCAGGGCGGCGTTCAGCCGCTTCAGCGGGGTGCCGGCCTCGACGGTCACCGTCATCGCCTCGCGGTCGATGCTCCGGATGCCGGTGAGGAGATCCGGGCGGATCAGCACGCCGTCGGTGGCGGCCGCCGCGGTGAACGAGTGCCCGGTGCCGACCGGCTTCGCCCGCAGACCGTCCTCCGAGGCCCGGCGCAGCACCTCGGCGAGCTCGGGGACGGACGCGGGCGTCACCGTCCGTACCGGACGGGCGGTGACGTTCCCGGCCCAGTTACGCCACGCGTTCGTCTTCGTCCGTGCGTCGGTCATCTTCCGCGTGCCCTTCGCTAGGGACCGGCCCGCTGAGCCGGCGATACCCCAGGAACGCCACCGCGGCCGCGAGCGCTCCCGCCACCAGGGGCACCACGTACCCCGCCCTCGCCCCCGAGGCGTCGACCACCCAGCCGGCGGCCGAGGAACCGAGCGCGACCCCGACGGCCAGCCCGGTACTCGTCCAGGTCATGCCCTCGGTCAGCTCGGAACGCGGTACGTGCTGCTCGACGAGAGCCATGGTGGTGACCATCGTGGGAGCGATGGCCAGGCCCGCGACGAAGAGCGCCGCGGCCAGGAACGGCAGGTTCCCGGCCAGTTGGAGGGGGATCATACTCACGGCCATCGCGCACACGCCCACCAGCCACCGGATGTTCGCCCGGGCCTTGAGGTGGAGCAGCCCGAAGACCGCTCCCGCCAGGCACGAACCGAGCGCGTAGACGGCCAGCACCAGGCTCGCCGCGGCCTTGTGGCCCTGCTCCTCGGCGAAGGCCACGGTGACCACGTCGACGGCGCCGAAGACCATCCCGGTGGCCACGAAGGTCACCACGAGGACCTGGAGCCCCCGGGAGCGCAGCGCGGAGCCGCCACCCTGGGCCCGGCGCGGGTGCGGAACCGGCTCGGTGGACCGCTGGGCGGTCAGCCATACGACACCGACCAGGAGGAACACCGCCGCCAGCAGCGGCCCGGCCTCCGGGAACCAGATGGTGGACAGGCCGATCGAGATGATCGGCCCGAAGATGAAGCACGCCTCGTCGACGATCGACTCCCAGGCGTACGCGGTGTGCAGCTCGCGGGGCGAGCCGCGGTAGATCTCCGCCCACCGGGCCCGGATCATCGACCCCACGCTGGGGACGCACCCGACGCCCGCCGCGAAGACGAAGAGGGTCCAGTCGGCCAGCCCCTGCTGCGCGCAGAACAGGAGCCCGGCCACCGCCGCCAGCGCGACGAGGGTGGCGGGGCGCAGCACCCGGCGCTGCCCGTGCCGGTCGACGAGCCGGGATATGAGGGGCCCGAGCACCGCCGCCGACATCGCCAGCGTCGCCGACAGCGCGCCGGCCAGCCCGTACCGGCCGGTGATCTGGGAAATCATGGTCACGACGCCGATGCCCATCATGGACAGCGGCATCCGGCCGAGGAATCCGGCCGCCGAGAACCTCTTGGTGCCGGGGACGGCGAATATCGCGCGGTAGGGACTGGGCAAGGGGTGCTCCGGGGCGGCGTGGGCATACGCGCGGAAACGGCGCGCTTTCAACCGATACAGCCTACGGTCGGGCGGATCGGCCGGGCATCGGGGGATGCCTGGAATCGATGTCGGTGGGAGGGCGGCCCGGCGGGAGTGGCAGGATCGGTGTCATGTCCGATCTGCGTGATCCCGCCCCCTACGACGCCCTGCTGCTGCTCTCCTTCGGTGGCCCCGAAGGCCCGGACGACGTGGTTCCGTTCCTCGCGAACGTGACCCGGGGCCGGGGTATTCCCGAGGAGCGGCTCAAGGAGGTCGGCAAGCACTACTTCCTCTTCGACGGCGTCAGCCCGATCAACGCCCAGAACCGCGCGCTGCTGGACGCCCTGCGCAAGGACTTCGCCGAGTACGGGCTGGACCTGCCGGTCCACTGGGGCAACCGCAACTGGGCCCCGTACCTCACCGACACCCTGCGCGAGATGGTCACCGCCGGTCACCGCCGGATCGCGGTCCTCGCGACCAGCGCCTACGCCTCCTACTCCGGCTGCCGGCAGTACCGGGAGAACCTGGCCGACGCGCTGGCCGCCCTGGAGGCCGAGGGGCTGCCCGTGCCCCGGGTCGACAAGCTCCGGCACTACTTCAACCACCCCGGGTTCGTGACGCCCATGGCCGAGGGGGTCCTCGCCGCGCTGGCCGACCTCCCCGAGGACGTACGCGCGGGGGCGCACCTCGCCTTCACCACACACTCCATCCCCACCTCCGCCGCGGACACCTCCGGTCCGGCGGAGGCGCACGGCGAGGGCGGCGCCTACGTCGCCGAGCACCTCGACGTCGCCCGGCTGATCGTCGACGCGGTGCGCGAGGAGACCGGCATCGAGTACCCCTGGCGGCTCGTCTACCAGTCGCGCAGCGGCGCCCCGCACATCCCGTGGCTGGAACCCGACATCTGCGACCACCTGGAGGCGCTGCACGCCGACGGGGTGCCCGCCGTGGTGATGGCCCCCATCGGCTTCGTCTCGGACCACATGGAGGTGCTGTACGACCTCGACACCGAGGCCACCGCCCGCGCCGCCGAGCTGGGCCTGCCGGTGCGGCGCTCCGCGACGGTGGGCGCCGACCCGAGGTTCGCCGCCGCCGTGCGTGAACTGGTGCTGGAGCGGGCCGCGACCGAGCGGGGACAGAGCGTGGAGCGGTGCGCGCTGGGCGCGCTGGGGCCGTCCCACGACCTCTGCCCGGTCGGGTGCTGCCCGGCCCGCGCCGCCCGGCCCGCCGCCGCGGGCGCCGACAGCCCGTACGCCTGACAGCCCGCCCCACGCCCGCCGATCCCTGGAGAGCCGTGTACGAACACGACCTGGACGCGCTGCTCGATCTCGCCCTGGACGCCGCCGCCCGCGCGGGTGCGCTGCTCCGTGACCGCCGCCCGGCCGACCTGGGGGTGGCCGCGACCAAGTCCAGCCCGATCGACGTCGTCACCGAGATGGACATCGCCGCCGAGAAGCTGATCACCACGTTCCTGCGGGACCACCGCCCGGACGACGGCTTCCTCGGCGAGGAAGGGGGCGGCACCGAGGGCCGCAGCGGCGTCCGCTGGGTCATCGACCCGCTGGACGGCACGGTGAACTACCTCTACGGCCTCCCCACCTGGGCCGTCTCCATCGCCGCCGAGCGTGACGGCGAGCGGCTGGTGGGCGTCGTGGCGGCCCCGATGCGCGGGGAGACCTACTGGGCGGTGCTCGGCTCCGGGGCCCACGCCTCGGGCGGCGCCTTCGGCGAGGGCACCGTGCTGCGCTGCCGCCCCGCACCCCCGCTCGACCAGGCACTCGTCTCGACCGGTTTCAACTACGTGGCCGAGGTCCGTACCCACCAGGCGGAGGTGGCGCGGCGGCTCATCCCGCGACTGCGCGACATCCGGCGCGGCGGATCGGCCGCCGTGGACCTCTGCGACGTGGCCGCGGGGCGCCTGGACGGCTACTACGAGCGCGGGCTGCACCCCTGGGACCTGGCGGCCGGCGACCTCATCGCCCGCGAGGCGGGCGCGTACACCGGCGGACGCCCCGGCCGGCCCGCCGACGGCGATCTGGCGGTCGCCGCCACCCCGGGCGTCTTCGAGCCGCTCCAGGCCCTCCTGGAGGAGCACGGCGCCTGGCACGACTAGGACAACCCCTGGGGGTGTCCGGCACGGGCAGGGCCCCGACACCGGTGACCGGTGTCGGGGCCCTGCCCGCCGACGTGCTCAGACGCTGCTGGCGCCGATCTCGACGCCGTGCTCGGCGGCGAGGCGGTGAAGGTCGTCCAGTTCGCTCTGTTCGACGTCCGCGAGGAAGTCGTCGCCCGTCTCGCGGGCCCGGGTGAGGTCGTGCTCGGTGGTCCTGATCCGCTGCAGCAGACCTGCGGTGAAAGCGTCCATAATGCGCCCCCTCATCGTGGGTCGGTGGCACGGGGGTGTGCCCGGGGTTTCCCTCCGCGCGGTGGCGGTAGGGCGGGTGATCACGCGCTCTCCGGGGACGGAGTGGCCTGTGGCACGCCACATTCAAGGCGTGATCTCGGGTGTGCATTCGTCCTCCCCGGGCCTTGGACCCGAGAAACCTCAACTGGGCGGAAAATCCGGTGAATTCCCGTGAGCCGGGCCAGGGTGGCGTCGCCTTACCGCCGGTTTATGCGTGTTGCGGGCAGGATGGAGCCGCACAGTTCCCTGCCCACGGGCGCTCCGGACACGGACCGTGGGCACTCCGTCACATCATGAAGTTTCTAAGGAAGGACAGCGCCGTGCGCGTACTCGTCGTGGAGGACGAGCAGCTGCTCGCCGATGCGGTGGCCACCGGATTGCGCCGCGAGGCCATGGCCGTCGATGTCGTGTACGACGGCGCGGCGGCCGTGGAGCGCATCGAGGTCAACGACTACGACGTCGTGGTGCTGGACCGCGACCTCCCCCTGGTCCACGGCGACGACGTCTGCCGCCGGGTCGTCGAGCTGGGCGTCCCCACCCGGGTCCTGATGCTCACGGCCTCCGGGGACGTCAGCGACCGGGTCGAGGGCCTGGAGCTGGGCGCCGACGACTATCTGCCCAAGCCGTTCGCGTTCACCGAGCTCACCGCCCGGGTGCGGGCGCTCGGCCGGCGTACGACGGTGGCGCTGCCGCCCGTCCTGGAGCGGGCCGGCATCAGGCTCGACCCGAACCGGCGGGAGGTCTTCCGGGGCGACACGGAGGTCCAGCTCGCGCCGAAGGAGTTCGCCGTGCTGGAGGTCCTGATGCGCAGCGAGGGCGCGGTCGTCTCGGCCGAGCAGCTGCTGGAGAAGGCCTGGGACGAGAACACCGACCCGTTCACCAACGTCGTCCGGGTGACGGTCATGACCCTGCGCCGCAAACTCGGCGAGCCCGCGGTGATCGTCACCGTGCCCGGCTCCGGCTACCGGATCTGACGGCCGATGCCCGCGGTACCCGCGCCGCCAGCGGCGCCTCCGAAGCCCCACTGGGAGCCCAAGCAGCAGGATCCCCCCTACTGGCTGCGTCCGACCATCCGGATACGGCTCACGCTGCTCTACGGCGGCATGTTCCTGATCGCCGGCATCCTGTTGCTGTCGATCATCTACATGCTGGCCGCACAGGCCCTGCACGTGGGCAGCGAGCTCCCGTTCAAGATCGTCAACGGCCAGGTCACCAGCACTGTCTGCAACCTGCCGGAGAAGGCGTCCCCGGACACCTTCAACGCGGCGATGAACGCCTGCGTCAACCATCAGCGCCAGCAGGCGCTCGACACGCTGCTCAACCGCTCGCTGCTGGCCCTTGTCGGCCTGAGCGTCATCGCCTTCGCCTTCGGTTACGCGATGGCCGGGCGGGTCCTGTCGCCGCTGGGCCGGATCACCCGCACCGCCCGTCGGGTGGCCGGAACCGATCTGTCCCGCCGGATCGAGCTGGACGGTCCGGACGACGAGCTGAAGGAGCTGGCCGACACCTTCGACGAGATGCTGGACCGCCTGGAGCGGGCCTTCACCGCCCAGCAGCGGTTCGTCGGGAACGCCTCGCACGAGCTGCGTACACCGCTCGCGATCAACCGCACCCTGCTGGAGGTCCACCTCTCCGACCCCCAGGCCCCGCCGGAGCTCAAGCAGCTGGGCAAGACCCTGCTGGCCACCAACGAGCGCAGCGAGCAGCTGGTGGAGGGCCTGCTGCTGCTGGCCCGCAGCGACAACCAGATCGTCGAGCGCAAACCGGTCGATCTCGCGGAGGTCGCCTCCCGGGCGCTCGACCAGACGCGCGGCGAGGCGGAGGAGCGCGGGGTGGCGATCCGCGGCGAGCGGGCGCCCGTCGTGGTCCAGGGCAACGGCGTCCTGCTGGAGCGGATCGCGCTGAACCTGGTGCAGAACGCCGTGCGGTACAACGTCCCCGAGGACGGCTGGGTGGAGGTCACCACCGAGCTCCAGGGCGGCCAGGCCCTGCTCGTGGTCTCGAACACCGGCCCCGTGGTGCCCGCGTACGAGATCGACAACCTCTTCGAGCCCTTCAGGCGGCTGCGTACGGAGCGAACGGGCAGCGACAAGGGGGTCGGCCTCGGCCTGTCGATCGCGCGGTCCGTGGCGCGCGCACACGGCGGCCGTATCATCGCGGAGCCCCGCGAGGGCGGTGGCCTTGTGATGCGCGTCTCACTTCCGGTGTGAGAGGCCGGGTGAAGCGATGAGGACACACAGACGATTGTTCGCTTTGGGCGGAATTTTCGGGACCTGGACCCAGGTGATCCGTGTGTGATCGATCACAGGAGCGAATCTCCCGCCAGCGACGCTCCGTGATCGCCGACCCCAGGGGAAAGCCCGTAAAAGTCGGGGTTTTCGGGGTCGAGCATCACGGGAAGTACACGGGGTGGCGCCCGTGGAGCACGACGCCGGGACCGTGTACGGTCCCCTTCGCCACCCAAGCCGGCCGCTCTTGAGCGGTCCTTTTGGGTGTCGATTGAGTAACAGACCTTGATGTGAGGCAAAATCTCCGCCTCAGGTCGGGCACAAGTCCGGCCTCTCACGCGTTACGTGCGCTGAGACACCCGCAGACACCCAGAGGGGGAGAGCGACATGGCAACGGATTACGACACCCCACGCAAGACCGACGACGACGTCGATCAGGACAGCCTTGAGGAACTCAAGGCCCGTCGGAGCGACAAGACGGCCTCCGCCGTCGACGTCGACGAATTCGACGCGGCCGAAGGGCTGGAGCTGCCCGGCGCAGACCTGTCCAACGAGGAACTGGCCGTACGGGTCCTGCCCAAGCAGGCCGATGAGTTCACGTGCATGAGCTGCTTCCTCGTGCACCACAGGAGCCAGCTGGCACGGGAGAAGAACGGCCAGCCGATCTGCCGCGACTGCGACTAGGCAGGTCCGGCCGTGGCAGGCGACACGCCGTCCCGGAAGCGCCGCTTCCGGCGCAAGAGGTCGTCGGAGGCGTATCAGGGCGGTACAGGCCCGGCAGAGGGCGCGACAGCGCCCGCCGAGCGGTCCGCCCTGCCACCCTCCGCGGGTGAGCGGGACGGCGGACGGGGCCCCGGGGTCCCGCCCGAAGCGGTCGTCGCGACGGCGGCCGGGGCAGCGGCAGCGGCCGGGCAGGAAACGGCCACCACCGCGGAGGTCGACGCGGCCGACAGGGCCGAGGTCGACAGGACGGAGCCCGTGACCGGGGCAGGCCGTCTGACTTCAGTGAAACGGGGCGTACGCAAGGGCGGGGAGAGTGCCAAGGCGGCGGTAGGTCAGATCGCCGACCTGATCATCGATAACGCTCCCCGCATCCCTGTGCGTGATCTCGCCACTCTGCGCAGGCAGTTTCCCGGGCTCGGCCCGGAGGAGCTCGCCGACCGGCTCGTCGCGGGGGCGGGCAGGTCCAGCGCCACCGTCGGCGCCGGGATCGGCGCGGCGGCCATGATGCCCGTACCGCCCGCCATGCTCGCCGAGCTGGCGGCGGAGATCACCGGCGTCGCCGCGATCGAGATGAAGCTCGTCGCCGAACTGCACGAGGTCTACGGGCTGCGCCCGCCGGGCGGCCTCGGCAGGCGTTCCACCGCGTACCTCACGTCCTGGACGGAGGAGCGCGGGATCGACGTGTCGCAGCCCACGACGGTCAACGCCGCGCTGGGCGGCCAGATGAAGCGCGAGCTGCGCCAGCAGATCATGAAGCGCATGGCGCGCGATCTGCCGAGCCTGGCCCCGTTCCTGGTCGGCGCAGCCGTCGGCGCGCTGATGAACCGGCGCGACACCAGGAAGCTCGCCGAGCGGATCAGGAAGGACCTGCGCCGCCGCCAGGTGCCCTGGGACCGGCTTCCCGAGCTGCCTCCGCTGGAGCGGCAGCCCGGCCTGCGCAAGGGGCTGCTGAAGAAGCTGGAGGACCCGCCCGCCGAGCTGGAGGGGCCGCGGGACGGACCGGAGGCGTAGGCCCCGGAAGCACCCCGCTACGCGCGACCGGCCTCGATCGCCGCCGCCAGGGCCTTCGGCTCGCGCGTCGACAGGTACACGTACGGCGTCGGGTCCTGCGGGTCGGTGACCGGTACCCGGACCGCCGTCGGGATGTAGCTCCGCAGCAGCATGAACGCGCGGGTGTCCGCCTTGTACGTACGCCACGCGCGGGCCTCCTCGCCCTCCAGCACCTCGGCCTCGCCGAGCGCCGTCACCGGGATCCGGGCGTCGCCGGCCACCAGGGCGCCCGACACGACCCGGATCCTGGCCGAGCCGTAGGAGCTGACCGCGACCGCGGACAGGGCCGTGCCCCCCACCAGACCGGCCAGCAGCGGCAGGCCGCCCAGCGGCAGCAGCATCAGCGCGCAGGCGATGCCGATCAGGAGCGCGATGAACCACCAGGAACGCGGCGCGGTCAGTCGTTCGTCGAAAGGCGGGGTGGAAGGCTGCATGCGCCCAAGCTTGGCACGGCGCGACCCGCGGACAGGCGCGCGGGTAAGGTCTGCGCCTGTGAGTGGAACATCTGAGGCCCTGAAGCCCCCGGCCGACGCGGTGAAACCGGTCCGGCACCCCGAAGCCCCGGCCCCCGGGGAGCTCCTCGGCGCGCACTACGAGCACTGTTTCGGCTGCGGTGACGGACAGCGGCACGGGCTGCACCTCCAGGCGCGGGCCGGCGAGGGCGTCAGTGTCACCGCCGAGTTCACCGTGCAGGCCGCCCACCAGGGCGCCCCTGGGCTGGCGCACGGCGGCATCCTGACCACCGCGCTGGACGAGACGCTCGGCTCGCTGAACTGGCTGCTGCGGGTGATCGCGGTGACCGGACGGCTGGAGACGGACTTCGTCCGCCCGGTGCCGGTGGACACCGTGCTGCACCTGGACGCCGAGATCACCGCGGTGCACGGCCGGAAGATCTACTCCCGGGCGACCGGCCGGATCGGCGGTCCGGACGGACCGGTGGCGGTCCGGGCCGAGGCGCTCTTCATCGAGGTCAAGGTCGACCACTTCATCGAGAACGGCCGCCCCGCCGAGATCCGGGCGGCGATGGCCGACCCGGACCAGGTCCGCCGGGCCCGCGCCTTCGAGGTGAACCCCTGATGCGCCGGCCCGTCGACGTACTGATCCGCCGGGTCGACCCGGACGTGCCGATCCCGGCCTACGGGCACCCGGGCGACGCCGGGGCCGACCTGGTCACCACCGAGGCCGTCGAGCTGGCCCCGGGCGAGCGGGCGGTGCTGCCCACCGGGGTGTCGATCGCACTGCCCGACGGGTACGCCGCGTTCGTGCACCCGCGCTCCGGACTCGCCGCACGGTGCGGAGTCGCCCTGGTGAATGCCCCCGGGACGGTCGATGCCGGGTACCGTGGAGAGATCAAGGTCATCGTCATCAACCTCGACCCGCGCGAACCGGTGCGGTTCGACCGGTTCGACCGGATTGCCCAGCTGGTCGTCCAGCAGGTCGAGAAGGTGCGGTTCCACGAAGTGTCGGAGCTGCCCGGTTCGGCCCGCGGCGAAGGGGGCTTCGGGTCCACCGGAGGACATCGTTCCGGTGATGTCGATGGTGTCAGGGGCGGGATTACCCAGGGCGGGAACAGCTACGCTTCGGTCGTACCCGACCGGGAAGGACAGTGACGTGTTCGGACGTCGCAAGAAGAGTGGTTCCGCCGAGGACGTGGCGGACGAAGCGCGCGAGGCCGAGCAGGTCGTCGACGAGCTCGATGACACCGACGGTGCCGGCGCACGCCGGGTGAATCTTCCGCCGGCGCCGCGGCCGGACGGGCCGTGGGACATCTCCGAGGTCTCCCAGCCCGGCGAGGGCCGGGTCGACCTGGGCGGGATCTTCGTGCCCGGTGTCGAGGGCATGGAGCTGCGGGTCGAGGTGGCCGGTGACGCGATCGTCGCCGCCACGGTCGTGCTGAACGACAGTGCCGTCCAGCTCCAGGCGTTCGCGGCGCCGAAGAAGGAAGGCATCTGGGGCGAGGTCCGCGAGGAGATCGCCGCGGGCATCACCCAGCAGGGCGGGATCATCGACGAGGTCGAGGGCCCGCTGGGCTGGGAGCTGCGGGCCCAGGTCCCCGTACAGCTCCCGGACGGGACGAACGGCGTGCAGCTGGTGCGCTTCGTCGGCGTCGACGGGCCCCGCTGGTTCCTGCGCGGAGTGATCTCCGGCCAGGGCGCGGTCCAGCCGGAGGCCGCCGGGCTGCTGGAGACGATCTTCCGGGACACCGTGGTCGTCCGCGGCGAAGGGCCGATGGCTCCGCGTGACCCGATCGTCCTGAAGCTGCCCAACGACGCCCAGATGGTGCCCGAGGGCGTCCAGCAGGAGAGCCAGGAGAACTCGCGGTTCTCCGGTGGGATGGGCCAGCTCCAGCGCGGCCCCGAGATCACCGAGGTGCGCTGACGCGACCGCTTCCGGCCGGTGGGCCGCACCCCTTTCCGAGGGGTGCGGCCCA
Organism: Streptomyces sp. NPDC092952; assembly: GCF_044754785.1. NCBI lineage: Bacteria > Bacillati > Actinomycetota > Actinomycetes > Kitasatosporales > Streptomycetaceae > Streptomyces > Streptomyces sp. NPDC092952. Next base: position 30,046 of record NZ_JBIVPT010000015.1, on the reverse strand, counting down.
CCGGTCTTTTCGCGTCCGGGCAAGGGCGGGAGCAGGTTTTCGGACACCGCGCGGCGGCGCGGGCGACCGCGTACGCGAGGGGGCGTGTATGGGGCGCGTATGAGGCACGTATGCGCGCCGTCAAGGGCCCGCCGATCCCCGTAAGGAAGCCATCAACGCAGGCCAGGACGGTCGTGGCGGGAGGTTTGCTCAAGAGGTCCGAGAATCCGTACCTCATCTAGGAGCACACGATGGCCGACGTGGCCTTCGTCGTCACCACGATCGCGGTCTTCGCGCTGGTGGCCCTCGTCGCCAAGGGGGTGGCGAAGCTGTGACCGCCGAGAACATAGTCGGCCTGGTCGTGGCCGTCGCCCTGCTGGGCTACCTCGTCCTCGCCCTTCTCTACCCGGAGAGGTTCTGAGCGCGATATGAGTCCCGTCCTCGCCGGTGTGCTCCAGATGCTCGCGCTCCTCGTGGCGCTGGGACTGGTGTACCGACCGCTCGGCGACTACATGGCCGGTGTCTACTCCTCGACGAAGCACCTCCGTGCCGAGAAGTGGATCTACAAGGCCATCGGCGCCCATCCGAACACCGGGATGCGCTGGCCCGCCTATCTCCGCGCGGTGCTCGCCTTCTCCGTGGTGGGTGTCCTCTTCCTCTACCTGCTCCAGCGGCTCCAGGGCGCCCTGCCCGGCTCGCTCGGCTTCTCCTCGATCGACCCCGACCAGGCGTTCAACACCGCGGCGTCCTTCGTGGCCAACACCAACTGGCAGTCGTACTACGGCGAACAGGCCATGGGCCACGTCGTGCAGACCGGCGGCCTCGCGGTGCAGAACTTCGTCTCGGCCGCCGTCGGCATGGCCGTCGCGGTGGCCCTGGTCCGCGGCTTCGCCAGGTCCCGCACCGGTGAGCTCGGCAACTTCTGGGCCGACCTGGTGCGCGGCACCGTCCGCATCCTGCTGCCGATCGCCGCCGTCGGTGCGGTGGTGCTGGTGGCCTGCGGGGCGATCCAGAACTTCGCCGGCATCCACGAGGTCGGTCAGTTCATGGGCGGCTCGCAGCAGTGGAACGGCGGCGCCGTCGCCTCCCAGGAGGCCATCAAGGAGCTGGGCACCAACGGCGGCGGCTACTTCAACGCCAACTCGGCCCACCCCTTCGAGAACCCCAACGGGCTGTCCAACCTGTTCGAGATCTTCCTGATCCTGGTCATCCCGTTCGCGCTGACGCGGACCTTCGGCCGGATGGTCGGCTCGCTCAAGCAGGGGTACGCGCTCCTCGCCGCGATGGGCGTCATCTGGATCGGCGCCACCGCGCTGATGATGTGGACCGAGTTCGCCCACCACGGGCCCGCGTACCAGATCGCGGGCGGGGCGATGGAGGGCAAGGAGACCCGGTTCGGGATCGCCGGATCGTCGCTCTTCGCGGTCGCCACCACCCTCACCTCCACCGGCGCGGTGAACTCCTTCCACGACTCGTACACCGGCTTCGGCGGCGGGATCACGATGCTGGACATGCAGCTCGGCGAGATCGCGCCCGGCGGTGTCGGCTCCGGCCTCTACGGCATCCTCGTCATGGCGATCATCGCCGTGTTCATCGCCGGGCTGATGGTCGGACGCACGCCCGAGTACCTCGGCAAGAAGATCGGCACCCGCGAGATCAAGCTCGCGGCCTGCTACATCCTGATCACCCCGGCGCTGGTGCTCTGCTTCACCGCCCTGGCGATGGCCCTGCCCACCCCGCCGCACTCGATGACCAACACCGGCGCGCACGGATTCTCCGAGATCCTCTACGCCTACACCTCGGGCGCGAACAACAACGGTTCGGCGTTCGCCGGGCTCAACGCCGACACCCAGTGGTTCAACACCACGATCGGTCTGGCGATGCTGCTCGGCCGGTTCCTGCCGATGGTGTTCATCCTCGCCCTGGCCGGCTCGCTCGCCGAGCAGAAGCCCGTACCGGCCACCGCGGGCACGCTGGCCACGCACAAGCCGCTCTTCAGCGGACTGCTGGTCGGCACGATCCTGATCATCACCGGGCTGACCTTCTTCCCGGCCCTGGCCCTGGGCCCGCTGGCCGAAGGACTGGCGTCATGACCACTCGTACCGAGCAAGAGGACTCGATGTCCACTGTCACCCCCACCCGGGCACCGCACCAGGACGCGCCCACCGGCCACCAGGGCGAAGGACGCGTCGGCAGCGGCCTGTTCGACCCCAAGCAGCTGATCCGCTCCTTCCCCGACGCCGTCCGCAAGCTCGACCCCCGGTCGATGGTCAGGTCCCCGGTGATGTTCGTGGTGCTGATCGGCTCGGTCCTCACGACCGTGCTGGCCTGCCTGCACCCGGGGGAGTGGTTCGGCTGGGCGATCGCTGCCTGGCTCTGGCTGACCACGATCTTCGCCAACCTGGCCGAGGCGGTCGCCGAGGGACGCGGCAAGGCCCAGGCCGACACGCTGCGCCGGGCCAAGACCGACACCGTCGCACGGCGGCTGTCCGGCCGCGACGAGGAGCACGTACCCGGCACCGAACTGCGCGTCGGCGACCTGGTGGTCTGCGAGGCGGGCGACATCATCCCCGGCGACGGGGACGTCGTCGAGGGCGTCGCCAGCGTCGACGAGTCGGCGATCACCGGCGAGTCCGCCCCGGTCATCCGGGAGTCCGGCGGCGACCGCAGCGCCGTCACCGGCGGTACGAAGGTGCTCTCCGACCGGATCGTCGTCAAGATCACCACCAGGCCGGGCGAGACCTTCATCGACCGGATGATCGCCCTGGTCGAGGGCGCCGCCCGGCAGAAGACGCCCAACGAGATCGCGCTGAACATCCTGCTCGCCTCGCTCACTATCGTCTTCCTGCTCGCCGTCGTCACCCTCCAGCCCTTCGCGCTCTACGCCGGGCAGGGGCAGTCGATGATCGTGCTGACCGCGCTGCTGGTCTGCCTCATCCCGACGACCATCGGGGCGCTGCTCTCCGCCATCGGCATCGCCGGGATGGACCGCCTGGTCCAGCGCAATGTGCTCGCGATGTCGGGGCGGGCGGTCGAGGCCGCCGGGGACGTGTCGACCCTGCTGCTCGACAAGACCGGCACCATCACGCTCGGCAACCGGCAGGCCGCCGCGTTCGTCCCGGTGAAGGGCACCACCGAGGCCGAGCTGGCGGACGCCGCCCAGCTCTCCTCGCTGGCCGACGAGACGCCCGAGGGCCGCTCGGTCGTCGTCCTCGCCAAGGAGAGGTACCGGCTGCGCGAGCGCCACCAGGGCGAACTGGCCGGCGCGGAGTGGGTGGCCTTCACCGCGCAGACCCGGATGTCCGGCGTCGACGTGGACGGACGGAAGATCCGCAAGGGCGCCGCCGGATCGGTGACCGCCTGGGTGAAGGAGCGCGGCGGCACCGTCCCGCAGGACGTGGCGGCGCTCACCGACACCATCGCCCAGGCCGGCGGCACCCCGCTGCTGGTCGCCCTGGAGGACGGGCGCGGCGCCCGGGTCCTCGGCGTCATCCACCTCAAGGATGTCGTCAAGGAGGGCATGCGGGAGCGGTTCGACGAGCTGCGCCGGATGGGCATCCGCACGGTCATGATCACCGGCGACAACCCGCTGACCGCGAAGGCCATCGCCGAGGAGGCGGGCGTCGACGACTTCCTCGCCGAGGCCACCCCCGAGGACAAGATGGCCCTCATCAAGCGGGAGCAGGCGGGCGGCAAGCTCGTCGCGATGACCGGCGACGGCACCAACGACGCCCCGGCGCTCGCCCAGGCCGACGTCGGCGTGGCCATGAACACCGGCACCTCGGCCGCCAAGGAGGCCGGGAACATGGTGGACCTGGACTCCAACCCCACCAAGCTGATCGAGATCGTCGAGATCGGCAAGCAGCTGCTCATCACCCGGGGCGCGCTGACGACGTTCTCGATCGCCAACGACGTCGCGAAGTACTTCGCGATCATCCCGGCCATGTTCGCCACGGTCTACCCGGGCCTGGCGAAGCTGAACATCATGCAGCTGTCCTCGCCGCAGTCCGCGATCCTGTCGGCGGTCGTCTTCAACGCGCTGATCATCGTCGCCCTGGTGCCGCTCGCCCTGAAGGGCGTGCGCTACCGGCCCAGCAGCGCCGACTCGATGCTCCGGCGGAACCTCGGGCTGTACGGGCTCGGCGGCCTGATCGCCCCGTTCATCGGCATCAAGATCATCGACATGATCATCTCCCTCGTCCCCGGTCTGCACTGACACCAGGAAACGGCTGACCCGCCATGAACAACTCCGTAGCGAACACCACCCGGCTGCTCTGGGCCGGGCTGCGCGCCCTGCTCGTCCTCACCGTCGTCTGCGGCGTGCTGTACCCGCTGGCCGTCACCGGGGTGGCCCAGGGGATCCTCCCCGGCCGGGCCAACGGCTCCGAGATCACCGAGAACGGCCGTGTCGTCGGCTCCGAACTCATCGGCCAGCGCTACGACCTGCCGCTGAAGAAGGGGCAGCAGACGCCCGCCCCGGACCTCAAGTGGTTCCAGCCCCGCCCCTCCAACGGACTGGGCACCAACACCGTCAACACCCAGTACAAGCTGATCCTCTCCGGCGCCACCAACCGCTCCGCCGACAACAAGGAGCTGATCGACTGGGTCACCGCCGCCAAGGCCGCCGTGGTCAAGGACAACTCCGTCCCCGGCCACCCGGTGAAGCCCTCGCAGGTGCCGCCCGACGCGGTCACCTCCTCCGGCTCCGGCCTCGACCCGGCCATCTCCCCGGCGTACGCACAGCTCCAGGTCCGCCGGGTCGCCGAGCGCAACCACCTGCCCGTCGACCGGGTGGAGAAGCTCGTCGCCCAGCACACCGACGGCCGGATCCTCGGCTTCGTCGGCGAGCCCACGGTCAACGTCCTCCAGCTGAACATCGGGCTGAGGCAGCTGACCGGCCGGAGCTGACGGCCCCGCCCCGAGCCCCGCGCACCGCGCTCCCCCGCGGTACGCGGGGCTCGGCCGTTGTCCCAGCCCGGGCGCATTACCCATACTGTCGGTCCACGGGATCGATCACGTACGGGGGAGAGACATGACCGAGAGCACCGGCCGGGCGGGCACCGAGGGCCAGGGCGGCACCGCGGTCGCCGGGGGACCGGCCGACGGCCCGATGGTGCGGGTCGAGGACCTGCGCCGCTCGTACGGCTCCGGGCCGGGCGCGGTGCACGCGCTGCGCGGGGTCTCCTTCGAGGTGCCGCGCGGCGAGCTGGTGGCGCTCAAGGGGCGCTCCGGCTCGGGCAAGACCACCCTCCTCAACCTCCTCGGCGGGCTCGACACCGCCGACGCCGGCCGGATCACCGTCGACGGCACGGACCTCTCCGGGCTGGGCGAGGACGGGCTCCTGGAGCTGCGCCGGGAACGGGTCGGCTTCATCTTCCAGTCGTTCGGCCTGATCCCGATCCTGACGGCGGCGGAGAACGTCGGCGTACCCCTGCGGCTGCGCAGGGCGGACCCGCGCGAACGCGAGGAGCGGGTGGCGCTGCTGCTCTCCCTGGTGGGCCTCGCCGACCACGCCGCCCAGCGCCCCGGAGAGCTCTCCGGGGGCCAGCAGCAGCGCGTCGCCATCGCCCGCGCCCTGGCCAACCGGCCCGCCCTGCTGATCGCCGACGAGCCGACCGGCCAGCTCGACGCGGAGACCGGGCTCGCGGTGATGGAGCTGCTGCGTGCGGTGGTGCGCAGCGAGAACGTCACCGCGCTGGTGGCCACGCACGACAGCCAGCTGCTCGGGCTGGCGGACCGGGTCCTGGAGCTGCGCGACGGGAACATCGTCGACCACGGGTGACCCCCGGCGGCCCGGCCGGCACCCCGGCGCGCCGCCCGGGGCGTCAGAATCCTGTCAATTCGGTCCCTCCACCCCGCCCTCGTCCGCCCCGCCCCCGATCCGCGGGGTAGCTTCGAACCGGCCGCCGCATCGGACGCGGCCGGTTCAAGAGAAGACAATGGGGCCATGGCACGCGGCAAGCTTCGGATCTACCTGGGGGCGGCACCCGGCGTCGGCAAGACGTACGCGATGCTCTCCGAGGCCCATCGGCGGGTGGAGCGGGGCACCGACTGCGTCGTCGCCTTCGTCGAGCACCACGACCGGCCCCGCACCGAGGTCATGCTGCACGGCCTGGAGCAGATCCGGCGCAGCGAGATCGAGTACCGCTCGGCGGTCTTCACCGAGATGGACGTCGACGCCGTGCTGGAGCGCGCCCCCGCCGTCGCCCTGGTGGACGAGCTGGCCCACACCAACGTGCCGGGCTCCCGCAACGCCAAGCGCTGGCAGGACGTGGAGGAGCTGCTCCAGGCCGGCATCGACGTGATCTCCACCGTCAACATCCAGCACCTGGAGTCCCTCGGCGACGTCGTCGAGTCCATAACCGGCGTCCGGCAGCGCGAGACCGTCCCCGACGAGGTCGTCCGCCGGGCCGACCAGATCGAACTGGTCGACATGTCGCCCCAGGCGCTGCGCCGCCGGATGGCCCACGGCAACATCTACAAGCCGGACCGGATCGACGCCTCGCTCTCCAACTACTTCCGCCCCGGCAACCTGACCGCCCTGCGCGAGCTGGCCCTCCTCTGGGTGGCCGACCGGGTCGACGAGTACCTCCAGCAGTACCGCGGCGAGCACAACATCCGCACCACCTGGCAGGCCCGCGAACGCATCGTCGTCGGCCTCACCGGCGGCCCCGAGGGCCGTACGCTCATCCGCCGCGCGGCCCGGATGGCGGCCAAGGGCTCGGGCAGCGAGATCCTCGCCGTCTACATCGCCCGCAGCGACGGCCTGACGTCCGCCTCGCCCAAGGAGCTGACCGTCCAGCGCACCCTGGTCGAGGACCTCGGCGGCACGTTCCACCACGTCATCGGCGACGACATACCCTCCGCGCTCCTGGAGTTCGCCCGTGGCGTGAACGCCACCCAGATCGTCCTCGGCTCCAGCCGCCGCAAGGCCTGGCAGTACATCTACGGGCCCGGCGTGGGCGCCACCGTCGCCCGGGAGTCCGGCCCCGACCTCGACGTCCACATCGTCACCCACGAGGAGGTCGCCAAGGGACGCGGCCTGCCCATCGCGCGCGGCGCCCGGCTCGGCCGGGCCCGGATCATCTGGGGCTGGGTGGTCGGCGTCGGCGGCCCGGCCCTGCTCACCCTGCTCCTCGCCTGCGTGGACAGCGGCCCCGGGCTCGCCAACGACGTCCTGCTCTTCCTCTTCCTGACGGTGGCGGCCGCGCTGCTCGGCGGGCTGCTGCCCGCCCTGGCGTCGGCCGCGGTCGGCTCGATGCTGCTGAACTACTGGTTCACCCCGCCCACCCACACCCTGACCGTGCAGGACCCGGAGAACTTCGTCGCCATCGTGATCTTCTTCGCGGTGGCGGTCTCGGTCGCCTCGGTGGTCGACCTGGCGGCCCGCCGCACCCATCAGGCGGCCCGGCTGCGCGCCGAGTCGGAGATCCTCTCGTTCCTGGCCGGCAGCGTGCTGCGCGGGGAGACGACGCTGGACGCGCTCCTGGACCGGGTCCGCGAGACCTTCGGCATGGAGTCCGTCGCCCTGCTGGAGCGGAGCAGCGACGTGGACCCGTGGACCTGCGCGGGCAGTGTCGGCCCGGCGCCGGTGGCCCGGCCGGAGGACGCCGACGTGGACATGCCGGTCGGCGACCACATGGCGCTGGCTCTCTCGGGCCGGGTGCTGCCCGCCGAGGACCGCCGGGTGCTGGGCGCCTTCGCCGCGCAGGCCGCCGTCGTACTGGACCGCCAGCGCCTGGTCGGCGAGGCGGAGGAGGCCCGACGCCTCGCCGAGGGCAACCGGATCAGGACCGCGCTCCTCGCCGCCGTCAGCCACGACCTGCGTACCCCGCTCGCCGCGATCAAGGCCGCCGTGAGCTCCCTGCGCTCCGACGACGTCGCCTGGTCCGAGGAGGACCAGGCCGAGCTGCTGGAGGGCATCGAGAACGGCGCCGACCGCCTCGACCACCTCGTCGGCAACCTCCTCGACATGTCCCGGCTCCAGACCGGCACGGTCACCCCGCTGATCCGCGAGATCGACCTCGACGAGGTGGTCCCGATGGCGCTCGGCGGCGTCCCGGAGGACAGCGTCGACCTGGACATCCCCGAGACCCTGCCGATGGTCGCGGTCGACCCCGGTCTGCTGGAGCGGGCCGTCGCCAACATCGTCGAGAACGCCGTGAAGTACAGCCGCCACGCCGAGCGCGTCACCGTCGCCGCCAGCGCGCTCGGCGAACGCGTCGAGCTGCGGGTGGCCGACCGCGGCCCCGGCGTGCCCGACGAGGCCAAGGAACGCATCTTCGAGCCCTTCCAGCGCTACGGGGACGCCCCGCGCGGCGCGGGCGTCGGGCTGGGGCTCGCGGTGGCCCGCGGCTTCGTCGAGTCCATGGGCGGCACGCTGGACGCCGAGGACACCCCCGGCGGCGGCCTCACCATGGTGCTGACCCTCAGGGCGGCGCCGGGATACGTTCCGGTCGGGCCCGACCTGCCCGAACAGGTCGTCTCATGACCGCCCGGGCCGTCCCGTGACCGCGCGGGTCACCTCACCACCACCATGATCACCGGAACGCCCCGGGAGATCGCCGTACAGCAGAAAGGCAGGGCCCCCATGACCCGGGTGCTTGTGGTCGACGACGAGCCGCAGATCGTACGCGCCCTCGTGATCAACCTGAAGGCGCGCAAGTACGAGGTGGACGCGGCGCCCGACGGCGCGACCGCCCTCCAGCTCGCCGCCGCCCGCCACCCCGACGTCGTCGTCCTCGACCTCGGGCTGCCGGACATGGACGGCGTCGAGGTGATCAAGGGGCTGCGCGGCTGGACCCGGGTGCCGATCCTGGTGCTCTCCGCCCGCCACACCTCGGACGAGAAGGTCGAGGCGCTGGACGCCGGGGCCGACGACTACGTCACCAAGCCGTTCGGCATGGACGAGCTGCTGGCCCGGCTGCGCGCCGCCGTCCGCCGCGCCGAGCCGGTGGGGCAGCAGGGCACCGACGACGTCGTGGTCGTCGAGACCGAGGGGTTCACCGTCGACCTGGCGGCGAAGAAGGTCCACCGCGACGGGCGGGACGTACGGCTCACCCCCACCGAATGGCACCTGCTGGAGGTCCTGGTCCGCAACAGCGGCCGGCTGGTCAGCCAGAAGCAGCTGCTCCAGGAGGTCTGGGGGCCCTCGTACGGCACCGAGACCAACTACCTGCGGGTCTACATGGCCCAGCTCCGGCGCAAGCTGGAGACCGACCCCTCGCACCCCCGGCACTTCGTGACCGAGCCGGGCATGGGCTACCGCTTCGAGCGCGGCTGAACGGGGTGGCGGGGGCCCGGGGGAGACGCCCCGGGCCGGGCCCCACCAGCCCTGGCCTGCTCACTCGTTCGAGTGAGATTCGGGGGAGCTCCGTGTGAGCTCCGTGCGGGGGCGCGGGTGAGACGGGGGACACCCGCCCGGAGCAGCGGGGACCGGTACCCTTCGGGTATGAGTGCTGTTCCACGATCCGACAGGCCGGGCAGGGCGGAGAAGCCGTCCGGCCGCTTCCGTCGGATGCTCGACCGGCTGTCCAGCTCCCAGGAGGACCTGGAGTCCGAGGAGCTGCAGGAGGACACGCAGGCTTCCGGATGCTCCCGGATCTCCGACTGCGCCGACCGGCAGATCGTGAAGGTGACTGGTACCTTGCGGACCGTCACCCTGCGGCCGCGCGCCGGAGTGCCGGCCCTGGAGGCCGAGCTCTTCGACGGCACCGCGCCGCTCGACATCGTCTGGCTGGGCCGTCGCTCCATCGTGGGCATAGAGCCGGGCCGTCGGCTCATCGTCTCCGGGCGCATCGCCATGAGCCACGGGCGGCGGGTGCTGTTCAATCCCATATACGAACTCCGACCGCTCGGCAAGGAGTAGCCGGTGACGTCTCTCGACAAGCCGACGTCCGAAACGGACCGCACCACCCGCACCGACCAGGAGGACGCCGACGCGAAAGCGGTCACCGAGGCAGCGCTCTTCGAGGCGTTCGGCGGCGTCCGGGGCATGGTGGAGACGGTCGTTCCCGGACTGCTCTTCGTCACCGTCTTCACGATCAACAAGAACCTGACAGCCTCGGCCGTCGCGGCCCTGGCGGTCTCCCTGGTCCTGGTCGTCGTACGGCTGATCCGCAAGGACACCGTCAAGCACGCCTTCAGCGGTGTCTTCGGCGTGGCCTTCGGCGTGGTCTTCGCGAGGATGACGGGCAACGCCAAGGACTTCTACCTGCCGGGCATGCTCTACACGCTCGGCCTGGCCCTCGCCTATCTGATCACCACGCTCGCCGGGATGCCGCTGATCGGCCTGATCCTGGGGCCGGTGTTCAAGGAGAACCTCTCCTGGCGCACCCGCAACCCGGGCCGCAAGAAGGCGTACGCCAAGGCCAGCTACGCCTGGGGGCTGATCCTCCTCGCCAAGTGCGCGATCCTCTTCCCGCTCTACCTGTGGGCCGACACCACCCAGTTCGGCTGGGTCCTGGTCGCCCTGAAGATCCCGCCGTTCCTGCTCGCGGTCTACCTGACCTGGGTCTTCCTGGCCAAGGCGCCGCCGCCCATCGACGTCTTCGCCGAGATGGAGGCCGAGGAGCAGGCCGAGAAGAAGCGCAAGGCCGCCGCCGAGGCAGCGGCCGCCGCCCGCAACCAGGAGTTCTGAGCGCGGACGGATCGGCGACGCGAAGCCACGTGAAAGGGGGCCCGCGACCGTGTCACACGGTCGCGGGCCCCCTTTCACGTCGTCTCAGCTCCCGGAATCGCCCCGGCGCACCGACAGCAGGTCCTCCAGCTGCTCCTCGCGTGCCTGCGCGGCCACGAACAGCAGCTCGTCACCGGCCTCCAGGGTCTCCTCGGTGCTCGGCGTCAGCACCCGCTGCCCCCGGATGATCGTGACCAGCGAGGTGTCCTCCGGCCAGGCCACGTCCCCGACCTGGGTGCCGGCCAGCGCCGACTCCGGCGGCAGCGTCAGCTCGACGAGGTTGGCGTCACCGTGGCTGAAGCGCAGCAGCCGGACCAGATCGCCGACGCTCACCGCCTCCTCGACCAGGGCCGACATCAGCCGCGGCGTCGAGACCGCCACATCGACGCCCCAGGCCTCGTTGAACAGCCACTCGTTCTTCGGGTTGTTGACCCGGGCGACGACCCTCGGTACGCCGTACTCCGTCTTGGCGAGCAACGACACGACCAGGTTCACCTTGTCGTCGCCGGTCGCGGCGATCACGACGTTGCAGCGCTGGAGCGCCGCCTCGTCGAGCGAGGTGATCTCGCAGGCGTCCGCCAGCAGCCACTCGGCCATCGGCACCCGCTCCACCGAGATGGCCGTCGGCGCCTTGTCGACGAGCAGCACCTCGTGGCCGTTCTCCAGCAGCTCGCCCGCGATGGAACGTCCCACCGCACCGGCCCCGGCAATCGCGACACGCATCAGTGACCGCCCTCCTCGGGCCCCTCGGCGAAGGCCGCCTCGACCTTCGCGATCTCGTCCGTACGCATCATCACGTGGACCAGGTCGCCCTCCTGCAGCACCGTCTGCGACGTGGGCAGTATGGCCTCGCCCAGCCGGGTGAGGAACGCCACGCGGACGCCCGTCTCCTCCTGGAGCGTGCTGATCTTGTGGCCGATCCAGGACGGGGTCGTGTGCACCTCCGCGAGCTGCACCCCACCGCTCGGATCGCGCCACAGCGGCTCCGCGCCCGAGGGCAGCAGCCGCCGCAGCATCTGGTCCGCCGTCCACCGCACGGTGGCGACGGTGGGGATCCCCAGCCGCTGGTAGACCTCGGCGCGCCGGGGGTCGTAGATCCGCGCCGCGACATTCTCGATGCCGAACATCTCGCGGGCCACCCGGGCGGCGATGATGTTCGAGTTGTCGCCGCTGCTCACCGCGGCGAACGCGCCGGCCTCCTCGATGCCCGCTTCGCGGAGGGTGTCCTGGTCGAAACCGACCCCCGTGACCCGCCGTCCGCCGAAGCCCGATCCGAGGCGCCGGAACGCCGTGGGGTCCTGATCGACCACGGCGACCGTGTGCCCCTGCTGCTCCAGGGTCTGCGCGAGGGCGGCCCCCACGCGCCCGCAGCCCATGATGACGATGTGCACCTTGCGCCTACCTCGCAGTCCTGGTCGTCCGGCTGACCTGCGAAAACACCCTGCTCACACTTCTTTCTCAGCTTGCCGGGCAAACAACGGGGCAACGGTCTGTCCCGTTGCCCAGGATGAGCTTATGCGGACCGGGATGCGATGCCTCATCCGAGTGGGGCTTCGACGCGTCCCGCGCCCCCGGGCGGCGGCCCGGCGACTCCCCGTACCGGCCTCGCGGGACTTACGGTGCCGGCCCTTGAGTACGGGACCGACAGACATCTAACATGTCAGTTCATGGAGACCTTGCGCCCCGTCCGCCGGACACTGCTGCGGGACACCGCCTACGAGGCGATCCGCGACGCCATCGTCCGCGGCGACCTCCCGCCCGGTGCCCCCGTGCGCGACGCCGATCTCGCCGAGCGGCTGGGGCTCTCCCGGGCCCCGGTCCGCGACGCCCTCGCCCGGCTCAGTGCCGAGGGCCTGGTCGAATCCAAGCCACAGAGCTACACGCGGGTGACCCGGCTGGTACCGCGCGACGTCCGGGACGCGGCCGCCGTCGTACGGGCCATGCACGAGCTGGCCGCCCGGGTGGCGGTGCCCCGCCTCGTCGGCGCGGACATCACCGTGATGCGCACGGCCAACCGCCACTTCCGCAAGGCCGTCGACCGCGGCGACGTGGCGGCCGCGCTGCACGCCGACGACACGATCCACGACGTCCTGGTCGCCACCTGTGACAACCACGCGGTGACCGCCACGATCGAGCGCTACACCCCTCTGATCCGGCGTCTGGAGTGGCGGCGGTTCGGCACGGCCGGAACCGCGCACGGCTCCGCGGAGCTGCACGAGCGGCTCATCGAGGCGTGCGAGGCGGGCGACGCCGGGGCGGCGGCCCGGATCACCGCCGAGATCTGGCGGACCCTCGAAGAACTCGCCGACGACCCGGACGGGCCGGACGAGCCCTCCACATAGCCGCGGCCCCACCCGCCCCCGTACCCCCGAGCCAGGCAGCAGCACAGCACAGCACAGAGCAGAGCAAGCACAGACCCTCTACCCACCAGCCAGGGAGCCCCCGTGACCGCCGCACCGTCCACCTCGCCGTCCGCCCCGTACCCGTCCGCCGTGCCGTCCCTCCCCGGGCACGCGCGCTACCCCCTGCTCTTCGGCCCCTCCCCGGTCCACCGGCTCGACCGCCTGACCGAGCACCTCGGCGGCGCCGCGATCTGGGCCAAGCGGGAGGACTGCAACTCCGGCATCGCCTACGGCGGCAACAAGACCCGCAAGCTCGAATACCTGGTCGCCGACGCCCTCGCGCAGGGCTGCGACACCCTGGTGTCCATCGGCGGCGTCCAGTCCAACCACACCCGCCAGGTCGCGGCGGTGGCCGCCCGCGCCGGACTCGGCTGCGTCCTGGTCCAGGAGAGCTGGGTCGAGTGGCCCGACGCCGTCTACGACAAGGTCGGCAACATCCTCATCAGCCGACTGGCGGGCGCCGACGTCCGACTGGTGCGCGCCGGATTCGGCATCGGCGTCAAGGAGAGCTGGGAGCAGGCGCTGCGCGAGGTGGAGGAGAGCGGCGGCAAGCCGTACGCCATCCCCGCCGGTGCCTCCGACCATCCGCTGGGCGGGCTCGGCTTCGCCGGCTGGGCGTACGAGGTCGCCGAGCAGGAACGCGCGCTCGGCGTGTTCTTCGACACCGTGGTGGTCTGCTCGGTGACCGGTTCCACCCAGGCGGGGATGGTCGCGGGCTTCGCCGCGCTGGAGGAGGCGGGCGGACGCCCCCGGCGCGTACTGGGCGTCGACGCCTCCGCCGAGCCCGCCCGCACCCGCGCGCAGATCGCCCGGATCGCGGCCGGTACCGCGCGGCTCGTCGGCGTACGCCGGGAGGTGACCGAGGCCGACATCGAACTGGACGAGCGCTACCACGCGGGCACCTACGGCCTCCCCGACGCCGCCACCCTCGACGCGATGCGGCTCGCCGCCCGTACCGAGGGCATGGTCACCGACCCCGTGTACGAGGGGAAGTCGATGGCGGGAATGGTCGATCTCGTGGGCCGTGGCGAGATCGCCCGCGATTCCACCGTCCTCTACGCCCACCTCGGCGGGCAGCCCGCGCTCAACGGATACAGCGCCCTTTTCGCCGACTCCTGAGCCCCTGTTCCGCGGTCTTCCGACGATCTTCCGGTGATCTTCCCGCGCGGTCTCGAAGCCCGGACGGAGTGCAAGGATTTCGTTAAGGATTTCGTGGCTTTTTCGGCCGAGTGCAGGAGTTTGCAGGGTAGTGGCGGTGGGGCGGCGAAAGCCGCTGAACGGAACGCTTACGATCCTCTGCGTGTCCAAACTGACCGACCTGCCCAAACGGATTCTGATCGGGCGGGCGCTGCGCAGCGACAAGCTGGGAGAAACGCTCCTCCCCAAGCGCATCGCACTTCCCGTCTTCGCATCCGACCCGCTGTCCTCGGTGGCGTACGCACCAGGAGAAGTTCTCCTGGTGCTCTCCGTCGCGGGCGTGTCGGCGTACCACTTCAGCCCGTGGATCGCGCTCGCGGTCGCGGTGCTGATGTTCACCGTCGTCGCCTCGTACCGGCAGAACGTGCACGCCTACCCGAGCGGTGGTGGCGACTACGAGGTCGCCACCACCAACCTCGGGCCCAGGGCCGGCCTCACCGTGGCCAGCGCGCTGCTGGTCGACTACGTGCTGACCGTGGCGGTGTCGATCGCCTCCGGGGTGGAGAACCTCGGCTCCGCGATCCCGTTCGTCGTCGAGCACAAGACGATCTGCGCGACCGTCGCCATCGTGCTTCTGACGCTGATGAATCTGCGCGGCGTCAAGGAATCCGGAAAACTCTTCGCCATCCCCACGTATCTGTTCGTGGCCGGCGTCTTCGTCATGATCGCCTGGGGCGCGTTCCGGGGACTCGTTCTCAACGACACCATGAACGCGCCGACCGCCGGTTTCGAGATCAAGGCGGAACACCAGGGACTCGCCGGATTCGCACTCGTCTTCCTGCTGCTGCGGGCCTTCTCCTCCGGCTGTGCCGCCCTCACCGGCGTCGAGGCGATCAGCAACGGCGTCCCCGCGTTCCGCAAGCCGAAGAGCAAGAACGCGGCGACCACGCTCGCGATGATGGGCCTGCTGGCCGTCACCATGTTCTGCGGCATCATCACCCTGGCCATGGCCACCGACGTGAAGATGGCCGAGAACCCGGCCCGGGACCTGATCAACCACGGTGTCCCGGTCGGCTCCGCCTTCGTCCAGGACCCGGTGATCTCGCAGGTCGCGGCGGCCGTCTTCGGCAAGGGCAGCTTCCTCTTCGTCGTCCTCGCCGCCGCCACCGCGCTCGTCCTCTTCCTCGCCGCGAACACCGCGTACAACGGCTTCCCGCTGCTCGGCTCGATCCTCGCGCAGGACCGCTACCTCCCCCGCCAGCTGCACACCCGCGGCGACCGGCTCGCCTTCTCCAACGGCATCGTGCTGCTGGCCGGCGCGGCGATCCTGCTGACCTGGATCTACGGGGCGGACTCCACCCGCCTGATCCAGCTCTACATCGTCGGCGTCTTCGTCTCCTTCACCCTCAGCCAGACCGGCATGGTCCGGCACTGGAACCGCCATCTGCGGACGGAGAAGGACGCCGCCAAGCGCCGCCACATGAAGCGCTCCCGCGCCATCAACACCTTCGGGGCCTTCTTCACCGGACTGGTCCTGGTCGTCGTGCTCGCGACCAAGTTCACCCACGGCGCCTGGGTGGCCCTCCTCGGCATGGTGATCTTCTACGGCACGATGACCGCGATCCGCCGCCACTACGACCGGGTCGCCGAGGAGATCGCCGCCGAGGAGACCCCGTCCGACGAGACGATAAGGCCCTCCCGGGTCCACTCGATCGTCCTGGTCTCCAAGCTCCACCGGCCCACCCTGCGCGCCCTCGCCTACGCCAAGCTGATCCGGTCCGACCAGCTGGAGGCGCTCTCCATCAGCGTCGACCCGGCCGAGACCAAGACGCTCAAGGACGACTGGGAGCGGCGCGGCATCGACATCCCGCTGAAGATCCTCGACTCCCCGTACCGCGAGGTGACCCGCCCGGTCATCGACTACGTGAAGAGCCTGCGCCGGGAGAGCCCGCGCGACGTGGTCAGCGTGTACATCCCGGAGTACGTGGTCGGCCACTGGTACGAGCACCTGCTGCACAACCAGAGCGCGCTGCGCCTCAAGGGGCGGCTGCTGTTCACCCCGGGTGTCATGGTGACCTCGGTGCCGTACCAGCTGGAGTCCTCCGAGGCCGCCAAGAAGCGGGCCAGGAAGCGTGCCGAGTGGAACGCGCCGGGCTCGGTGCGCCGCGGCCCGGTGGAACGCCGGCCCAAGGAGCCCAGCACCAAGGGCTGACCCCCGCCGCCTGCCTGCCCGCCCGCTCGTGGTGAACGGCCGGACGACACCCACGTAGACTGGTGGGTCGTTGTCCGGCCGTTTCCCCCTTGATCCCTGGAGCCACCCCGTCATGCAGAACGAACCCACGTTGTCGCTGGTCGGGGAGGAGTACGAGGTCGAGGTCGGCCCCGTCGCGCACGGCGGTCACTGCATCGCCCGTACCGAGGCGGGCCGGGTCCTCTTCGTACGGCACACGCTCCCCGGCGAGAAGGTCGTCGCCCGGGTCACCGACGGCGACAGCGACTCCCGCTTCCTGCGCGCCGACGCGGTGCGGATCATCGAGGCGTCCAAGGACCGCGTCGAGGCACCGTGCCCGTACGCCGGCCCCGGCAAGTGCGGCGGCTGCGACTGGCAGCACGCCAAGCCGGGCGCCCAGCGCCGCCTCAAGGGCGAGGTCATCGCCGAGCAGCTCCAGCGCCTCGCGGGCCTCACCCCGGAGGAGGCGGGCTGGGACGGCACGGTCATGCCGGCCGAGGGCGACAAGCTCCCGGCGGGCGAGGTCCCCGCCTGGCGCACCCGGGTCCAGTACGCCATCGACGAGGAGGGCCGGGTCGGCCTGCGCAAGCACCGCTCGCACGACGTGGAGCCGGTCGAGCGCTGCCTGATCGCGGCGCCCGGCGTCACGGAGCTGGGCATCGAGAAGCGGGAGTGGCCGGGCATGGCCTCGGTGGAGGCGATCTCCGCCACCGGCTCCCACGACCGCCAGGTCATCCTCACTCCGCGCCCGGGGGCCCGGCTCCCGCTCGTCGAGCTGGACAAGCCGGTCTCGGTGATGCGCGTCGACGAGCGCGACGGCGGCGTCCACCGCGTGCACGGCCGCGCCTTCGTCCGTGAACGCGCCGACGACCGCACCTACCGGGTCGGCTCCGGCGGCTTCTGGCAGGTCCACCCGCAGGCCGCCAACACCCTGGTGCGCGCGGTCATGCAGGGCCTCCTGCCCCGCAAGAACGACACGGCCCTCGACCTCTACTGCGGCGTCGGCCTGTTCGCCGGCGCCATCGGCCAGCGCATCGGCGAGAAGGGCGCAGTCCTCGGCATCGAGTCCGGCAAGCGCGCGGTCGAGGACGCCCGCCACAACCTGAAGGACCTGGACCGCGTCCGCATCGAACACGGCAAGGTCGACCAGATCCTCCCGCGCACCGGCATCACCGAATGCGACCTGATCGTCCTCGACCCGCCCCGCGCCGGCGCCGGCAAGGCCACGGTCAAGCACCTCTCCACCCTCGGCGCCCGCCGCATCGCCTACGTCGCCTGCGACCCGGCCGCCCTCGCCCGCGACCTGGCGTACTTCCGCGAGGGCGGCTACCGGGTGCGGACGCTTCGGGCGTTCGACTTGTTCCCGATGACGCATCACGTGGAGTGCGTTGCCATCCTGGAGCCGGTCGCGAAGGGCTCCTGACCTGCGGTTTTGCGTGTGCGCATTATGTGCGGTGTGGGCGTTACGGGCGATATCTTGACGCTGAAATGACGCTCGTGACGCTCATTTGACGCTCGTTCTGATGGGTTGTCAGGAGCACGTTGGGCAGGTCAGGCGGCGTCAAGCCTGCGAGTGACGATGCAACGCCAAGGGCTGGTGACGCTCAATCCAGAGTCGCCGGGTCCTGCAGATCAGATGTCGCGGAAGAGACCAGCCAGCGCGGTGACCTGCCGCGATGAGTGGCTGGTGGCTGCTGACCTATGCGAATGGCCATTCAGCTGTTTCATGTTCGTCAGGTTGACGGGATCGGAAGTCCCAGAGGGCTCCCACTGCTGACGGATGCTGCGCGACGCCCTGACGGACCAACGTGCGTCAGGGCGCGCACGTAGCACGCAATGCGCATGGGCGAAGTGGCGAGGCCGGTGCTGAGGATGCGCTCCAGAGCGTGTGGCATTCCGTTGTGCCGGGGTTTGCGACGGCGGTGCGGACTATCGCGGGTAGAAGCCGGTGATGCGGTAAAGCTGTTGCTGGTAGTGGACTCGGAAGCCCATGACCCACTCCTCGGACAGGTCGTCTACGACGATCAGCCGTGGGTCGGTGCGAGCGGTGGGGCGGTGTAGGGGCATGGCTACCGGCACTGGACACTCGCCGAACACACACTGGGCGTGGAAGGCCGGGGTGGTCACTATGCGTCCCACCAGCGGACCGGTGGGGTGGTACTCGGCGGGCAGCTGTTGCAGGAGGCCGTCGAGTTCGATCGTGACGGTGCGGTGTCGCTGGCGGAGGAGGAGGTAGAGGGTCATAGCGCCACTGCCTGGTGGCCCGCGAGCGGGAGACCGTAGCGCATCCATGACTGGAGGGAAGCCGCGGTGTGGATCTGGCCGGTGCCCGTGGCACGGTATCCGTCGAAGGTCCAGCCGGTCACCTCCAGGAAGGTGCCCTGTCCGGTTCGCAGATCGAACTCAAGGTTGAGGAAGATGGGGCGCTTGGAGATGGCGAACCCCTGCCAGGCCCGCTCCCAGCGTAACAGTGTGCCGAACTGTGGGTCGCTCCAGACCATCAGGCGCCGCGAGCGGTGAGCGGCACGGCAATCCAGGAACCACAAGTCGGCGTGCGCTTCCCGGCCGGCGACTTCGCCGGGGGGAAGCGGGCGGGCTTGTACCTCAGCCCGCTTGCCGCAGCGTAGTTGGCAGTCGGCGCGGCGGTTGCCGAGGGGAATCTCGGTGGCCACACCCCAGCCCTTGATCTCCTTGTGCCAGGCAGACTCGGTCACAGGGCACCTGCGTAGCGGAGGAGTTCGGCGTCGTCCTCGTCCAGGCCGAGGGCCTGCGGCCCGACTTCCGTGAGCAGGTCTGCGACGGTGAAGATGCCGGGGAGGTTGTCGATGCCGGCGATCAGGCGGTCGTAGCGTTCAACCAGGGCGATGATGCGGTTTCCGCGGGCTCGGTGCCTTTTTGCTCCTTGAGTGGACTCCTTGGCCTGCTGGTCGAGCCGGTCGGCCTCTCTGAAATCGCGTTCGGCGAGTGGGGGAAGAACGTCGATGATGCGGTCGAGGTCCTGCAACACGAGTTGCCGGGCGGTCTTCTCCGTCAGTTCGCCGCCCTCGCCGAGCACGACCTTCGCGACGACCCTTTCGTCGGTGACTCCGGCGCGTGGACCGGGAACGCTCGCCTCGTCCGGGCCGGTGGGGGTGGCACCGCAGCCGGGGCCCTGAAGGGTCGGTTCGGTGGGCGTTGGGCCGGGCGGTCCGGCCATGGCAGCGATTCGGATCTCTTTGGTGACCTTGTTGAAGGACGTGGTGCACATCGACTTCACCGCGCGGTCGAAGACCGCGTGGTACTCGGCCGACAGCACCTTGACCTTGGATCGGACGATCCCCTGAAGCCGGGCAAACTGCTCATTCTCGCTCCCGCCGGCGAGGATGCAGCGGAGGGCTTCACGGTCGAGGACGTCGCGCACGGTGTTCGAATAGCGGCCTGCGGCGCTGGGCATGGATTTCTACTTTCCTGTCAGGAGTCGGATGGTACGGGGTCGCTGTTGCAAGACCCGGTCGGCCCAGGAAGTGACCGAGTCACGGATGGACTCGACGGACTCCCACACTTCGGGGTCGTTGACGTTCGCGAAGTCCTCAGGACCGAGCAGCAGGATTTCCCTGGCCTTGTGGGCCAGGCCGAAGTAGCGGATGGTCCAGTCGGCGTGCGGGTCGCGTTCGTCACTGCCGATGAGCTCGTCGAGCAGGGCTTCGTCCGGGCTGGGAGCCGGTCGCATCTGTGCGCGGACATAGCGGGCGACGCCCTTGTCCTTCAGGACCTCCCGCACTGCAGGTTCCCGCAGCACGGCCAGCACCGCCGCCGGACTCTTCGTCAGCTCGGCCAGGAGCGCCTCCCGGACCTCTTCTCGGTCGAGCTGCGCAACAATCTCACCGGGCGGTTCCGCTCCGGCCGCCAGGCTCAATGCCCTGCGGTACTGCGCCGCATCCAGAGCCATGGGCCATCCCGCCCGTTCCGCGCTGTCGAGTCGTTCCAGCAGCAAACTGACACGTCGGGAACGCTCTTGGGAGTCGGTGACGCAGGCGGTGGTCACGCACCTCCATGGGACCTGGACGGCAGAGGCGAGCAGACGTTCGCGCAGTGCGGTTCCCGCGAGGCGGGTAACCCGCAGGTATCGCTCCAGTGTCTCTGTCGCGTACCCGAGCTGCTGGGCCAGCTGCTCCAAGGCGAGGCTTGCGCCTGGAGGCGACCCGTCGGTGATTTCGGCGCAGACGTCACCGAGGCCGAAGCGAGCCGCCAGCTGTGCCCGTGAGGCCCGGAGGTCCGTCTCGGCGAAAGTTCTCGCGCGTCTGAGCTGATCGTCGGTGTAGCCGGGATCGGTAATCCCGCCCGGCTTGATCCATACGTTCTCCATGGCCGAGGACCGTAGGTGGTCCCAGCTGCCGCAGGAGCGGCGTATCCCCGGATCGGACCAGGCGAAATCTCTTCGACGACGAAGATTGCAGAACCGTGTGTTAGGCGCCGTACCGGGGAGGCAGCCGTTTGACTGGTAGCACCGTATGCCTCGAATCTGCACGTCGTCGTAGTCGGATTTGCAGCGAGGCGTACAAGATGAGCACGAGCCCGAGCTTTCCCCTGGGCCGGGATTACCCGTCAATTCCCGAAGGAGACCTGCCAGACGGCCTGCTGGCTCTCTTCGACCTCACCGAGGCCGAGACCGAACTGATCCTGAAGAAACGCGGGCCGCAGAACCGGTTGGGCTTCGCCATCCAGCTCACCTGCCTGCGGTCCCTGGGCCGGCTCCCCAAACCCCAGGAGATTGCTTCCCTGCCGCGACCGGTCGTGGAGCACCTGGCGACCCAGCTCGACATCAGCGACGGCATGGCGGTCTTGTCCGTGTACGGCGCGCACGACGGGCTGACGCGGCGGCATGCGCAGGAGATCAGGTCGGTATGTGGCTGGAAGCCGTACAGCAAGGGCGAGGCCGCACTGAAAAGCATGGTGATGTCCCGCGCCACGTTCACGGAGGAAGGAGTCAAGGCCCTCCTGCGGCGCGCAATTGACTGGCTGCGGAAGCAACGTATCGAGCTGCCCGGCGAGCGCACTCTCACCGACCTGGTGCGATCGGTACGGGCGGAAGCCGACCAAGGTATGTGGCAGGCGCTCTTGGCCCCGTACGCTGACCAGCTGTCCGAACTCGATCGGCTGACGGCAGTCCCGGATGATGAACGAAAGTCGCCGCTGGCCGAGATGCAGCGAGGGCCCGGCAAGCCCGCCTGGGCGAACCTCGTGCGCGCCATCGAGCGGAACAACGAAGTCCTCTCTCTAGAACTGCAGCCCGTCGACACCCGGGCCTTCTCCCCGCGACGCCTTTCGCATCTCGCCCGGTTCGCCGCAGACCAAGAGACGCAGAGGATGAAGCGGCGCGCCGCGACCGTCGCAGCAGTGGGCCGCCTTACCGAGACTGCTGCGGACGACGCGGTCGACATGCTGGTGCACTTGATCGCCAACGACCTCATCGGACGAGCGCGACGCAAGACCGAGAAGGAGCGTTCCGCGATCTTCCCCGACCTGGCCCATGCTGCCGCTGTCATGAGGGAGGTAGGCAAAGACCTTCTCGACGCGAGGCACGAACAGGTTGACACTGCGACGGGAGAGATCATCCCCCCTGCGGCAGACACCTTGACGGTGCGCGAATTCCTCGACCAACTCGAGGATCTGCCCGCGTTCGAGGCAGCCGTTACGGTGGCCGGCGAGCTGGCCCCCGCGGCGGGATCGGACTCAGAGGAGGCTCGCCGCGCCAAAATGATCAAACGGATCGATCTCCTGAAGACCTACCTGCCACACATCGTCGGAGGGCTGCCGTACCGGTCCGGCACACAGGAAGCCAGACATGTGCTGGACGCCCTGTGGTCTTTGACGGACCTGATTGCCCGACCCGCGATCAGCCGCGCCGAGGTCGATGAGCGCTTGTTGACCGGGTCCTGGAAAGAGCTGGCGCTCTACGCGCCGCACCTGGCGCCCGATACGGTCGACACCGCCGCCTACGCGTTCTGCGTGGTGGAGAGGTTCTACTCTCGCCTCCTGCGGCGTGAAATCTTTGTCGAGGGGGCATCGAAGTGGGGTAACCCGGAAGCGGGCCTGCCGTCGTCGGCAGAGTGGGCGGCGTTGCGGGTCTCAGTGGCCAAGAGCTTGGGGCTTCCCTTGGATGCGGTCGCCCACTTGAAGCGACTGGGCCACGAGCTCCACACCAAGACCCATGCGATCGCAGAGCGCCTGCCGAAAGACCGACAGGTCGAAGTCGGTGACGGCGGTCGGCTCGTCCTGTCCACGGCACCTCTTTCGCCAGATCCCAGGCTGCGCAAAGTGACCGCGGAACTCGCGGGCTGGTTGCCCAAGGGCGACCTTCCCCAACTCATCCTGGAAGTCCTCACCTGGACCAAGGGCACCGAGGTGTTCATGACACCAGGCGGATCGACCCCACGCCAACGCGACTTTGACATCACTCTGTCCGCCGCACTGGTCGCGCTCGGCTGCAACGTCGGTGTCGAGGCCGTCGCCAGCAACTTCCCTGCCCTGGACCGAAGGCACATCACCTACGTCATCGACAACTTCCTGCGACCGGACCGTCTGGAAGCACTGAACCACCGCCTGCTGACACGGCAGTCACAGCTTTCTGTTGCCGCCACATGGGACGGCGGCCACATGGCATCCGTAGAGGGCCAGCGTATGGTCGCGCCCCCGACCGCCATCAAGGCGCGCCTGTCTGCCCACGGCACCGCCCACGTCACCCACCTCACTCTTCTGTCGGATCAGGCCATGGGACTCACGGATAAGGTCGTTGCCGGATCCGTCCACACCTGCCTGCACGTGCTCGACGTCCTCAACGACCGACGCACCAGCGCCCTCAAAGCCACCAGCACCCAAAATGAGAACCGCCAACGGAAGATCGTCGCCGAGGCCGGGCCACACCAAGAGATCATCTTCGGCCTGCTCGCGCTCTCCGGCTACACCTACACCCCCACAGCCGCCGACGTCACCGGCATGACCCTCGCTCGCATGGACACCGCCTCTGGCGAGGACTATGGCCCCCTGCAGCATGCCACCCGCAACAAGATCGACTCTGCACTCATCGAACGAAACTGGGACGACATGCTCCGTCTCGTCGGAGCTGTCCACCTCGGTCGTGTGCGATCCGCGGACGCGATCCGCATGGTGGTCCGCAACGGCACCCCCACCCCCTTGGGTAAGGCGCTCGCCCACTACGGGAAGATCTTCAAGACCGCACACATCCTGGATCTCATGGACAACCCTAACTACCGCCGTCAGATCGAAACACAGAGCCTCCGCCACGCCCAACGCCACGAGCTGGCCGCGAAGATCTATCACGGTACCGAAGACCGCATCCACCGCTACCAGACCGGCATGGAGGAACAACTCAGCGCACTCGGACTGATCGTCAACATGGTGGTGCTCTTCAACACCGCCTACATCGACCTGTTTCTTCAGAAGAAGGCCAGCCACCTGCGGCCCGTTCCCGACGAAGTCGTCAGGAGCTTGTCCCCCTTCCTCTATCGGCACATCCACATGAAGGGCCGATACGCCTTCGAGATGCCCGAACTTTCCGACAGCTCCATGCGGGCCGTCGAAGACCTGGACGAAGGCCCTTACGACGTGACGGACGACAACCTTGGCGCCAACTGACCTGCGGCGGGTCTGCATGTCTCCCGCAGCACGGCGTCACCAGTCCGCGAGCGACACGGCAGAGGAGCGGCGAATGCGTCACCTCTCGGTCGCTCCGCGCTTTCTCTTCTTTGCGCGTTCGACCACGGCAACCAGGGATCCCCTCTGAGCTGCACCGATGGGGCCTATCACACGGTTCAGCAACTTTCGGCGTCGTAGGGCTACGCCCGAGCATCGCGCCCGGAACTCGCGGTCAACGCAGCCGGAGGCGTCGCAGGACCCGGAAGTATCCGGCAGGTCGACCGCGAAGCCATCAACACTGCTGCAAGTCTGTCTACGGCGCTTCATGCTCCGTGGGCATGCGGATTACGTGTGTGTTCGCCGGGTCCCGCGGTACCGGAACGGCCTGGGTGCTGATGACCTGGGTGCCCGTGGCCTGAGCAGCGTTTGCCAGGTCTCGCAGGACGTCGTTGATCACGGTGTTGCCGATGCCCTGCTGGTATGGGTTGTCCAGGAGCAGCAGGCCGGGGAAAGCGGCTTCTTCGTCGAGGTCAGATGCCAGGAAGAGAGTGGCGTAGCTGTAGGCCAAGAAGAAGAGCACCTTTGTCTCTGCCCCAAGGGCTTGATCCCAGGGGCGGGTGCCGACGTAAAAGGTGAGGTCACTGTCATTGATGGTGATGGCGCCCTTGACCCAGCCACGTTCACGGTAGCGGTGAAGAAATTCGTTCATGCGCTCGGCGAACACGGCGCATCGTTCGATAGAGGTGAGCGAAGCCGTGGTAACGGTGGCTGGCTCTTGGTCGAGCGCGTCGACGGCTTGTTGTGCAGCGGTGACGGCCTGACTGGCTACCAAGCGGCGTTGTAGGATTTCCTCGATAGCGGGAAAGGCTGTCATCTTCTGTTCGAGCTGGGCGATCTGGCCGGCCAGATTCTCGAGAGTGGCCATGAAAGGCGCCAGCTGCGCGGCGCGTTGTTCATTGATGCGGTGCGCGAGTCGTGTCTGTTCCTCTTGAAGCTCCGCTCGGCGGGCGCGGGCTGTGTGCAGATCGACGGCAGTGCGGGCGGTGACGTCTTCGAGGTCGGCGAGTTCCGACTTGAGTGACCGGATCTCCACTTGTGCCCGCCGGCGACGCTGGTCGTCGTTGACCGGTTGGAAGCACAGGTAGCAGGCGCTCTCGTCGTGCTCTCGGTGTGGGTTGACCCGTTGCTCGCACGCCGGGCATAGCCGTACGGGGAGGGCGTCGAAGATCTCCACGGAAGCGATGAGGCGTTCCATGCGGGTTACCTCGGAGGTGACCGTCTGGGCGGAGTAGGCGTGTTCGCTGCCGAGTTGTTCGAGCGCGACGACTTCGTCCACTGCGAGTTGCAGCCGCCTGGATATGTCTTCGTACAAGCTCGTCAGGGACGAGTCGTATCCGGCTGCCGTCTCGGTAGTAGACGTTCCCTGCAAGAGGCTGTTGATTTCCTGCGTCAGTTCGTGACGTCGTTGGCGAACCCCGTCGAGTTGGGAAGTGACCTCTTCCCGTGCGGCCGCTACTTGGTCGAGGGCGCGGGCGATGGGGATGCCGAGCCGTTCAGAGATGGCGGTGACGGCCTGCAAGGTGCTGTCCTGCACGTCGCGCTCTACTGTCTGGGCTACGGCAAGGCGCCGCTTGGCCTGGGCGACGGCGAAGTCCTTGGTGTCGTAGCGGGAGCGGGCGAAGCCGAGGAGCATGCTGACGACGCCGCGCCGGATGAATTCCTGTTCCTTGTTGGCGAAGGTCGTCCAGGATTCCTCGTTGCGATAGAAGTGGCGCAGCAGATTCCGGAAGGAAAGGGGCATCAGTTCACTGGCTGTGGCCGGGTGGAGGCCCTTGGGTATGCGCAGGTTGGGCCAGCCCAGTTCGCGCAGGATCCAGTCGGAGAAGTCGGCGTCGGTCAGCTCGTCTCCGTCGACGTACACCTTGTTCATGCGCCCGTGCTGGAGGAGACGGGTCAGGACGCGAGGGTGGCCGTTGAGCCGTATCGCGGTGGAGACCTCGATGTACTCGTCGGATACGGCGGCGCCGAGAGCATCGATCATCCCGCCACGGTCGCCGAAGCAGTAGTCGATGATCTTCAGCGTGGTCGTCTTGGAGCTGTTGCGTGGGCCGCTGAGGATGTTTAGCCCGCCGGTTCCGAAGGCGTACTCGTCGATCTCTGCGGTGTTGTGGACGAGTTTGACGGAGTCGATCCTGATCCCGCGGTCGGGGTGGGCGGTCACGGGTTTTGTCATGGCCGGATCTCCTGCCGGAAGGGCGCGTTGCCGACCTCGTCTGGGAACAGGTCGTAGATCAGGTTCTTCAGGTCAGTACCCGACATCGCAGCCAGATTTCCTCGCATGGCCTGACAGCGCCGCACGAGTGGCTGGAACTGGGCCGCCTCGGTGAGGCGTTGTGCGGTCCTCTTGCCGGCGGCTTTGAGTTTCACTCGTTCAACCCGGTGGCTTGTGATGGTCACGAGGTCCCTGGCAACGAGGAAGGCGAGGAACTGCCGGTAGCGCTGGTCCCAGGGCCCGTAGCGGTAGCGGATCATCGGTGCCTCGACCTCGGACGAGTCGGGGGCGAGAAACGCGGTTTCGGTATCGACGGCTTCCGGCATCGCGGTGTGGGCCCGCTCCAGGAATCCTGGGTAGCGCACGAAGAAATCAAGCTTGGCGAACTTTGTCCGTCCCTCGATGTAGGGACCGGGCTCCTCACCACAGAGGTAGATGAGCAGCAGCAGCCGTGTTGCGTGAAAGTCGGGGGAGTCGTCCGGGTCCCAGGCGCGATACGGCGGGGGCACCGCGCTGCTGCCGATCTTATGAGGCATCGGCGTACCTGTTCAGGCAGCGTGCCGTGATGTCGGAAAGCACTGCGTGGGCCTCAGCGAGGGTGAACTGCCGGCTGGTCACCTCGGGCAGCTCGCTCACCGCCACCAGCGTCTCGAAGTACGCCGCCGAGCCGGCGTCGAGACGTCCGGCGCGTCGCTTCGCCATCGTGAGCGTGCAGATGGCGTTGATCTGATCGGCCAAATTGTCGTACGCGCGGCGCCGGGTACCGACACTGGCGCGGTAGGTCCGTCGGTAGGCGAGCATGGCATCGTGCTGGGCTTCCGCCTCGGGCTCAGGTATTTCGGCAGCCCGCAGCTTGAACTTGAGTTGCATCAACAGTTCGGTGGAACCGTCTCGCCGTCGCCCAGTTGCTCTGCGCACGCTGTCGTCCAGGGCGCGGCCGAACTCGTCCACAGTGAAGGTTTTCGGTCGCAGCTCAAGTGCGCTGCGGGCTATGTACCGGGAGATCAGCCAGATCATGACCTCCTCGACTTCCTCGTACAGCGGCTTCTCGCCCAGGCATGCTTCCACCAGTGGTGCCAGTCTCGTCATGGCCTCGGCCTCGACCTGGTCGATGGTGCGCGCCTCCACCAGAACGTCCAGACGGTCGACACACCACCCGATGTCCCTGCTGTCCGGCAGTTGTATCCCTACGAGTCTCCTGACGATGTCCGCGCGGGCGGACGCGCTTACAGGGCCGCGAGGACGATCACGTTCCGCGACAAACTCATAAAGGTCCCGCTGAGGCGTCTCGTTGACGATGAAGGTGAACCGAGTGCCGTCCGGCAGCGGCTTGCCCAGAAACAGCTTGCCCAGGTAGCTGCTGTCTGCGGCCTTCTTCTCCTCCGGTCGGCAGACGTTGGCGATACTGTGGCGCGTCCCGGCTTCCTCGATCGTCTTGACCTGCCGGTACACAGGTGCGCCGTCTCGATGACACAGGATGTCCTCCAGGTCCTCCCACGAGATCGCCGTCCACTGCCCCTCAAGCATGTCCAGGCAGTCCAACAACGTGACGGCATCCTGATATGCGAACCCCCGCCTGCTCCGGCGACCGCCGTCAGCAGGCGCGAGAGTCACGGCCGCCTCGTGTGCACTGGCCCACGGCACTGGACCTTCGATTCACGGCAAAATGGCCTGCACGCACAGTTCCCCCCAAAGCCACTTCGGAGCATGCAGTAGATCACCGTGTCACCCAGAACAGCAACGGTCGTGTAGAAGGGACTGCTGCAGGGTTGGGTGACAGTGGGGTTTATGCAGCCAGGGCTGCGGCTGGCGTCATGATGGTCTCGTACTCGACGGGGGGGCAATCGGGCCAGGCGTCTCTGACGCCGGCGTCGATGGTAGGTGCGTTCGATCCAGGTGACGATCGCGATACGCAGCTCCTGGCGGGTGGCCCAGGTACGGCGGTCGAGGACGTTCTTCTGCAGCAGCGCGAAGAAGCTCTCCATTGCCGCGTTGTCGCCGGCCGCACCGACCCGGCCCATGGAGCCGACCAGGTGGTGACGTGCGAGAACGGACACGAACTTCCGTGAGCGGAACTGCGGCCCGCGATCGGAATGAACAGTGCATCCCGCGACCTGGCCGCGACGGGCCACCGCGGATTCAAGGGCTCTCACCGCGAGGCTGGACTGCATCCGGACGTCGATGGAATAGCCCACGATGCGGCTGGATTACACGTCCTTGACGGCACACAGATACAGCTTGTCCTCGCCGGTTGCGTGCTCGGTGATGTCCGTCAGCCACAACCGGTTCGGCCCGGCTGCGGTGAAGTCCCGCCGCACCAGATCATCATGGACAGGCGGCCCGGCCTTGGCGTTCTTCCCACGGCCCCTGCGCTTGCCGAAGGCACTCCACCAGCCGTTGTCCCTGCAGATCCGCCAGGCGGTCCGCTCAGCCATCGGCTCACCGGCGGCCCGGGCCTCGTCGAGAAGGAAGCGGTGACCGAACTCGGGATCGCCGCGATGCGCGTCGAGCAGGGCGTTGGCCCGGTATGCCCCGGCGAGCTCGGAAACGGTGACCGGTGAGGCCAGCCACCGGTAGTAGGGCTGGCGGGCCAGCCCGAGCACCCGGCACGTCACCGCCACCGGCACCCGGTGAGGGGCAGCGGCGGCGGCCAGCTCGCGGACGAGCGGGTACATCATTTTGACGGCAGGTTCGCCTGCGACAGATACGCCGCAGCCCTGCGCAGAACCTCGTTCTCCTGCTCCAGCAGCCGGATGCGCTTGCGGGCCTCGCGCAGCTCGGCCGACTCACCCGACGCTGTCGCGGGCCTGCCGCCCTCATCGGTGTTGGCACGGCGCAGCCACTTCGACAGCGTGATCGGGTGGACGCCGAAGTCGGCGGCGATCTGTTCCAGCGTGACGCCGGGTTCACGGTTGCGCGCGACCCGCACGACGTCCTCGCGGAACTCCTTCGGATACGGCTTGGGCACTGCAACATCCTTCCAGGCCGCCTCTCAGTAAGCCAGGTCAGGTGTCACTTATCCGTGCAGCAGTCCCGAACATCAGCCTCGCTCCTGCCGCGCCGCTACTGACGCAGCTCGGCAGGAGAAGTGAAGGTGGCTGGCTCAGTCGCGGCCATGGACGCTGCAACGGAGCTGTCGGAGACGCGCGCGGCACTTCGGCTCAGAGCCTGGCATGCCGATTCTCTCGACGGCGAGGCGTTTGACTGCTGAGGCAGGGCTAAGAGGTCCTAACAAAGGCGTTGGACGTGTCGGTGGGTGATGAGGCAGGTGGCGAGGCCGAGGAAGGCTTCGTGGATGTCGTCGCGTCGTTCCCAGCGGACGCGTAGACGTCGGAATCCGTGCAGCCAGGCGATCGTCCGCTCGACGACCCAACGGTGGACGCCGAGGCCGGAGCCGTGCGGGACGCCGCGGCGGGCGATCACCGGCTTGATGCCCTGAGCCCGGACGAGGCGACGGTACTTGTCGTGGTCGTAGCCCCGGTCCGCCAGCAATGTGTCCGGCCGCCGTCTCGGCCTGCCGACCAGGCCGGCCACGGACGGGACCTTCGCCAGCAGCGGCAGCAACTGGGTGACGTCGTTACGGTTTCCGCCGGTCAACGACACCGCGAGCGGGATGCCCTGCCCGTCGACGAGGACATGGTGCTTGCTGCCCGGCCGCGCTCGGTCGACCGGGCTGGGCCCGCTTTTGGGCCCCGCCGAGCGGCCCTGACATG
>NZ_JBIVPT010000014.1:0-194270 GCF_044754785.1 Streptomyces sp. NPDC092952 | reverse complement strand
CGGGGCGGGACCGTGGGGCACAACGAACGGGCGCCCCGGGGGCGCTCCCCCCGGCCCCCTGGCCCGGGGGGGCCGGGGGGGGGGGGCGGGGGCCCCCCCCCCCCCCCGGGGGGCCCGCCCCCGGCGCCCGCCCGGTCGGTCCCGTACGGGGGTCAGTCCTGCGGCTCGGAGGCGTCCAGCATCGCCTCGCGGTCCACGACCTTGATCCGCTCGCGGCCCTGCTCCGCGCCCAGCGCCTGCTCGTGGGCGTCCAGGCGGTGCCAGCCGTCCTTGGTGGTGTAGCGGATGCCGCGGTCCTCCAGGAAGGCGGTGACGGCCTCCGGCTCGGGGCGGACGGGCGCGGCCAGCCGGCCCTCGGCGCGGTCCTCCAGCAGGCAGGCCACCGTCTCGTTGGCGTCGCCCTTGGTGTGGCCGATCAGGCCGACCGGGCCGCGCTTGATCCATCCCGTGACGTAGACCGACGGCAGGTGCTCCTCGCCGTCCAGGACCCGGCCCGCGGCGTGCGGGACCGTGCCGGAGGCCACGTCGAACGGGAGCTTCGGCAGCTCCTGGGAGTAGTAGCCGACCGCGCGGTAGACGCTCCGCACGTCCCAGTCGGTGAAGGTGCCGGTGCCCTTGACGTTGCCGGTGCCGTCGAGCTCGGTCCGCTCGGTGCGCAGGCCGACGACCCGGCCGTCCTCGCCGAGCACCTCCACCGGCGACTCGAAGAAGTGCAGGAACAGCTTGTGCGGGCGGTCGCCGACATCGCGGATGGCCCAGTTCTCCAGCGTGGAGGCGACCATGTTGGCCTGCTTGTTGCCCCGCCGGGTCTCGATGGAGCCCGCGTCGTAATCGATGTCCTCGGGGTTGACGATGACCTCGATGTTCGGCGAGTGGTCCAGCTCCCGCAGCTCCATCGGGCTGAACTTGGCCTGCGCGGGGCCGCGACGGCCGAAGACGTGCACCTCCAGCGCCTTGTTGGCCTTGAGGCCGTCGTAGACGTTGGCCGGGATCTCGGTCGGCAGCAGCTCGTCGGCCGTCTTGGCGAGGATGCGCGCCACGTCCAGTGCCACGTTGCCGACGCCGAGCACGGCCACCTTCTCGGCCTCCAGGGGCCAGGTGCGCGGCACGTCGGGGTGGCCGTCGTACCAGGAGACGAAGTCGGCGGCGCCGTACGAACCGTCCAGGTCGTGGCCCGGGATGTCGAGCGCGCGGTCGGCGTCGGCGCCGGTGGAGAAGATCACCGCGTCGTAGAAGGAGCGCAGATCGTCCAGGCCGATGTCGTTGGGGTAGTCGACGTTGCCGAACAGGCGCAGCTGGGGCTTGTCGAGCACCTGGTGGAGCGCCTGGACGATGCCCTTGATCCGCGGGTGGTCCGGAGCGACCCCGTAGCGGATCAGGCCGAAGGGGGCGGGCATCCGTTCGAACAGGTCGATCGAAACCCCCGGGTCCTGGGCGGCGTCGGATTTCAGCAGCGCGTCCGCCGCGTAGATGCCGGCGGGGCCGGCTCCGACTATGGCAACACGGACGGGGCGGGTCATCAGGTGCTGGTCCTTAGAACGAACTGGTGCGGTCTGTGCAGCTCAGGGTAAAGGTAAGGCTGGACTTACCGTGCCCGTGGATACGGTATCCGCTGCCCGCCCGGGTGCCACGCCCGGTTCGCCCTGCGAGACGCCCCGTCCCGCCGGTCGGCGCCGAGGGCGGTCCGCGGTGGCGGCCGGGTGGTGCTCGGGCCGATTCGCCCGACCGCGCGGGGTTCACTCGAAGAAACGGACAAATGATGGCAGAGTGACCCACATGGATGATCGGGTAGCGGGTGCCCTGTCACTCCCGGACGACTGGCCCGCCCACCCGGATCTCAGCCTCGCCCTGAACCGTATGGGCAGCTTCGACTGGGATCTCGACAGCGGCCTCATGCACATGGACCGGCCCGCGCTCGACGTGTTCGACCTGCGGGCGGAGGAGTACGACGACCGGCCGGAATCGCTCGCCGCCCGGGTGCCGCCGGACGAGGGCGAGCGGCTCGACGCCATGGTCGCGCGGGCGCTGAGGGGCGGGCAGGCCAACTACGGCGCGTACTTCCGGATCAGGCGGCGCGACGGCGGTCTGCGCTGGACGCACACCCAGGGCTTCATCCGGCGCGACGGCGACGGCCGCGCCCGCCGGATCATCGGCATCGTCCGCGACGCGACCCAGGAACTGGCCGACTCCACCGCCCGCCACGAACTGGACCTGGAGCGCCGCCGCCGCACCAGCCTGGTCGACGCCACCACGGCCGCCCTGGCGCACGCCCGGACCGTCGCCGACGTCATCGAGGTGCTGAAGAACTCCCGCGGCCTGGCGCTCCTCGGCGCGACCAGCCTGGTGATGGGGCTGATGGAGTCCGGGCGCATCCATCTGGTGGCGGACGGCCCGGAGGGATCGTTCGTGCCGGGCACCCGGTACACCCGGACGGACGAGCAGTACCCGATGAGCGAGGTGGTGCGCACCCTCGCGCCGCGCTTCATCGACTCCGCCGCCGACTTCGCCGCCTCGTACCCGATCCTGTGGCCGCACATCAGCCACCTCGGCATCACCTCGGCCGCCTATCTGCCGCTGGTCGCCCAGGCCCGGCCGATCGGCGCGCTCGGCCTGCTCTACCGCGACAAGAGCGGCTTCACCCCGGACGAACGGAACCTGCTGATCGCGCTCGGCAGCTCGATCGCGCAGAGCATCCAGCGGGCCATGCTCTACGAGCAGGAGCACGATCTCGCCGAGGGGCTCCAGCAGGCCATGCTGCCCCGCCGGATCCCCGACGTCCCCGGCGCGCAGATCGCCGTCCGCTACCGCTCGGCCCGGCTCGGCCGGGACATCGGGGGCGACTGGTACGACGTGATCCCGCTGCCCGGCGGCCGGGTCGGCACCGTCATCGGCGACGTCCAGGGGCACGACACCCACGCCGCGGCCGTCATGGGCCAGCTGCGCATCGTGCTGCGGGCCTACGCGGCGGAGGGGCACAGCCCCGCCACGGTGATGGCGCGGGCCTCGGTCTTCCTGCACGAGCTGGACACGGACCGCTTCGCGACCTGCACCTACGCCGAGGCCGACCTGACGACCGGAGTGGTGCAGCTCGTCCGGGCCGGGCACGTCGACCCGCTGGTGCGCGAGAGCGACGGCGACTGCCGCAGGCTTCCCGTCGAGGGCGGGCTGCCGCTGGGGCTCTCGGCCGAGTTCGGACGGCTGGAGTACCCGGTCAGCACCGTGGAGCTGGACCCCGGCCAGACCCTGGTGCTCTTCACCGACGGACTCGTGGAACTGCCCGGCGCCGACCTCGACGAGGGCGTACAGCTGCTGACCGCCATGGTGCGCAACGGCCCCCAGGACCTCCAGCGGCTCGCCGACCGGCTCTGCGCGGCGGTCGACGAACGCGGGGGCGAGGACGACGTCGCGGTCCTGCTGCTGCGCCGCAAGGCCGCGCACGCCCCGCAGCCGGGTGGCCGTCTCCAGCAGCACGTCGCCCAGAACGACCCGGAGGCGCTCAGCTCCGCGCGCCACATGGTCCGGGCGGCGGTGCGCGCCTGGGGCGCCAAGGAACGGGCCGACGAGATCGAGCTGGCCGCCGACGAATTGATCACCAACGCGCTGATGCACACCGACGGCGGGGCCATCGTCACGATCCGGGTGCTCGCCGGCCCCGAACGGCGCCTGCGGGTCGACGTCGAGGACCGCTCCAGCGCGCTGCCCAGACGGCGCGACGCGGGGGACACCGGGGTCTCCGGACGGGGGCTGATGCTGGTGGACCGGCTGGCCGACCTGTGGGGCGTGGAGTCCCGGGGCGGCGGCAAGTGCGTCTGGTGCGAGTTCGTCATCCCGGTACCCGGGTGACCTCGTACGCGGTGGACACCCCGGCACACGGGTGACGTCGGGGCCGCACCGCCCGACCGCAACGGATCACCACATGTCTGTACTTGACCGTAACCGACCGTAGCGATTGACTGCGGTTCCGTCGGTTCTGTCTTCCGCCGCCTTTCCGGCGACGCCTCGACACCATGAGGACCCGTTGGACACTGAGCTGCTGGCCCCGCTCGACCTGGCCTTCTGGCACCTCGAATCCGCCGCCCATCCGATGCACCTCGGCGCGCTGGCGGTCTTCGACCCGGCCCCGCCGCCCACCGAGGAGGCGGACCCGTCGCCCGGCGGGCGGCCGGGCCCGGGCGCGGAGGCGGTGCTGGCCCTGCTGGGCAGCCGGGCCGCGGCCATCCCCCGGCTGCGGATGCGGGTCAGGGACGTGCTGCTCCCGGTCGGCGGGGCCGCCTGGTTCACGGACCAGGACTTCGACGTCCGCCGGCACGTCCACCGGTTACGGCTGACCGGGGCCGCCCCGGGGGAGGAGGGCGGCGATTTCATGGCCGGCGCCACCCGGCTCGCCGGAGAACTGATGGAGCGGCCCCTCGAACGAGGGCTGCCGCCCTGGCAGATGTACCTGATCGACGGCGCCCCCGGCGGCCCCTTCGCGGTGCTGGTCAAACTGCACCACGCCCTGGCCGACGGCATGCGCGCGGTCGCCATCGGAGCGGGGATCTTCGACGAGATCGCCGCGGGGCACGCCTCGGCCCGCCCCGTTCCGCCCCGCTCCCGGCCGCCCGGCCCGCTCGCGCTGCGCCGGATCGAGGACCTCGGGCGCGCCTTCGGCGTCGGCGCCTCCATGGTGCGGGCCAGCCGGCTGGACCCGCGCGGCACCCCCGCGCTCACCGCCCGCTCCAGCGGCACCCGGCGGCTGGCCACCGCCGACCTGGACCTCGACGCCCTCCGCCGCATCCGCCGCGCCGCGTGCGGCACCGTCAACGACGTCCTGCTCGCGGTCGTCGCCGGGGCGCTGCGCCGCTGGATGGGCGAGCGCGGCGAACCCCTGCCCGGCCAGGACCCGCGCGCCCTGGTCCCGGTCTCCCGGCGCAGGCCCGGCCAGTCCCCGACGAGCGGGAACCTGCTCTCCGGCTATCTGCTCGACCTCCCGGTCCGCGACCCCGACCCCTGGCGGCGGCTGGACGCCGTGCGCGCCGCCATGGACCGCAACAAGGCCGCGGGCCCGCTGCGCGGCGCCGGGGCGGTCGCCGTCCTCGCCGACCAGCTCCCCTCGCTGGCCCACCGCTTCGGCGCCCCGCTCGCCCAGGGAGCGGCCAGGATGCTCTTCGACGTCCTGGTCACCAGCGTTCCGCTGCCGCGCTCGGCGCTCTCGCTCGGCGGCTGCCCGCTGCGCGCCGTCTACCCGATGGCGCCCCTCGCCCGGGGCCAGGCGCTCGCCGTCGCGCTCGCCACGTACGGCGGCCGGGTGCGGGTCGGGCTGGTCGCCGACGGCGAGGCGCTGCCCGACCTGGAGCGGCTGGCGCGCTGTGCCGACGAGGAGGTGGCGGAGCTGCTCGCGCTGCTGCCGTCCGTCGCGGCCCCCCGCCCCGGACCCGTCGAGCAGCCGTAGGAGCCGTTCAGAGATCGGACAGATTTCCCGCAAGGTGCCGGATCCGATGGCCGCCTGGGTGTTGACGCGCCCAAGTGATCCGATGAATATTCGCTCTGTGCAGGAAGCGATCATCGGGGAGGGCGGCGGAACCATGCGGCGCAACACACTGGGAAACAGCGCGGTCGAGATCACCGAGCTGTCCTTCGGGGCGGCCGCCATCGGCAACCTCTACACCGCCGTCGACCCGGAGAGGGCCACCGCCGCCGTCGACGCCGCCTGGGACGAGGGCGTCCGCTACTTCGACACCGCGCCGCACTACGGGCTCGGCCTCTCCGAACGGCGGCTCGGCGAGGCCCTGCGCCACCGCCCCCGCGACACGTACGTGCTGTCCACGAAGGTGGGGCGGGTGCTCGACCCGCTCCCCGCCGGGGCCGCCCCCGAGCCCGGCCCCGACGGGCTCAGCGAGGGCTTCGCCGTCCCCGCCACCCACGTCCGGCGCTGGGACTTCAGCGCCGAGGGCGTACGCCGCAGCATCGGGGAGAGCCTGGAACGGCTCGGC
Organism: Streptomyces sp. NPDC092952; assembly: GCF_044754785.1. Lineage (NCBI taxonomy): Bacteria > Bacillati > Actinomycetota > Actinomycetes > Kitasatosporales > Streptomycetaceae > Streptomyces > Streptomyces sp. NPDC092952. The sequence goes on along the minus strand of NZ_JBIVPT010000014.1, from coordinate 188,298 downwards.
CTCGACCGCATCGACATCGCCTATCTGCACGACCCGGACGACCACGCCGAGGCCGCCTTCGACGAGGCGTACCCGGAGCTGGAGAGGCTGCGCGCCGAGGGCGTCGTCGGGGCCATCGGCGCCGGCATGAACCAGACCGCGATGCTGACCCGCCTGCTGCGCGACACCGACGCCGACGTGGTCCTCTGCGCCGGGCGCTACACCCTCCTCGACCAGTCCGCCCTCGACGAGCTGCTGCCCGAGGCCGCCGCCCGGGGCCGCTCCGTGGTCGTCGGCGGGGTCTTCAACTCCGGGCTGCTCGCCGACCCGCGCCCCGGCGCCACGTACGACTACACCACAGCCCCGCGCGCCCTCCTGGACCGGGCCCTGCGCATCAAGGCCGTCACCGAACGCCACGGCGTCCCGCTGCGGGCCGCCGCCCTCCACTACCCGCTCGCCCACCCCGCCGTCGCCGGAGTCCTCGTCGGCACCCGCTCCCCGGGCGAGGTGCGCGACGCCGCCGACCTGCTCCGCCGCGCCGTCCCGGACCAGCTCTGGGAGGAGCTGCGCGCCGAGGGCCTGCTCACCGAGAACGGAAACTGACATGAGAATCGCCCTGCACACCAAGGTCCGCGCCGACCGCATAGCGGAGTACGAGGCCGCCCACCGCGAGGTCCCCGCCGAACTCACCGCCGCGATCCGCGCCGCGGGCGCCACCTCCTGGACGATCTGGCGCAGCGGCACCGACCTCTTCCACGTGATCGAGTGCGCGGACTACGCGGCCCTCCTCGCCGAACTCGAACAGCTCCCGGTCAACGTGGCCTGGCAGGCCCGGATGGACGAACTGCTCGACGTCGCCCACGACTACTCCGCCGAGGGCGCCGAGGCTGGCCTCCCGGTCGCCTGGGAGCTGTGACATGACCACCGGACCGGGCATCGTCGACGCCCACCACCACGTGTGGGAGCTCGCGGTGCGCGACCAGGACTGGATCACCGGCGAGGAACTCGCCCCGCTCCGACGCGACTTCACCCTCGCCGACCTGGAACCCGAGGCCCGTGCCGCCGGGGTGCGCGCCACCGTGCTCGTCCAGACCGTCACCGTCGCCGAGGAGACCCCCGAGTTCCTGGCCCTCGCCCACGGCAGCGACCTGGTCGCCGGGGTCGTCGGCTGGTGCGACCTGACCGCACCGGACGTCGCCGACACCCTGGCCGCCCTGCGCGCGCTCCCCGGCGGCGACCGGCTCGTCGGCATCCGCCACCAGGTCCAGGGCGAACCCGACCCCGGCTGGCTGCTCCGCCCCGACGTACTGCGCGGACTGCGCGCCGTCGCCGACGCCGGTCTCGCCTACGACCTCGTCGTCCGGGCCCACCAGCTGCCCGCCGCCGTCCAGGCCGCCGCGCTGCTGCCCGGACTGACCTTCGTCCTCGACCACGCGGGCAAACCCCCCGTCGCCACCGGCGAACCGCACCCCTGGGCCGACGACGTACGGGCCCTGGCCGCCCGCCCCAACACCGTCTGCAAGCTCTCCGGGCTGGTCACCGAGGCCGATCCGCGCGACTGGACCGTGCACGACCTGCGCCCGTACGCCGACACCGTCCTCGACGCCTTCGGGCCCGACCGGCTGATGTTCGGCTCCGACTGGCCCGTCTGTCGGCTCGCCGCGACGTACGGCGAGGTCGTCGACACCGCGTACCGCCTCACCGACACCCTCACCGACGACGAGCGCGCCAAGGTCCTCGCCACCACCGCCGAACGGGTCTACCGGCTCTGACAGGCGGTCCGCCGGGCTCTTTGGCAGTCTGGAACCATGCCCGAACTGCCGGAGGTCGAAGCCCTGCGGATCTTCCTCGACGACCACCTGGCCGGCAAGGAGATCGACCGCGTCCTGCCGCTCAACATCAGCGTGCTCAAGACCTACGACCCACCGCTCACCGCCCTGCACGGCGCCACGGTCACCGGCCTCGCCCGGCACGGCAAGTTCCTGGACGTCGAGGCCGGGCCGCTCCACCTGATCACCCACCTCGCCCGGGCCGGCTGGCTGCGCTGGAAGGACTCCTTCCCCGCCGCCCCGCCGCGCCCCGGCAAGGGGCCCCTGGCCCTGCGCACCGTCCTCACCGGCGGCGACGGCTTCGACCTCACCGAGGCCGGCACCACCAAACGCCTCGCCGTGTACCTGGTGCGCGACCCGGGCGAGGTGCCCGGCATCGCCCGGCTGGGCCCCGACCCGCTCGACGACGCCTTCGACCGCGACACGTTCGCCGCCCTGCTCGGCCGCGAGCGCCGCCGCGTCAAGGGCGCCCTGCGCGACCAGTCGCTCATCGCCGGCATCGGCAACGCCTACAGCGACGAGATCCTGCACGCCGCGAAGATGTCGCCGTACCTCCTCACCACCGACCTCACCGAGGACCGGATCACCCGGCTCCACACGGCCCTGCGCACCACGCTCGACGACGCGGTGGCCCGCTCCGCCGGGCTCGCCGCCAAGGACCTCAAGTCCGGGAAGCGGAGCGGGATGCGGGTCCACGGGCGCACCGGCGAGCCGTGCCCGGTCTGCGGCGACACCATCCGCGAGGTGTCGTTCAGCGACTCCTCGCTCCAGTACTGCCCGACCTGCCAGACCGGCGGCCGGCCACTGGCCGACCGCCGGATGTCCCGGCTGCTCAAATGACCGCCGCGGACGGGAAATCCGTGCTTGGGCCGGTCCCCACGGCCCGGTGTGCGCTCTACACTCCGGCCATGCTCCGCGTACTCGCCGTCGACGACGAAGAACCCGCCCTGGAGGAACTCCTCTACCTCCTGCGCGCCGACCCCCGCATCCGCAGCGCCGAGGGGGCCACGGGCGCCACCGAGGCACTGCGCCGCATCGGCGGCGCCGTCGAGGCGGGCCCGGACGACCCGGCCGCCATCGACGTCGTCTTCCTCGACATCCACATGGCGGGCCTCACCGGCCTCGACGTCGCCCAGCTGCTGGCCGGATTCGCCGCACCCCCGCTCATCGTCTTCGTCACCGCCCACGAGGGCTTCGCCGTCCAGGCGTTCGACCTCAAGGCCGTCGACTACGTGCTCAAACCCGTACGCCGCGAGCGGCTGGCCGAAGCGGTGCGCCGGGTCGCCGAACAGGTCGGAGACCGCACCGCCCCCGTGCTCGACACCCCGGGCGACCAGATCCCCGTCGAGCTCGGCGGAGTCATCCGGTTCATCCCCGTCGACGACATCGCCTACGCCGAGGCCCAGGGCGACTACGCCCGGCTGCACACCGCCACCGGCAGCCACCTCGTCCGCGTCCCGCTGACCACCCTGGAGGAGCGCTGGCGGTCGAGGGGCTTCGTCCGCATCCACCGCCGCCACCTGGTCGCCCTCGGCCGGATCGACGAACTCCGCCTCGACGCGGGCAGCATGAGCGTCCGCATCGGCACCGCCGAACTCGCCGTCAGCCGCCGCCACACCCGCGCCCTGCGCGACCTGCTGATGCGCCAGACCGGCCGCTGACCACCCGCTTACCGGAGTCCGGCCTTCCCACGGTGGTCCGGTGCTGCGTACACTCCGGCCCCATGTCCGCAGAGCCAGCGCCCCGGCGCGAAGTGGTGACGGGGGAGCCCCGGCGGGTGCGCCCGCTGCCGCGCTACCGCACCCAGTCGGAGATCGACGAGCAGACCGCGCTCGGCGGCGCGTACGTCCGCTCGCTGATGCGCGGACAACTGCGGGCCGGACTGACCGCGTTCACCGTCGTCGCGGTGGTCGTCGCCACCCTGCCGCTGGTCTTCGAGGCCCTGCACAGCTCGGCGCTGGTCTGGGCGGTCCTCGGCTTCGCCGCCTACCCGCCGCTCACCCTCATCGCCTGGTGGTACGTGCGGCGCGCCGAGCGCAACGAACGCGACTTCGCCCGGCTCGTGGAAGGCCGCCCCACCCAGTGAGCCGTACGTACGCGGTGGCGGCGGTCGCCGCCGTCGTCCTCGCGACCGTGCTCGTCGGCGGTTTCGGACTGCGCATCTCCCGCACCACCTCGGACTTCTACGTCGCCTCGCGCACCGTGCGCCCCCGGCTCAACGCCGCCGCCATCAGCGGCGAATACCTCTCCGCCGCCTCCTTCCTCGGCATCGCCGGACTGGTCCTCGTGCACGGCCCGGACATGCTCTGGTACCCGGTCGGCTACACCGCCGGGTACCTCGTACTGCTGGTCTTCGTGGCCGCGCCGCTGCGCCGCTCGGGGGCGTACACCCTGCCCGACTTCGCCGAGGGGCGGCTGGAGTCGCGGACGGTCCGCCGACTCGTCAGCGTCTTCGTCGTCGCGGCGGGCTGGCTCTACCTCGTCCCGCAGCTCCAGGGCGCCGGCCTCACCCTCAAGATCCTCACCGGGGCGCCCGGCTGGCTCGGCGACGTGCTCGTCGCCTCCGTCGTCGTCGTGGCCGTCGCCGCGGGCGGCATGCGCTCCATCACCTTCGTCCAGGTCTTCCAGTACTGGCTCAAGCTGACCGCGCTCCTGGTCCCCGCGATCTTCCTGGTCCTCGCCTGGCGGGGCGACGGCAGCCCCCGGGTCACCTTCACCGAGCAGCTCCCCGTCTTCCGCGCCGAGCACCCGATGTACGCCACCTACGGGCTGATCGTCGCCACCTTCCTCGGCACCATGGGCCTGCCGCACGTCGTCGTCCGCTTCTACACCAGCCCCAACGGCCGCGACGCCCGCCGCACCACGGTCGCCGTCCTCGCGCTCATCGGCGTCTTCTACCTGCTGCCCCCGGTCTACGGGGCACTCGGCCGCCTCTACGCCCCCGAGCTGGTCCACGGCGGGGACGCGGACGCCGCCGTCCTGCTGCTGCCCGGACGCGTCATCGGCGGACTCGGCGGCGACCTGCTCGGCGCGCTCATCGCCGGGGGCGCCTTCGCCGCCTTCCTCTCCACCGCCTCCGGGCTCACCATGGCCGTCGCCGGGGTCATCACCCAGGACGTGCTCCCCTCCCGCGGGGTCCGGCACTTCCGGCTGGCCACGCTCCTCGCGATGTGCGTGCCGCTGGCCGGTTCGCTGCTGGTCAGCCGGGTGCCGGTGGCCGACTCGGTGGCCATGGCGTTCGCGGTCTCCGCGTCCTCCTTCTGCCCGCTGCTCGTCCTCGGCATCTGGTGGCGGCGGCTCACCCCGCCCGGAGCCGTCGCCGGACTGCTCCTCGGCGGCGGCTCCGCGTTCCTGGCCGTCACCATCACCGTCAGCGGCGCGGTGGAGCCGCCCGGCTGGCCGCACGCCCTGCTCGCCTGGCCCGCCGTCTGGTCCGTACCGGTCGGCTTCCTCGCGATGGTCCTGGTCTCCCTCGCCACCCCCGGCCGGATACCCCCCGGCACCAACGCCGCCATGACCCGCTTCCACCTTCCGGAAGCGCTGACCTCCGGGAGACACCGATGACCGGAGCCGGCTGGGCGGCACTCGTCCTGCTCGCCCTCCTGCTGCTCGGCGCCGGGTTCCTGCTCGGCCGCCGCACCGCCCGCCCCCTGCGCACCAGCGACGTGGGGACCCCCGTCGAGCACGCCACCTTCGAGACCCTGCACACCGCCTCGCTCGCCGCGCCCCCGCTGCGCGCCGGGCTCACCGAGGAGAGCGCCCGCAAGGCCGCCCGGCGGCTGCGCTCCCTGCTCGGCACCGACGCCCTCTGCCTCACCGACCGCGACCGGGTCCTCGTCTGGGACGGCGAGGGCGAGCACCACGGCCGCCCCGTCATGGACCAGGTCCGCGAACTGCTCGCCACCGGACGGGACACCGCCTTCCGCAGCGACTGCGACGACCTCGACTGCCCGCTGCGCTGGGCCGTCGCCGTACCGCTCACCGTCGACAACCGGGTGCTGGGCAGCCTGGTCGCCTACGCGCCCCGCGAATCCGCGGTCCTGGCCAGGGCCGCCGGGGAGGTCGCCCGGTGGGCCTGCGTGCAGCTCGAACTCGCCGAGCTCGACCGCTCCCGCACCCAGCTCATCGAGGCCGAGATCCGGGCCCTGCGGGCGCAGATCTCCCCGCACTTCATCTTCAACTCACTGGCCGCCATCGCCTCCTTCGTCCGCACCGACCCCGAGCGGGCCCGCGAACTCCTCCTGGAATTCGCCGACTTCACCCGCTACTCGTTCCGCCGCCACGGCGACTTCACCACCCTCGCCGACGAACTCCACTCCATCGACCAGTACCTGGCGCTGGTCCGGGCCCGCTTCGGCGACCGCCTCGCGGTCACCCTCCAGATCGCTCCCGAGGTGCTGCCCGTCGCCCTGCCGTTCCTCTGCCTCCAGCCCCTGGTCGAGAACGCCGTCAAGCACGGTCTCGAAGGGGCGGTCCCCGCCGCCCGGAGCGCGGCCGGCACCGGCGGCGCCTCCTCCGGCGCCGAGGGGACCAGGAGCGCGACCCGGATCACCATCAGCGCCTTCGACGCGGGCTCCGAGGCCGAGGTCGTCATCGAGGACGACGGCACCGGCATGGACCCGGAACGGCTGCGCCAGATCCTGCGAGGCGAGGGCGGCCGCTCCACCGGCATCGGCCTCCTCAACGTCGACGAACGGCTCCGCCAGGTCTACGGGGACGACTACGGGCTCGTCATGGAGACCGGCATCGGCGCCGGGATGAAGGTCACCGTACGGCTGCCGAAGTACCGTGCCGGGGTGCACGGCTCGTGACCGGCGGTGCTCAGTGGAGATGGATCGCCAGATGACCCAGTGGCAGCCCCAGTTGCCAGGCCGGAGTCCAGACCTGGGCCGCGTCCTGCGCCGGGTCGGAGAGGTCCGGCCGCTCCTCCGGCGGGGCCGGGGGCGGCGAGCCGATCGCGTCCAGGTCGGCCGCCAGCAGCTCGGTCTCCTCCAGCCACCGCCAGGCGGCCCGCGCCAGCCGCAGATCCGGGTCCCCGCCGGCCGCCGGGCGCGCGCCGAGCGCGTCCAGCCGCTCCCGGACCCAGCCGCACCAGGCCGCCCCGTACGCCGTCAGCAGGATCAGCTCGTCCAGCCGGGCGGCGGACAGCGCTTCGGGCACCGCGCCGCCGGAGAGGAAGACCGTGAGCGCCAGGGCGTCCCGCCCGGCCCGGTACTCCAAGGTGGCCGGCTCCATCAGATCGCCGGTCCGCAGCATGGTGTCGGCGACGTACTCCGCGTACATCCAGTCCATCGGGACCAGCAGCCCGCCACCACTGGTTCCGTCCTGACGCTCCGGGCGCATCCCGTCTCGCCTCTTTCTCTGTTCGGTACCGCGCTTCAGGGAGCATTGAACCGGGGGAGTGCGCCCCGCGTGGCCAGAAGTACAGGATCCATCGGGACCGGATCCGCTCACGATACGAGGATGCGATGACCGCCGACCCCGGGGAGGGCACGCACGTGAGGCATGTGCTCGGCGCCTATGTACTCGACGCGCTCACGGCCGGCGAGACCCGTGAGGTCTCCCGGCACCTTCAGTCCTGCGACCGCTGTGCCGCCGATTACGTGGCGGCCGCGGAAGCGGTCTCGCTGCTCGCCCTGGTGCGCGAGGAGGACCTGCTGGAGTAGCCGGGCAGGCTGCGGGAGAGCCGGCGCAGCGCGTAGTAGGACCGGGACTTGACCGTGCCGGCCGGGATGCCGAGCACCTCGGCGGTCTCGTCGACGGTGAGGCCGCGGAAGTACATCTGGACGAGGACCGCGCGGTGTTCCGGGCTGAGGGTGCGCACCGCCTCGCGCACGTCGAGCGCGCAGACCGTGGCCTCTGCGGTGTCGGTGCCGGTCGCGGTGGTCTCCAGCACGGCGTCGCCGACCTCGGCCGGCCGGGCCTGCCGGGACCGGCGCGCGTCGATCGCCAGCCGCCGGGCCACCGTGAAGAGCCAGGGCCGCATCGACTCGTACGGGGCGTCGAAGGCCTCCGGGTGCTGCCAGGCCCGCACCAGCGTCTCCTGGAGCAGGTCCTCGGCCCGCTGCCGGTCGCCGAAGGTCAGCCCCAGCAGGAAGTGGAGCAGAGCGGGCCCATGGTCCCGCTGGAGCGCGGCGATGGCCCGCTCGTCGGTCGTCGTGGTGGTCATCGTGAACGCCCTTTCCGCCGAGGCCCCTGCCGCCGCACTGCCGATTCGCGTATCCGAACGCATCGGAGCGCCGAGGAACAGGCGACGGGCGGTTCTCTGCGACGAGCGGTCGCACAGTGCGGCGAGTGGTGCGGTGAACGGTCGGGCGGCGGCGTCGGCGGCCGCCGCCCGACGGACCCCGCCCGGCCGCCCGGGGACCCGGTCAGCGCTGCTCCGGGGTGGCTTCCGGTGCCTTCGCCATCTCCGACTTCCGGTACGAGTAGCCGAAGTAGACGATCAGGCCGACCAGGAACCACACCACGAACCGCACCCAGGTCTGCCACTGGAGGAAGGTGATCAGCCAGATGGAGAACACCACCCCGAGGGCCGGGACGAACGGCATGCCGGGGGTACGGAAGGTGCGCGGCAGATCCGGCTGCTTGTAGCGCAGCACGATCACCGCGATGCACACCACCACGAAGGCCAGCAGGATGCCGATGTTCGTCAGCTCGGCCGCCTCGCCGATCGGCAGGAACCCGGCGATCAGCGCCGAGGCCGCGCCGACGATCCAGGTCACCCGGGTCGGCACGTGCCGGGTCGGGTGGGTCTTGGCGAACCACTTCGGCAGCAGTCCGTCCCGGCTCATCGAGAACCACACCCGGGTCACCCCGAGCATGAAGGTGAACATGACGGTGAGGATGCCGATGATCGCGCCGACCGCGATCACATCGGCGAGGCCGCCGAGCCCCACCGACTTGAACGCCGTGGAGAAACCGGACTCCGGGTCGATGTCCTTGTAGTTCTGCATCCCCGTCAGCACCAGGCACGCCGCCACGTAGAGCACCATCGAGATGGCCAGCGAGTACACGATCGCCTTCGGCATGTGGCGCTGGGCGTCCTTGGACTCCTCGGCGGCCGTCGACATGGCGTCGTAGCCGAACACCGCGAAGAACACCGTGGCCGCGCCGGTGAAGGCCCCGCTCACCCCGAACGGGAAGAACGGGTTGTAGTTGGCGGTGTTGATGTGGAACACCCCGACCCCGATGACCAGCAGTACGACCAGCACCTTCAGCACCACCACGACCGTCTCGAACCGGGCGGCGTTCTTGATGCCGAGGGTCAGCAGGTACGCGACGAGCAGACAGAGCACCGAGGCGAACAGGTCCACCTTGTGCCCGTCGCCGGTGCCGGGCGCGCCCAGCATCCACTTCGGCACGTCGAGCCCCACCTCGCCGAGCAGGAAGCTGAAGTAGCCGGAGATGCCGATCGCGACCACCGCCACGATCGCCGTGTACTCCAGCAGGAGGTCCCAGCCGATGAACCAGCCCACCAGCTCGCCGAGGACCGCGTACCCGTAGGTGTACGCGGAACCGGCCTTCGGGATCAGGCCCGCGAACTCGGCGTAGCTGAAGGCGGCCGCCGCGCTCGCCAGACCCGCGATGAGGAAGGAGACCAGCACGGCGGGACCGGCGGTGCCGTTGGCCACCGTGCCGGCGAGGGTGAAGATGCCGGCGCCGATGATGCCGCCGACGCCGATGGCGGTGAGCTGCCACAGCCCGAGGGTTCTGGTGAGCTGTGAGACGGCCCCGCCCGCGGGGCCCTTCTCGTCGATCTGCTCGATCGGCTTGCGGCGCAGTACGCCCTCGCCCACTCGGAGCCTTGCCATGAGTCACCTCTCCACCGACGGCTGTCCCTGACGGGCGCTCATGATGGCTCAGGCGGGGCCGGTGCGAAAGACGGCGTGCCGTCTGACGGAATGGATGATTCCGTATCTTTTCCGCAGCTTCGTCCGGGCCGGTCCGAGCGCGTACGCGCCCGGGTCCGTTCCCCGGTCCGTCCCGGTTCAGGCCGAAATCGTCAGGGAACCACCGTGACGGGCCAACGACCCGCCTTGACCAGCCGTACCGCGACCGAGCCGATGAAGCGGTGACCGGCCGATTCCGAGGCGCCCACCACCACGGCGTCGGCCTTCAGCTCGTCCGCCGCGGCCACCAGCCCGTTGTACGGATCGCCGCGGAAGGTGTGGAACTCCCAGCGCACGTTCCAGGTGTCCTTGATCCGGTGCGTCGCCTCGCGGATCTCGTCCACCAGCCCCTGGGCGACCTCGCCGGTGGTGTCGGCGATCGGTGCGCCGAGCGCGGCCCCGGCGGGGAGCACGGGCTGTACGTAGACCAGCGCGAGCACCGCGCCCTGGCGCCGGGCCAGACCGCCCGCGTATGCCGCGGCCCGCATGGAGGACTCGGAACCGTCCAGGCCCGCGACGATCACTTTCGGACCGTCCGTGCCACGTTCGAACTGATGGGGCTGCCGTTCTGTCACGGCAGTGAGGCTATCCGCTGGCTGAGCCACCCGTGGAGAGGGGGCCACGACGTACGTCGCCCCGGGTCCTGGGAAGGATCCGGGGCGATGCGTCGTCCGTCCGGCACTGCCCTGCTGTCAGTGCGGGAGGTTCTCCTCACGGTGACGCGCCATCAGGACGGCTCCGGCGGCGGCGGTCACTGCCGGCGCCGCGCCGACCGCCGTCGTGGCGGTGCTCATCCGGTCGACGGCGCCGCCGGGCCTCGCGTCCCGGCCGGCCGTCGCGGCGACGGACTCGCCACGCGCGACGGTGGCCGTGCCGAGGGCGCCGGAACCGGCGGTTGCGGTGGTGGGGCACCCCCGGGCGGCCAGGGCGACCTGGCTCCCCGGCGGGTTCACCGACGGAGTGACGGTGAATCCGGTCGCGGGCGACGCGCCTGCCGACGCCGCCGCGTACGCGTACGCGGCCGGAGCGGTCTGGACGGGAGCGGCGGCGCCGAGCAGGGCGACGGGTGCTACTCGTATCGAGCCCATGGGTGAGTCCTCCGGGTCCCCGAGGAGCACTTGCGGAACGAGTTTCCACGGAGTGTCAGAAATGCACCTCGACGGGCCACACGCTAGGAGTCGCCCGGGTGTGCCGCGATCCGGGTGCTCCGCCCGGGGCACCGGCATCCCCCGGGCGGAGCATCGGACGCGGCCGGGATCGTCCCGGGCGGATCGGCCTCAGCCGCCGGTGGCGTGCGGGAACAGAGCGAAGAACGGCTCGGCGGTGGCCGAGATGTCCCGGCCGAACGGGGTGTCGAAGTCCCAGATCAGGAAGAGCAGAAAGGCGATCAGAACACTGAAGAGACCCGCCAGCAGCAGTTCGCGGAAGGTTCTGCGGATCTGCAGCGTGAACAGCAGACCGACCGTCACCAGGGCACCGGCGATCAGGCCGAACCAGACCACTCCGGGCATGGTCGCACCGGCACTCTGGCCGCGGGCGCTGCGCGCGTCGTCGGCCGCGGCGACCTGGTCGACGAGTGGCTGATAAGACTGCCCCTCGTAGTCGTTGCGCGGGTGGTAGTCGGTGACGTCGGCCCGTACCCGGTCCAGGAGGCGGGTCCCCTCGGCGGTGAGGGAGCCGTGCTCGCTCATCGCCCGCCACTCGTCGTCGACGACGTGGCGTACGTAGGCGTCGACATCGGCGCGGATGCGCGCGCGCACCTCCGGCGGGTACGCCGAGGACCGGGCCTGCACCTCGTGCAGGGCCTGGGCCTCCTGGCGTACGTACTCCTGGGCCTCGCCCCGGCCCTCCCAGACGCCCGCGATGGCGAGCCCCAGCACGATCGCGTAGACCACCCCGATCATCATCGTCATGTACTCGATGACGTCGGGGGTCTCGGACGGGTCGTCATCGGCCCGGACCCGGCGGTTGGTGAGGACGGCGATGGTCAGGACGACGGCACAGGCCGCGGTCATGGCCAGGGTGAGAACAAGCCATTCCGACATGTGTTTTCTCCGGAGGTCAGCGGGAGCGGGGGCGCAGCACGGCGACGGCGAACACCGCGGGCGCCGTGATCAGCAGCGTGGTGGTGACCACGGAGCCGCTGTGCCGTACGGTCTTCCGCTCCGGCCTGCGGTAGTGGGGCAGCGCCACCGGGCGCGGCGAGGGCGGCGCGGGGCGCGCCGAGGACGAGGGGGTCGGGTCGGGCGAGGAGGCCGGCGGGGGCGGTGGCGCGGGCGGTGGTGGCACCACGGGGCCGGGCGTCGGCCGGGGTGGCGCGGGCCGGGACGGCGGCGGAGGGACGGGCGCGGGCGGAGGGGACGAGGAGGGCGGCGGGACGGGCGGCGTCGGTGTGGGCGTCGGGCTCGGGGAGCACGGGCCGATCCCCGCCGTGGCGATCCACGACGAGCCGTCACCGGCCTCGCCGACGGAGGCGTACGCGCAGCTGTCCGCGCGTGCGGGCGTCGGGGTGCCCAGCAGCCAGAGCAGCGCGAAGGCAGCTCCGAACCGTCCTATGAATGATCCGTACACGAGCCGGAGCATGGACCGGCGCGTCGTGCGACACGCGGTGCGGGGGCGTGATTCGCCTGATGGTGGGGATCTGGAGAACCCGGTGCTCCGGTGGCCGCGAGCGGTGTGGAAGGACATCGGCGCAGGTGGCGGCGGTCTTTCACGCCTTGGCCGGGGCCCTGGCGAGGGGTGGTGGCCAACCTGGTTCTCTGGTACGGGAGTTGACGCCGGGAGCGGTCGGGGGAGCGGCAACGGGCGGGGGAGCGGCCGCGGAAGGGCGGAGTGCGGAGCGGTACGGCGCCCGCCAATGCCGTATTGGTAAAGAATGCTGCCAATAAAGTCGGTGACCGTGGTTATACCGAACGCAATCGACGCACCACTCTCGTGTGACCGGACAAGGCGTGTCGTCCGGTCCGTCCCATTTCCCGCGAGATAAAACCGGTGCCGCGCCCGGATATATCAACGGCCGGGTCGGGAGGGGCGGATGGGGCGGCGCCCCGGATGCCCGCCCGATCGGTACCGAATGTCACACGTAGCGACGGGTCGGTTGCACATGCCAGTGGTGTGTGACCAATAACGGACGGCTAATTTCCGTTTCCGCTCGCTCTCTTGGCGGACGATCAGTAGCCTCTGGTCAACACTGACCATGAACATGGCCGGATCGCCGTAGCGACTTGTTGGAGACTTTGATGGAGCGTCCCGCTTGGGCACCGCGAGGCATAGACATTTCGGTGCCGAGCGTGTCCCGCATGTACGACTTCTATCTGGGCGGCTCGCACAATTTCGAGGTGGACCGGGAAGCCGCCCGCAGGGCCATGGAGTTCATGCCGGGGCTGCCCAAGATCATGCAGGCGAATCGCGCCTTTATGCGCCGAGCCGTGCGATACGCGGTGGGTGAGGGCGTCACCCAGTTCCTGGACATCGGATCCGGAATACCGACCTTCGGCAATGTGCACGAAGTGGCCCAGGCGGCCGACCCGGAGGCCCGGGTGGCGTACGTGGACCACGACCCGGTCGCCGTCGCGCACAGCCGGGCCGTGCTGGAGGGCAACGACCGCGCGGTGATCGCCGCCGAGGACCTCCGCCGCCCCCAGGAGATCGTAAAGAACCCCGAGATAAACGGACTTCTCGACCTGGACCGCCCGGTGGCCCTGCTGCTCGTCGCCGTGCTCCACTTCATCGAGGACGCCGACGACCCGCTGAGCTCCCTCGCCGAACTGCGCGAGGCCCTCGCCCCCGGCAGTCTCGTCGTCCTCACCCATGCCTCGTACGAGGGCATACCGCTCAGCCGGGAGGAAGCCGGCGGCACGGTCGAGGTCTACAACAGCATCCGAAAGCCCCTGGTCATGCGGTCCCATGACGAGATCGCGCGCTTCTTCGAGGGATACGAAATGGTCGAGCCCGGACTGGTGCAGATGCCGCACTGGCGCCCGGACACCCCGGTCGTCGCGGAGCAGGAGGACCCCTACGCGTTCTCGGGCTTCGCGGGAGTGGGACGCAAGGCGTGAGCATTCCCGCCCAGTCGTCGGGCACACCGGACACGGAGCCCGACGGTCCCGAGGGCCGGCTCCGAAGATTCGCCACCATATGGAGCCGGGCCATCTTCCCCTCGACGGCCACCTCCCTGACCCGCGCCGAGTTCGAGCGGCATCTGCTGCCGCTGGCCCGCGGGCTCAGTTCCGTCCTGCACGCGCACCCCTTCGACGCGTCCTCCGCCGCCGAGGTCGGCGAAGCGCTGGTCGCCGCGCACTGCACCGACCCGGAGGCGCTCAGCAGCACACTCGGCGTCGTCGACGCGTATCTGGTGCTCTACTGCGGCAGCGACGGCGCCACCACCCTGCCCGCCGAGGACGGCCGGGCCCGCTGCGCCCGCATCCAGCACGCCCTCGCGGCGGGCTTCACCCAGGCGCTGCGCGAACGCACCCGGTCCGAGCAGGAGGCCATCGCCCGCTCCGCCCTGACCGCCCGGACCGAGGCCGAACGCGCCCTGCACGCCACCGAGACACGGTTCCGCGCCGTGTTCAAGGACGCGGCCATCGGCATCGGGATCGCCGACCTCGACGGCAACGTGCTGGAGATCAACGACACCCTCACCCGGATGTTCGGCGGACTCGACCACCATGTGCGCAGCCACAAGGTGAACGAGTGGGTCCACCCCGAGGACGCGCCGTACGTGTGGAAGTACTACGGCGAGCTGGTGCGCGGCGAGCGCGAGCACTACCGGGTCGAGAAGGCCTTCTACCGCAACGACGGCACCGTGCTGTGGACCAATCTGACGGTCTCCCTGCTGCGCGACGCCGAGGGCCGCCCGCAGTACCAGCTCGCCCTGCTGGAGGACACCACCGAGCGCCGGCTGCTCAATCTGCGGCTGCGGTACGAGGCCACGCACGACGCGCTCACCGGACTGCCCAACCGGACGCTGTTCTTCGAGCGGTTGGAGAAAGCGCTCTCCGCCGACGACGGCAGCCGCTTCGGCCTGTGCTACCTCGACCTGGACGGCTTCAAGGCGATCAACGACAGCCTCGGCCACGCCTCGGGCGACCGGCTGCTCGTCGAGGTCGCCGACCGGCTGCAGAGCTGTGCCACCGCGCCCGGCGAGATGGTCGCGCGGCTCGGCGGCGACGAGTTCGTGGCCCTGACCACCGGACCCGACACCGAGACCGAGGTCGACGAACTCGCCTGCCGCATCCTCGGCGCGCTGGGCTCCCCGATCCGCCTGGACGGCCGGGAGCTGACCGTGCGCGGTTCCATCGGGGTGGTCGAGGGCCCGGCGGGCGAACGCAACGCCGCCGAGGTGCTGCGCAGTGCCGACATCACCATGTACCGGGCCAAGTCGGCCGGCGGCAACCGCTTCGAGTTCGCCGACGCCGAGGCGGACGCCCGGGCCATCACCCGGCACGGGCTGACCACCGCGCTGCCCGCCGCCCTGGAGCGCGGCGAGTTCTTCATCGAGTACCAGCCGCTGGTGCACCTCGGCGACGGCACCGTGCACGGCGCGGAGGCGCTGGTGCGGTGGTGCCACCCGCAGCACGGGGTGCTGGGCCCGGACCGGTTCATCGCGCTCGCCGAACACACCGGGCTGATCGTGCCCCTGGGCCGCTGGGTGCTGGAGGAGTCGGTGCGCCAGGCTAATTTCTGGCAGAACCGGCACAGCGACGGCGGCCGGGTCCGGATCAACGTCAACCTCTCGCCGACCCAGTTGCACCACCCCCGGCTGGTCGCCGAGACGGTCGACGTGCTGGAGCGGTCCGGGCTCGAACCCGAGGCGCTCTGCCTGGAGGTCACCGAGTCCGCGCTCATCGGCGCCGACGACGACCTGCTCAAGCCGCTGCGGCAACTCGCCGAGATGGGCGTCGACATCGCGCTCGACGACTTCGGCACCGGCTACTCGAACCTGGCCAACCTGCGCCGGCTGCCGGTGAGCGTGCTCAAGCTGGACCGCTCGTTCACCATGGGCATGCAGCAGCACCCGGCGGACCCGGTCGATCTGAAGATCGTCGAGGGCATCGTCTCGCTGGCCCACAGCCTGGACCTCGCCGTCACGGTGGAGGGCGTGGAGACCGGCGCCCAGGCCGAGCAGCTGCGCAAGCTCGGCTGCGACACGGCCCAGGGCTGGTACTACGCCCGCCCCGGAGCCCCGGACCGGATCCACTCGCTGCTGCTGGCCGACGCGGTGTGACCGGACGGGGGTACGGGAGAGCCTCCCGTACCCCCGCCGGCCGGATCAGCCGACCGCCAGCAGCATCTTCTGGAGCTCGCGCGCCGCACGCGGCGGGGCCACGTCGCTGCGGTGCGCGAGCGCGATGGTGCGCCGCAGACCGGGCCGGGCCAGCGGCGTCGTCCGCAGCCCGTGACCGGAGCGCCCGGCGACCATGCTCGGCACCACCGCGATCCCGAGCCCCGCCCGGACGAAGCCCAGCACCGCGTCCATCTCGCCGCCCTCCACCGTGAAGGACGGCTCGAACCCCTCCGCCCGGCAGGCGGCCACCGTCAGCTCCCGCAGGTCGTAGCCGTGCCGGAACATCACCAGCGGTTCGCCCGCCAGATCGGCGATCCGCACCCGCCCGCCCCGCCCCGGCCGGGGCGCCTCGGCCGACGACACCACGACCAGGTCCTCCTGGAGCAGCTCGACCGTCGTCAGCGCGGGCGACGCGGCGGGCAGCGGCAGCACCACCAGCGCGAGATCCAGCGCACCGCGCGCCAGCTCCCGCACCAGATCGAGCGAGCCGCCCTCCTCCAGCAGCAGACGGATCCCCGGATGCCGGTCGTGGAAGGCGCGCAGCACGTCGGGGAGCAGGCCGGTGCAGAGACTGGGCGTCGCGCCGAGCCGGACCCGGCCCCGCCGCAGCTGCGCCAGCTCCTGCACCTCGTGGCGCGCGGTGTCCGCGTCCGCGAGGATGCGCCGGGCCAGCGGCAGCAGGGCCTCGCCCGCGTCGGTCAGCGCGATGTGACCGCGCGCCCGGCTGAACAACTCCGCCCCCAGCTCGCTCTCCAGCGCCCGGATCTGCTGGGAGAGCGAGGGCTGTGAGACGTGCACCGACTCGGCGGCGCGGGTGAAGTGCAGGGTCTCGGCCACGGCCACGAAATACGTCAGCTGCTGGAACTGCATGCGTCCACTCTAGCCCGCACGATAGTCATTCCCTATGGAGATCAGGTGTTCCATGTCTTGGACTGATGAGGCCGTTCGGCCCTAGCGTCGTGTGCATGGCATTGGCAACCCGGACGGACCGACGGCCGTCCATGACGCGTACGCTCTGGGACTCGTCCGTCGGCAAGAAGACGGTCATGGCGGTCAGCGGCCTGATCATGCTGGCCTACCTGGTCGTCCACATGATCGGAAACCTGAAGATCTTCTTCGGTCCCGGCGAGTTCAACCACTACGCCCACTGGCTGCGCACCCTCGGCGAGCCCTTCCTGCACTACGAGTGGGCCCTGTGGATCGTCCGGGTGGTGCTGGTGGCCGCCGTGGTGCTGCACGCGGTCTCCGCGTACCAGCTCAGCCGCCGCGACATCCGGGCGCGGCCCACCGGCTACGTGCACCGCAGGCCGCGCGCCGCCTACGCCACCCGCACCATGCGCTGGGGCGGGATCATCCTCGCCCTGTTCATCGTCTGGCACATCCTCGACCTGACGACGGGCACCGCGCACCCCGGCGGCTTCCAGCCCGGCCACCCGTACCAGAACGTCGTCGACACCTTCTCCACCTGGTACGGCAACACGGTCTACATCGTCGCCGTGCTCGCCCTCGGACTCCATGTCCGGCACGGGCTGTGGAGCGCCGCGCAGACCCTCGGCGCGGGCCGGGCGAGCCGGGACCGGCTGCTGCGGGCCCTCGCCGACGCCCTGGCCGCGGTGCTGACCCTGGGCTTCATCTCCGTACCCGTTGCCGTCATGACCGGAGTCGTGAGCTGACATGACCGACTACGCGCACTACGCGACCGGCGACCCCGTCGCCGACACCAAGGCCCCCGAGGGGCCCGTCGCCGACCGCTGGGACACCCGCCGCTTCCGGGCCAGGCTGGTCAACCCCGCCAACCGCCGCAAGCACACCGTGATCGTCGTCGGCACCGGCCTGGCCGGCGGCTCGGCCGGCGCCACCCTCGCCGAACAGGGCTACCACGTCGTCCAGTTCTGCTTCCAGGACTCGCCCCGCCGGGCCCACTCGGTCGCCGCCCAGGGCGGCATCAACGCCGCGAAGAACTACCGCAACGACGGCGACTCCGTCCACCGCCTCTTCTACGACACGGTCAAGGGCGGCGACTTCCGCGCCCGGGAGTCCAACGTCCACCGGCTCGCCCAGATCTCCGTGGAGATCATCGACCAGTGCGTCGCCCAGGGCGTCCCCTTCGCCCGCGAGTACGGCGGGCTCCTCGACAACCGCTCCTTCGGCGGCGTCCAGGTCTCCCGCACCTTCTACGCCCGCGGCCAGACCGGACAGCAGCTGCTGCTCGGCGCGTACCAGGCGCTGTCGCGGCAGATCGCCGCCGGCAACGTGGAACTGCACGCCCGCACCGAGATGCTCGACCTGGTCGTCGTCGACGGCCGGGCCCGCGGCATCGTCGCCCGCGACCTGATCACCGGGCGGATCGACACCTACTTCGCCGACGCGGTCGTCCTGGCCAGCGGCGGCTACGGCAACGTCTTCTACCTGTCGACGAACGCCATGAACTCCAACGCCACCGCGGTCTGGCGGGCCCACCGACGCGGCGCGTACTTCGCCAACCCCTGCTTCACCCAGATCCACCCCACCTGCATCCCGCGCACCGGCGACCACCAGTCCAAACTGACGCTGATGAGCGAGTCGCTCCGCAACGACGGCCGGATCTGGGTCCCGAAGGCCAAGGGCGACGACCGCCCCGCGGCCGAGATCCCCGAGGAGGAGCGCGACTACTACCTGGAGCGCATCTACCCCTCCTTCGGCAACCTCGTCCCCCGGGACATCGCCTCCCGCGCCGCGAAGAACGTCTGTGACGAGGGACGCGGCGTCGGCCCCGGCGGCCAGGGCGTCTACCTGGACTTCGCCGACGCCATCGCCCGGATGGGCCGGGACAAGGTCGAGGAGAAGTACGGCAACCTCTTCGACATGTACGCCCGGATCACCGCCGAGGACCCGTACGAGACCCCGATGCGGATCTACCCGGCCGTCCACTACACCATGGGCGGGCTCTGGGTCGACTACGACCTCCAGACCACGATCCCCGGCCTCTTCGCCATCGGCGAGGCCAACTTCTCCGACCACGGCGCCAACCGGCTCGGCGCCTCCGCGCTGATGCAGGGCCTCGCCGACGGGTACTTCGTCCTCCCCTCGACGATCAACGACTACCTGGCGCGCCACCCGCACCACGACGGGATCGACGCCTCGCACCCCGCCGTGGAGGAGGCCGTCGCCGAAACCGAGGACCGGCTCAACCTGCTGCTCTCGGTGAACGGCGACCGCACCCCCGACTCCTTCCACCGGGAGATCGGCGAACTCATGTGGGAGCACTGCGGAATGGCCCGCACCGAGGCCGGACTGCGCACCGCGCTCGCCCGCATCCCGGAGATCCGCGAGGAGTTCTGGCGCCGCATCAAGGTCCCCGGCACCGGCACCGAGTTCAACCAGTCGCTGGAGAAGGCCAACCGCGTCGTCGACTACCTCGAACTCGCCGAGCTCATGTGCCTCGACGCACTGCACCGCGCCGAGTCCTGCGGCGGCCACTTCCGCGAGGAGTCGCAGACCCCCGACGGCGAGGCCGCCCGCCGCGACGAGGAGTTCTCCTACGCCGCCGCCTGGGAGTTCTCCGGCACCGCCGAGCCCCCCGTCCTGCACAAGGAAGAACTCGTCTTCGAGTACGTCCACCCCACCCAGCGGAGCTACGCATGAAGCTCACCCTGCGCGTCTGGCGCCAGAAGAACGCCGACGCCCCCGGAGCGATGTCCACCTACGAGGTGGACGGCATCTCGCGGGACATGTCGTTCCTGGAGATGCTCGACACCCTCAACGAACGGCTCATCCTGGACGGCGAGGACCCCGTCGCCTTCGACCACGACTGCCGCGAGGGCATCTGCGGCGCCTGCAGCCTCGTCATCAACGGCGACGCCCACGGCCCCGAGCGCACCACCACCTGCCAGCTCCACATGCGGTCCTTCGAGGACGGCGACACCATCGACGTCGAGCCGTGGCGCGCCGCGGCCTTCCCGGTCGTCAAGGACCTGGTCGTGGACCGCTCGGCCTTCGACCGGATCATCCAGGCCGGCGGCTACATCTCCGCCCCGACCGGCACCGCCCCCGAGGCACACGCCATCCCGGTGCCCAAGCCGGACGCCGACTCCGCCTTCGAGCACGCCGAGTGCATCGGCTGCGGGGCCTGCGTGGCGGCCTGCCCCAACGGCTCGGCGATGCTCTTCACCTCGGCGAAGATCAACCACCTGAACGTGCTGCCGCAGGGTGCCCCGGAGCGCGAGACCCGGGTCCTGGACATGGTCGGCCAGATGGACACCGAGGGGTTCGGCGGCTGCACCCTCACCGGGGAGTGCGCCACCGCCTGCCCCAAGGGCATCCCGCTGCCGTCGATCTCGGCCATGAACAAGGAGTGGCTGCGCGCCACCCGCAAGGTGCGCCGCTGACCGGCCGCAGGGCCCGGACGCACGGATTCCCGGTCCCGGGGGCCGCCCACCCCCGGGACCGGGAAGACTCACCGGACGCGACGGGTCAGGACGTCACGGAGATGTCGTCGCCGTAGACCGTGCCCTGCCCGTACCAGCCGTGCAGGTAGACGGTGACCGAGCCGGTCGAGCCGGTGGTGAACTTCACCGACTGCTTCGCGTAGCCGCTCGACGAACCCCAGACACTGGCGGTCGCGTCACCGCGCACCCCGAGGTACCCGTAGTTCCCCTGCACCCAGCCGCTCAGCGTGTACGTGGTGTTGGGGGACAGGGTGAGGGTCTGCGCGCACTCGCCGGTCTGCGAGGCGGTGGCCGCCGCGGCGAGCGCGTGCGCGCCGCCGTGCACCGGGGTGGAGACGACCGCGCCGCCCGCGTCACAGGTCCAGGGGCTGAGCGAGCCGGACTCGAAGTCGCCGTTGACCAGGACCCCGGTGCCGCCGCCCGGGCCCGGGACCGTCAGCGTGAAGGTGGCGGTGTGGCTCAGGGTGCCGGAGGTCCCGGTCACGGTGATCCGGTACGTGCCCGGGGCCGTGGTGTCCGCGACGGCGATCGCCAGCTTCGCGCTCTCGCCCGCGGTCACCGAGGCCGGACTGAGCGTCGTCGTCACCCCGGCGGGCGCCCCGCTCGCCGTCAGCGCGACGGTCTTGGCGCTGCCCGAGACGACCGCGGTGTTCACCGTCGTCGAGACCGAACCGCCGGGGGCCACCGTGGCCGAACCGGGGGAGAGGGCGACCGAGTAGTCGTCCGTCACCGGGCCGCTGCCGCCACCGGTGAACGGCGCGAAGGTGTGGCTGAAGTACCAGGTGTCCTGCGCGATCCCGGAACAGGTGTCGCTGCCGCCGGTGCCGGGGCAGCCGCCGTTGTCGCGCTGGAGCGCCCAGAACGACAGGGTGCTCAGCCCCTTGGAGACCGCCCAGTCGTAGACCACCGGGGCGTCCGCGGTGGTGAACGTCTCGGCCGGGCCGTAGTCGTCGATGCCGGGCATCTCGATGATGCCCGCCATGCCCCAGAGCTGCGCCTCGGTCTTCGACGGGTAGAGCTGGGCGAGCTGGCTCTTGAGACCGGTGATCGCCGTCTTGGTGTCCTGCGCCATGTTGTGCGAGGCGCCGTCGTAGTAGTCGAACGTCATGAGGTTCACGACATCGACCTTGGCGCCGTTGGACACCGCGTTCTCCAGCACCGCGAGCCCGCTGTCGGCGAGACCGCTCGTGGTGGTGGGCAGGGTGTACGAGATCTGCAGCGGGCGCCCGTTGGCGGCGGCCCAGTCCTGGACCTTCTTGATCGCCTTGTTGCGGCGGTCGATCCCGGCGTTGTTGTCCAGCGAGTTGTCCTCGATGTCCATGTCGAGGCGGGACACGTCGTAGGTCGTGATGACCTTCTCGTACGCGGCGGCGATCGAGTCGACGTTGGTGCAGCTGTCGGCGATCTCGGTGCTCTCGTTGTCGGCGGTGTAGCCGCCGAACGACGGGATCACGTCCCCGCCCCGGGACCGCATGGTGGTGAAGTCGGAACCGAAGACGGACTGGGCGATGGGGGTGCCGGTGTCACCGTTCCAGTACGGGGTGCAGGAACCGCGGGCCTCGGTCTGGATGAAGGCCATGGTCAGGTACTTGGCACCGGAGGCCTGCGACAGCGCGGCCGGGCTGTCGCCGTTCCACGCCTCGAAGTACGGGGCGAAGACATGGGCCGGCATGGGGGTCGCGGCGGTGGGGGCGGCCTCGGCACCGGCACCGGCGCCGAGGACCAGTCCGGCGGAGGCCACGGTGGTGGCCAGGACGCTCAGGACTGCGCCGAGTGCTCTTGGACATCGCATGGGGGATGCTCCCGGGGGGTGAGACGACGGGCGGATCGCACGGCTCGGCCGCGCCCGTCGAAGGGCGCGGCCCGTTCCTGTGATTCCCGGCCGGGGGTCACACGCCGCACGGTGTGGAGCGGCCGTGAGGCATGCCCATAATTGGTCTGGACCAGAACGCGGTCAAGAGTCTTTGCCGTTTCATTCCCCATTGCTTGCCGTCCGTCAACTCAACCTCTCCTTCGGTGAGTTGATGTCAGGATCGGTTCAGCGACGCGGCCAGGTACGGGGCCGTGCGGCTGCCGGGGGCCGCCGCCACCTCGGCCGGAGTGCCCGCCGCCACGATCCGTCCGCCCCGGTCGCCGCCGCCGGGACCGAGGTCGATCACCCAGTCGGCCCCCGCCACCACCGCCATGTCGTGCTCGACCACCACGACGGTGTCGCCCGCGTCGACGAGGCCGTGCAACTGCCGCATCAGCACCTCGACATCGGCGGGGTGCAGCCCGGTCGTCGGCTCGTCCAGCAGGTACAGCGTGTGGCCCCGGCGGGTGCGCTGGAGCTCGGCCGCCAGCTTGATCCGCTGGGCCTCGCCGCCCGAGAGCTCCGTGGCGGGCTGCCCCAGCCGCAGGTACCCGAGCCCGACGTCGAGCAGGGTCCGCAGACTGCGCTCCGCGGCCGCGGTCCCCGCGAAGAACCCGGCCGCCGACTCCACCGTCAGGTCCAGTACCTGGGCGATGTCGAGCCCGCGCAGGGTCACCTCCAGCGTCTCCGCGTTGTACCGGGCCCCGTGGCAGTCCGGGCAGGGCGCGTACGTACTGGGCAGGAAGAGCAGCTCCACGGAGACGAAGCCCTCGCCCTGGCAGGTCTCGCACCGCCCGCCCGCCACGTTGAAGGAGAACCGCCCGGCCTTGTAGCCGCGCTCCCCGGCGGTGTCCGTGGCGGCGAACAGCTTCCGTACGACGTCGAAGAGCCCGGTGTACGTGGCCAGGTTGGACCGGGGCGTACGGCCGATCGGCCGCTGGTCGACCTGGACGAGCCGGTCCACCGCCGCCAGCCCCTCGGCCGAGGCGCACCAGCGGCGCGCGGGTTCTGTGCCCGGCTCCCCGGAATCGGCGGACGGCCGCCGGTCGGCGAGCAGTCCGGCCAGCACCTGACCGGTGAGCGTCGACTTCCCCGACCCCGACACCCCCGTCACGGCGGTGAACACCCCGAGCGGGAATGCCGCGTCCACGCCGCGCACGTTGTGCCGGTCCACCCCGGTCAGCCGCAGCCACCCGGCCGGCGTGCGCACCGTGCGCTCCGGTGCCGGCCCCTGGTCGAAGAGGAACCGCCGGGTGGCCGACTCCGGCACCTGCGCGAGCCCGGCCGGGGGGCCGCTGTGCAGCACCCGTCCCCCGTGCTCACCGGCGAGCGGCCCCACGTCCACCAGCCAGTCCGCCCGGCGCACCACGTCCATCTGGTGCTCCACCACGAAGACCGTGTTCCCGGCCTCCTTCAGCCGCCCCAGCACCCCGAGCAGCGACGCGGTGTCCGCCGGATGGAGCCCGGCCGACGGCTCGTCCAGGACGTAGACGACACCGAAGAGGCCCGAACGGAGCTGGGTGGCCAGCCGCAGCCGCTGCAACTCGCCGGAGGAGAGCGTCGGGGCCGTCCGGTCCAGGCTGAGATAGCCGAGGCCCAGCTCCGTGACCGTGGCGATCCGGGCGAGCAGGTCCGCCGTCAGCATCCGCGCCGTGCCGTCGCCGCCCGCCCCGTCCAGCAGCTCCGCGAGCGAACTCAGCGGCAGCGCCGCCAGCTCCGCGATCGTCCGCCCGGCGAAGGTGACGGCCAGCGCCTGCGGGCGCAGCCGGCTGCCGTGGCACTGCGGGCACGGCGCGGAGGTCAGGAACCGCTCGGCCTTCGCCCGCAGCGTGCGGCTCCTGGAGTCCGCGAAGGTGTGCAGCACATAGCGGCGGGCGCTCATGTACGTGCCCTGGTAGGGGCGCTGGATGCGGCCCGCCTCCCGGACCGGATGGACCGTCACCACCGGCTGCTCGTCGGTGAAGAGGATCCACTCCCGCTCCTTCGCGGGCAGCTCGCGCCAGGGCCGGTCGACGTCGTGGCCCAGCGCGTCCAGCACGTCGCGCAGGTTCTTGCCCTGCCAGGCGCCCGGCCACGCGGCGATGGCGCCCTCGCGGATCGACAGCGAGGGGTCGGGGACCAGCAGTTCCTCGGTGGTGCGGTGGACGAGGCCGAGACCGTGGCAGGCCGGGCACGCCCCGGCGGCGGTGTTCGGCGAGAAGGCGTCGGAGTCCAGCCGCTCGGCCCCGGCCGGGTAGTCCCCGGCCCGCGAGAACAGCATCCGCAGCGAGTTGGAGAGCGTGGTGACCGTGCCGACGGAGGAGCGGGCCCCGGGAGCCGAGCGGCGCTGCTCCAGCGAGACGGCCGGCGGCAGACCGGTGACCTCGCCGACCGCGGGCGCCCCGACCTGGTGGATCAGCCGCCGGGCGTACGGGGCGACGGACTCGAAGTAGCGGCGCTGGGCCTCCGCGTAGATCGTCCCGAAGGCCAGCGAGGACTTCCCGGAGCCGGAGACCCCGGTGAAGACGGTGAGGGTGTCGCGCGGGATGTCGACGGAGACGTCCCTGAGGTTGTGCTCACGGGCGCCGCGCACCCGTACGTACGGATCGTGGGGGGTGGGCATGGGCGCGGGACTCCGTACGGATCGGGGCGGGCCGGTGGTCCGGGGGCGGACCGGGGCAAACACTCCGATAGTAGGCCCGGCGGGGCCGTACGGTTCCGGGACGCCCCGTACCGGTCGGGCCGGTACGGGGCGGTCGGGTCAGCGGGAGGGGCGCAGGGCGCGCTTGATCGGCCGTCCCACGACGCTGCGGGCGCGCTGGTACGTGGAGCGCTGGGCGGGCAGCGCCGCGTTCTTCGCAACCGTGCGCTTCAGCCGGGTGTTCTCGGCCTCGATCTCGGCGAGCCGGGTCTGCAGCCAGTTCAGCCGGGGGGCCAGCTCCGCGGCCTCGGGGCCGGTCCAGGGGCGGACGCCGGGCGGGAAGGAGAGCTTGCTCATCCGCTGCTCGAAGGCCGCGCCGCCGTCGCCGTGGGTGAAGGTGTTCTGCAGCCCGTTCTTGTCGAGGAAGTTGGTGAACCGGTCGAACCGCTCCCGGTGGCCGCGGGTCAGCGGCCCGAAGTCCGCCGTCTCGTGGAGCTCGGCGGGGTCGAGGTCGGCCGGGACGTTGGCGAGCGTGCGGTGCGGGATCTCGAAGTAGCGGCACAGCTCCAGGGTCCGGGAGTCGCCGCAGAGCACGGTGGCCGGCGTTCCGGCCAGCAGTGCGGCGATGTTGCCGTGGATCCGTGAGCCGAAGGAGAAGTCGAAGCCCCGCAGGTCCTCCATCCAGGTGACCGGGTCGATGTAGACGCGGACCTTGTCCTCCGCGTACATCGGGTGGTCGGGGTGGGTGGGGATGCCGGTGATGGCGGCGTTCGGGTGCGAGAGGTCGCGCCAGTGCAGCTGGCGGGCGTCGGAGAGGTTCTGGCCGATGAACCGGAGGTGCGGGTAGCGGGCGTGGGTGCGGTCGATGATCTGCCCGAGCTCGGTCTTGCGCACCGCGTCGTGCGAGCCGTTGACGGCGATCCGCGACCCGGGGCCGAGCGTCCCGCCGCCCTCCCGGATGGTGAGCGTGTCGCCGTGCAGGAACATCGAGGGGCAGCCGATGACGTCCACGTCGCGGAAGCCCATGTCCCGCAGGTAGCGCTCGGTGAACTCGCCGCGCACCCCGATGGAGGCGCTGCGGTCGAGCACGGCGGAGACGAAGGCGTAGACCGAGGACTGCATCGGCTTCAGCCGGTCCGCGGAGTAGTTGACCCCGGTCTGGGCGCCGACGCCCGGGACGACCACCGGGATCTTCAGCTTCGAGATGAGCCTGGTCAGCCGCTTCAGCTGCGGCTCGAACGAGGGCCGGAAGGCGTTGGCGAGCGGGACGACGAAGACGTCGTACTCGTTGTTGATGCGGTCCACGTCGGCGATCCGGGTGGCGATCCCGTTGGAGACCACCTCCGTGTGTGGCGTCTGGAGGATCTTGTGAGCGGCGTCACTGAAGATCAGGTTGCCCGAGTTGGTGGCGAACACGTCCTCGTGGAGGGCGCGTTCGACCGGGACCACGTCGAAGGGGCTCTTCCCCGAGCGCAGGAGTATTCGCTTCACGTCGTTTACGTTCGATGCCACAAAGATGAATATAGCTTTGCGATCGTTTTTGATTCCACGTGCATCCTGTACAACCTTTTGCGATCTTCACGGAACGCGAGCGGGTGATGTCACCTCCGTGCACGGGTGGGCAGGCAAGGAGTCTGGGGTCGTTCGTGTCGATTTGGCGGGATAAGTGCCCGCGTCGGCGCCGACCGGGAGTGGCTGCTTGGCGCTGTTGACCGCGGGGCGGTCTGGTGGGATGGGGGCATGAAGAGCGACCCCCGGCCCCTGGCCGTGTTCGACCTGGACGGCACGCTCGCGGACAGCGGCCACCGACAGCACTACCTGGAAGGTCCGCGGCGCGACTGGGACGGCTTCTTCGCCGCGGCCGTCGATGACCCGCCGCTGCCCGAAGGGGTGCGGCTGGCGCTCGACAGTGCCGAGGAGTGCGAGGTCGGATACCTCACGGGGCGGCCCGAGCGGTGCCGTGCGGACACCCTGGCCTGGCTCGCGGCGCACGGGCTGCCGGAGGGCCGGGTCCACATGCGGCGCAACGACGACCGCCGGCCGGCCCGGCAGGCCAAGCTGGAGATCCTGCGCCGGCTGGGCCGGGGGCGCGAGGTCCGCATGCTGGTCGACGACGACGAACTCGTCTGCGACGCGGCGGAGCGGGCGGGCTTCACCGTGGTGCGGGCCCGCTGGGCCGAGGAGTCCCCGGCGCTGAAGGACGCCCAGGAGCGCGAGGGGCGCACCTGACCGGCCGCACTCCGTCCGGGTCAGCTCGTCCCGTCGAGCCGGAAGCCGACCTTCAGGCCCACCTGGTAGTGCTCGATCCGGCCGTCCTTGATCTCCCCGCGCACCTCGGTGATCTCGAACCAGTCGAGATTGTGCAACGTTTCCGAAGCTCTTGCGACGCCCCGCCGGATGGCGTCGTCGACCCCTTCATGGGAGGTTCCCACGATTTCGGTGACCCGATAGGTGTGATTTGACATGATATGTCTCCTCTCGTCCTTATCACGGTGCCCCATCCGGCTCCGCTCCGCGAGGGATCGGCGCGGAAAACACCCGGTGAACGGCCCTTGACCAGATCAATGGTCCATACCAAAATCCAGCCACGCCCGTGCGGGCGCCGCCCGCAGTCCCCCACACCGGGTTCCTGAATCGAGCCGTTTTTGTTCAGCAGAAGGTGAACCTGGTGAAGAACCGCATACTCGTCGGAGCTGTCGCGCTCGTTTCCGCCTGTGCGCTAACAGGGTGTGGAACGGTATTCGGCATGGGGAGCTCGGACAGCAAGAAGGTCACTGTCTGGCTGATGAAGGACAGCGTCTCCGCCGATTTCCTCAAGCGGTTCACCAAGGACTTCGAGGACGAGCACCCCTCCATCGAGCTGGAGTTCAAGTTCCAGGGCTGGGGCGGCATCGGCCCGAAGGTCATCAGCGCCCTGAAGGGCAAGGACACCCCCGACGTCATCGAGGTCGGCAACACCCAGGTCGCCCAGTACGCGGCCAGCGGCGGCCTGCGCGATCTGACGCTGGAGGCCGTACGGGACATGGGCAGCGAGGACTGGCTTCCGGGCCTCGCCGACCCGGGCAGCATCGACGGCATGCAGTACGGCATTCCCTGGTACGCGGCCAACCGTGTGGTGATCTACAACAAGGAAATATTCGAGCGCGCCGGCATCAAGAATCCGCCGAAAACCCGGCAGGAGTGGATCGCCGACACCCGGCTGCTGAACGAGAACGGCAACCAGGGGATCTATCTCGCGGGCCAGAACTGGTACGTGCTCGCCGGATTCATCTGGGACGAGGGCGGTGAACTGGCCGAGGACGAGGGCGGTTCGTGGAAAGGCGCCCTGGACAGCCCCGCGGCGCTCCGGGGCATGAACTTCTACAAGGAGCTCCAGGCGCTCGGCGAGGGCCCCAAGGACGCCGACGAGGAAAAGCCCCCGCAGTCCAACGTGTTCGCCCAGGGGAATGTCGCACAGATCATTTCGGTGCCCGGCAGCGTGGCCCAGATCGTGAAGCGCAACCCCGAACTCAAGGGAAAGCTGGGCTACTTCCCGATCCCGGGGAAGACCGCCAAGAAGCCCGGCGCCGTCTTCACCGGCGGCTCCGACCTCATCGTCCCGGAGAAGGCGGACCGGCGCGCCGACGGCGTCGAGGTGGTCAAGGCGCTGGCGAGCCGGAAGTGGCAGGAGGAGCTCGCCCGGACCATGAGCTACGTGCCCAACAAGCCGGGCCTCGCGAAGGCCGTGGTCGGGCAGGAGGGGACGGCCGCGATGGCCGAGGGGGCCACGCAGGGCCGGGCGACCCCGAACTCGCCGCAGTGGGCCGATGTCGAGGCCGACAACCCGATCAAGCCGTACATGACGGCGGTGCTGGAGGGCGGCGACCCGCTGCGGGAGGCGCGCACCGCCTCGGGGAAGATCACCTCCAAGCTCTTCGGGGGCTGACCCCAGCGGGGCCCCGCCGGCGGCGTCCGGAGGGGCCCGAACCGGCCACCCCCGGGATTCAGCCTTCGCACATGTCGGCGCTCCCGGGCGGTCATGTCGAATCCAGCCGGTCGCGGAAGAAGTAAGGGGCCGGGCCGTCGCACCCCGTGCGACGGCCCGGCGGCCGTCCTTGCCGATCCGTCCGGGAGATTGTCATGAACGCGATGCCCGTTGCCTCCCTTCCCGCCACCTCACCGTCGGCCGCCCCCGAGCGGCCGCGCTACCGGGTCTCCCTGGCCACCGGCCCGGACGAGGTCCGCGCCGCCCAGCGCCTGCGCCACCTGGTCTTCGCCGGAGAACTCGGCGCCCGGCTGCACAGCCCCGAACCCGGCCTGGACAGCGACGCGTTCGACGCGTACTGCGACCACCTGCTCGTCCGGGAGGAGGCCACCGGCGAGGTCGTCGCCACCTACCGGGTCCTGCCGCCCGAGCGGGCGAAGGCCGCCGGGGGCCTCTACGCGGAGAGCGAGTTCGACCTCGGCCGACTCGCCCCGATCCGGGACGACCTGGTGGAGGTCGGACGGTCCTGCGTCCACCCCGCCCACCGCGACGGCGCCGTCATAGCCCTGATCTGGGCCGGGCTCGCCCGCTACATGGAACGCACCGGACACGACTGGCTGGCCGGCTGCTGCTCCATCCCGCTCTCCGACGGCGGCGCGGCGGCGGCCGGAGCCTGGGAGACCGTACGGACCAAGTACCTTGCCCCCGAGGACCACTGGGTCACCCCGCACCGCCTCTGGCAGCCCTCCGGCACGGCCGGGCCGGTACGCACCGGACTCGCCACCCTGCCCCCGCTGCTCCGCGGCTACCTCCGGCTGGGCGCCCAGGTGTGCGGGGCACCCGCCCACGACCCGGACTTCGACGTCGCCGACCTGTACGTCCTGCTGTCGCTGCGCCGCACCGACCCCCGCTACCTCCGCCACTTCCTCGCCCTCGCCCCGCTGCGATGAACCCCTGGCTGCCCGCCGCGCCCTGCGCCCCGGGGACCTGCGCCGCCCACACCGGCCGGACCCGGCTCCGTCCCGTCGCGGCGGCCCTGCTGCTCGCCGGGTGCGCCTGGGTCCTGGCCGGTGCGCTGGGGGCACCGTTCCTGCCCCTGTTCGGCCCGACCCGCCGGGAGCGGCTGATCCGCCGCTGGTCGTACGGCGCCGTGCGCGCCTTCGGCGTACGGGTACGGGTCACCGGCGCCCCCGTACCGCCCGCCGGGACACCCGGGACGCTCGTCGTCGCCAACCACATCTCCTGGCTGGACATCCCGCTCGTCGCCGCGGTGCTTCCCGGCCGGATGCTCGCCAAGCGCGAGATCCGCCAGTGGCCGGTGCTCGGCCCGCTCGCCGCCCGCGGCGGCACCCTCTTCGTCGACCGCGACCGGCTGCGCGCGCTGCCGGCGACCGTCCGCGCCCTCGCCGCGGCGATGCGCGGCGGATCACGGGTGGTGGTCTTCCCCGAGGGCACCACCTGGTGCGGGCGCGGCCCCGGCGGCCGGTTCGGCCCGGCCGCCTTCCAGGCCGCGATCGACGCCGACGCCACCGTCCTGCCGGTACGCATCGGCTACCGCGTCACCGGCCACGGGGCGGCGGCACCGGCGGAGCGCCACGCCCCGGCCGGTGCCGCCGCCTTCGTCGGCGACGATCCGCTCCCCGCCTCACTGTGGCGGGTGGTGCGGGCGGCCGGGCTGACCGCCGAGCTCCACGTCCTGCAGCCGGTCCCGGCGGGTGCCCTGCCGGACCGCCGGGCCCTGGCCCGCCGCGCTCAGAGGGCCGTCGCCAGCGAGAGCGCGAACCGCTCCCCGGAATCCGTCCACCACTGATCCAGCCGCAGACCGGCCGCCT
The DNA here is from genome assembly GCF_044754785.1 of Streptomyces sp. NPDC092952. Classification (NCBI taxonomy): domain Bacteria; kingdom Bacillati; phylum Actinomycetota; class Actinomycetes; order Kitasatosporales; family Streptomycetaceae; genus Streptomyces; species Streptomyces sp. NPDC092952. The sequence continues at coordinate 157,614 of NZ_JBIVPT010000014.1, read as the reverse complement.
CCAGTTCCGCCCGGACCCGCTCCCGGCGGAACTTGGCCGACACCTCCGTACGCAGCTCCTCACCGGCCTCGAAACCCACCAGCAGATCCAGGGCCGGGACCTTCACCGTCTGCGCCCGCCGGGCCCGCAGCCGCATCTCGATCCACTCGTTCCGCGGGTCCCAGAGCGCCACATGGTCGAAGCCCTCCGGGTCGAAGTCCGCGCCCAGCTCCCGGTTGACCACCCGCAGCACGTTCCGGTTGAACTCGGCGGTCACCCCGGCGGCGTCGTCGTAGGCGGCGACCAGTACCTTCTCGTCCTTCACCAGGTCGGTGCCGAGCAGCAGCGCGTCGCCCGGGGAGAGCAGCGACCGCGCCGACCGCAGGAACGCCGCCCGCTCCTCCGGCAGCAGATTGCCGATCGTGCCGCCCAGGAAGGCCAGCAGCCGGGGCCCGGGGGTGCCCGGCAGTGCCAGACCGCCGGTGAAATCGGCGAGAAGGGCGTGCACCGAGAGTCCGGGGCGCCCGGCGAGCAGCGCCTCCGCGGCACCGCGCAACGCGCTCTCGCTCACGTCGACCGGCACGTAACTGTGCAGCTCCGGAAGCGAGTCCAGCAGGTGGCCGGTCTTCTCCGACGAACCGGACCCCAGCTCGATCAGGGTCCGGGCCCCCGAGGCGCGGGCGATCTCATCGGCCCGCTCGATCAGGATCTCCCGCTCGGCGCGGGTCGGGTAGTACTCGGGCAGCCGGGTGATCTCCTCGAACAGCTCGCTGCCCCGGGCGTCGTAGAACCACTTGGGCGGCAGCGTCTTGGGGTGCCGGGTCAGACCGTGCAGGACATCGGCGCGCAGCGCCGCGTCCGTCGCGTCGGCCGGCAGGGTGCGGGTCAGCAGGAAAGGACTCACGCAAGGGGCTCCTTGAGCGGGGTCAGTGAGACGTCGGCGCGGGTCGCCACCAGCAGCGTGCGGTCGGGGACCGGGCGCCAGAGCGGATCGTCGTCGTACGGTTCCGAGGCCACGACCGTGCGCGGGCCCGGTCCGGTCAGGCACCACAGGGTGTCGCCCCAGGCCGTCGCGACGATCGACGCGCCATCGGTGAGCAGCAGGTTCAGCCGGGATTCCGGTGCGGCGGCGGCCACGTCCAGCACGGTGGCGGAGACGGCCCCGGGCAGCGCGTCGCCGTCCGCCAGCCGGCCTCGCACCAGGGCCCAGAGCAGCGCCGAGTCGCTGCGGGCGGTGAGGGCCAGCAGCTCGGCGGGCGGCAGCGCCGCGGCGAGCGGGGCCACCGTGTGCGGCCAGCCCTTCACCGCGCCGTTGTGGCTGAAGAGCAGCGGCCCGGCGGTGAAGGGCGCGGCGGCCGCCTCGCCGTCCGCGCCCGCCTCCGTGGCGTCCCGGACGGCGGCCAGCAGCGCCGGGCTGCGCACCACCCGGGCCAGATCGGCGAAGGTCTCGTCGCCCCAGACCGGCCCCCGGCGCCGGTACCGTCCGGGCACCGGGTCGCCGTCCGCGTACCAGCCGACGCCGAAGCCGTCCGCGTTGACCGTCCCGTACCGCTGGTGGCGCGGGGCCCAGGACTGGCGGACCAGCGAGTGGGGCGGCCGGGACAGCAGTTCACCGAGGGCCACCGGAGGTCCCAGATAGGCGAGATGACGGCACATCAGCCGACGTCCCGCGCGGTACGGAAACCGGCGAAGATCTGCCGCCGCACCGGCAGGTCCCAGTTGCGGAAGGTGCCCCGGCAGGCCACCTGGTCCACGGCGAACGAACCGCCGCGCAGCACCTTGTGGGCGGGCCCGAAGAACACCTCCGAGTACTCCCGGTAGGGAAACGCGCGGAATCCCGGGTACGGCAGGAAGTCACTGGCCGTCCACTCCCACACGTCACCGATCAACTGCCCGATCCCGTGCGGGGACCGGCCCTGCCGGTATGCCCCGGCGGGCGCCGGCCGCAGATGGCGCTGGCCGAGGTTGGCCCGCTCGGGCGCCGGGTCCTCGTCGCCCCAGGGGTAGCGGCGCGAGCGCCCGGACACCGGGTCGTGGCGGGCCGCCTTCTCCCACTCCGCCTCCGTGGGCAGCCGGCGCCCGGCCCAGCGGGCGTAGGCGTCCGCCTCGTACCAGCTGACGTGGAGCACCGGTTCGTCCCCGGGGACGGGTTCGGTGACCCCGAAGCGGCGGCGCAGCCACTGGCCGCCGTCCCGGTGCCAGAACAGCGGGGCGGCCAGGTCGTGCTCGCGGACCATCTCCCAGCCCTCGGGCGCCCACCAGCGCCGCTCGGTGTAGCCGCCGTCCTCGACGAACTCCAGGTACGCGCCGCAGGTGACCGGTGCGGTGTCGAGGTGGAAGTCCGGCACGTCCCGCACATGCGCCGGGCGTTCGTTGTCCAGGGCCCAGGGGTCGGCGGACGTCCCCATGGTGAACGGGCCGCCCCCGACCAGGACTTCGGCCGGGAGGTCCGCCGGGTCCTCGGCGCGCGGCGGCACGGGCGCGGCCAGTACGGCCGGACCGGACCGGAGCTGATGGGTGATCAGCATCGTCTCGTCGTGCTGCTGTTCGTGCTGGGCGATCATCCCGAAGACGAATCCGGACCGCACCAGCGGCCGGTCGTCGTCCAGGGCGGTGGTGCCGAGGACGTCCAGGGCCCGGCCGCGCACCTCCGCCGCGTACGCCCGCGCCTCGGCGGGCGGCAGCAGCGGCAGCGAGGGGCGGGTCGCCCGGGGGTGCTCGAAGGCGTCGTACAGGCCGTCGATCTCCGGGCGCATCGCCTCGCGCCCGGCCACTCCGCGCAGCAGCCACAGCTCCTCCTGGTTGCCGATGTGCGCGAGGTCCCAGACCAGCGGGGACATCAATGGCGAGTGCTGCGCGGTCAGTTCGCGGTCGTCGACGCTGTCGGTGAGCCGGGTGGTGCGGTCCCGGGCGGTGCTCAGCGCGGCGAGGGCGCGCCGTCGCAACGGCTCCGGGTCGGTCCCGTGGGGTGCGGGGGAGTCGGTCATGGGCGGAACCCCTCGGAGTGGTGGCCCGGACCGCCGGGCCCGATGGGTGCGAGCAGTGCGGGGAGGTCGTCGGCCGGGCAGCGGCCCCGGGCCACGTACCGGTCGTGGAAACCGGCCGCGGCCTCCTGGACCCGCCCGGACGCCCCGAGCCGGGGCAGTGCCTCCAACGCGGCCCCGAAGCAGACGGCGGCCGCCGCCCGCAGCTCGGGATCGGACAGCCCGTCGCGGGCGGCGCGCGTCCAGAGCGCGTTGAGCGGCGCGGGCTCCGGCCCGGCCGCCCCGGCCAGGGGCGCCACGGTACGGAACACCGTCTCGGCGGCCTCCGGATCGTCGAACAGGGCGGTGGTCACGGCGAGCGGCACCAGCCAGCCGTCCGCCCCGTACTGGGCGTCGATCATGCGCAGCTCCAGATGGCCGCGCGGGCGCACCGGCGGGAAGAGCGTACTGATGTGGTAGTCGAGATCGGCGCGCACCGGGGGTCTCGGTGCGCCGGTGCGGATCCAGTCGCGGAACGTCAGCCCGTCCGGCACGGACCACGGACCGCTGTCCTCCCGGATGCACATCACCGGTGTGTCCAGCACATGCCCGGCCCAGGCCTCGCGCGGCAGCGGACCGTGCGGCGGAGCCACCGGCCGCCACGGGTCGAGCGCGGCCCACAGCGACTGCCGGGTCGACCGCCAGGAGGTGGGGCGGCCCAGCCGGAGGGGCGAGTTGGCGAAGACGGCCACCAGGACCGCGCCCAGCAGATGGCACAACTGCCAGCGCCGCCCGTATCCCAGAGGCCCCGGCTCCTCCTCGCCGGCGTCCAGACAGACCTGGACGGACGCGGTGTTGCACATCATCACGCGACCGGCGGGACCCGACCGGTCCAGGGCGGTCTCCATGGCGTCGTAGCGGGGTTCGCGCAGCAGCCGGCGCGGGGGGTGCCAGGGGTCGACGCCGAGCCCCACCGGCACCAGCCCCAGCGGGTCCAGGGCCGCGCGCACCGCGGCCAGGTCGGCGGCGGTGGTCTCGACGCACTCCGTCAGGGAACCGGCGGGGCGCGAGCTGAGCTCCAGCTGGCCGCCGGGTTCGAAGGTGACCGCCGCGCTCAGGGGCAGGGCCCGCAGGACGGCGGTGGCCGCTTCGAGACGGTCGTGCTCGACGGGGACACGCGGACGGTCCCGGTCGTGGATGAGCCATTCGAGTTCCACACCGACCTTGCGGGGCGGTCCCGTCTTGAAGCAGATGCAGCGCAGTAAGTCCTCGGCCTCGCCCTCGTCCAGGGGCGGGGAACCGCCGGGCGGGCCATGGCCCCCGGAGGTGTCGTACGACATGCCGGACCTCCTTCCACAGGTCTCTCCCCACCACCCAAACCCCTGCGAGTGGATCGCACAAGAGTGCCCCTGGACGCGAGAAAACCGGTTGCGCCCCTGCCGTCGGGGTGCCGAACATGCCCCGTATGCACCACACGGGGGAGTACCGATGAGCGCCAGGCTGCGCGGGATCGCGCGCGAGACCGAGGCCGTCGTCGCAGCCGGCCGCTACCGCACCCGGGACGGCCGGGAGGTGTCCATCGGACGGGCCCTGAGCAGCGCGCTCTCCGGGACTGCGCTGTACGGGCCCGAGCCGCTGCCGCTCGTCGTCCTGGACGGCGACCGCACCCCGGCCGTCGAGGTCACCGGCGAGAGCAGCCTGGCCGCCGCCCACCGGATGACCCGCGAGGGCCCCGGCAAGGTCGCCGTGCTCAACTACGCCTCCGCCCGCAACCCCGGCGGCGGCTACCTCAACGGCGCCCAGGCCCAGGAGGAGGCGCTGTGCCGGTCCTCCGGCCTGTACACCACCCTGCTGCGCGCCCCCGATTTCTACGCCCACCACCGCGCCGAACGCAGCGCCCTCTACACCGACCGGGTGATCCACTCCCCGGGCGTACCGGTCTTCCGGGACGACCGGGGACGGTTCCTCGACACCCCGTTCACCGTCGGCTTCCTGACCTCCCCGGCGCCCAACGCCGGCGTCGTCCGCGCCCGCACCCCCGAACAGGCCCACCGCATCCCCGCCGCACTCGCCTCCCGGGCGGAGCGGGTGCTGGAGGTGGCGGCGGTGCGCGGGTACCGGAGGCTGGTGCTGGGGGCCTGGGGCTGCGGGGTGTTCCGCAACGATCCGGCGCAGGTGGCCGGGGCGTTCCGGGCGCTGCTGCTGGACGGCGGCCGGTTCGCCGGGCACTTCGAACAGCTCGTCTTCGGCATCCTCGACCGGGCCCCGGACTCCGCCACCCGGGCCGCCTTCGACCGCGCCTTCGGCACCGGGAGCGCCGCGTAGGGCGTGTCCGACGGATCGCGGCCGGGGGCCCGGTACTTGCTTCCGGACCGTCGGACACGCCCTGGCGCCTACGCCCAGCCGTAACGCTCCCGCAGCCGCCCCACGACCAGGTCGAACCTCGCCCGGTCCAGGGCGCACGCCTCCCGCCGCATCCCGTCCTCGTGCACCCGCAGCACCCGGTCCAGGTCCACCCAGGACGGGCGGCCCGAGCCGTCCCAGGGGCCGGAGCCGAGCGCCACCCACTCGCGGTCCCGGTCGTGCCGCTTGCTGGAGAGCCGCACGGCGAGCAGCGTGCCCGCCGCCTCCCGGGCCACCACCAGGACCGGACGGTCCTTGCCCCGCCCGTCGTTCTCCTCGTACGGGACGAACGTCCAGACGATCTCCCCGGGGTCCGGATCGCCGTCCCGGTCCGGGGCGTAGGAGGTGCGGACCGGCCCCACCCCGAACGGGTCGACCTCCGTCGTGGCGGCCGGGCCGGAGCGGCCCGGGGGATCGGCCGGGGGATCGAAGCTGTCGTCACGGTGTTCGATGATCATCCCCACACCGTAGGGCCCGCACCGCGGCGCCGGGGCGCGGGGGCGGAGGGGACATCCGCCGGACCGGTACGTGCCCCGGGGCGCGTCCGTGCGGCGCGCTCTGGAAGACTGCCGCAAGCCATGAGCCAGTTACCGAACCAGCCCATCGAACGCCCCGTCCCCACCAGCGCCGACGTCGCACGGCTCGCCGGGGTCTCCAGGGCCACCGTCTCGTACGTACTGAACAACAGCGCCTCGGTCCGGATCAGCGAGACCACCCGCCGCCGGGTCCGGGAAGCCGCCGCCGAACTCGGCTACGTGCCCCATGCCGCGGCCCGCAGTCTGCGCGCCGGACACACCCGCATGGTCCTGCTGCCCACCGTCGATCCCCCGGCCGGCCCGCTCCACCAGCGCTTCTTCAGCGAACTGGAGGCAGGGCTGCGCCGGCTCGACTACACCGTCGTCCAGTACGGCAGCACCGGCCTCGACCCGCAGGACGCGCCGCGCGCCTGGGCCGAACTCCGCCCGGTCGCCGTCATCGCCCCCGGCGCCGTCGACCTCACCCCGCCCGGGATAGCCGTGCTCCGGAGGTCCGGGGCCAGGGCCGTGATCACCCTCGGCCCGCGCCCGGTGCCCGGCGCCCACGCCCTGGTCATGGACCAGCAGGTGGTCGGCGACTGCGCGGTGGGGCACCTGCTGGCGGGCGGGCGCCGCCGTATCGGCGTGGTCATGCCCGAGGAGAACGGACCGGACCGCCTCGCCGGCCCCCGGCTGACCGGCGCCCGGCGCGCCGCCCGGCGCCACACCGCCCGGGTGGAACCGCTGCCCCTGCGGTACGAGGAGGAGTCGGCGGCCCGGCTCGCCGCCCGGTGGCGGTCCCTGGACCTCGATGCCGTCTTCGCCTTCGACGACGCGTACGCGATGCTCCTGATGCGGGCCCTCCAGGACGCGGGCATCGACGTACCCGGCGAGACCGCCGTGATCGGCGCCGACGACCTGATGCTGGGCAGGCTCCTGCGGCCCCGGCTCACCACCGTACGGATGGAACTGGCCACCCCGCAGCCGCTCGCCGAACTGGTGGACCGGCTGGTCAAGGAGCCCGGGGCCGACCCCGAGCGCCACGACCTGCTCCGGGTCGCGGTGGTACGGCGCGAGTCCGCCTGAGACACCGGGCGGTCCGGCACGCACGGATCCGTTCCGGACCGGGGGAGAGCCCTTAACGTGAGGGCCATGAGCCATCCGCAGAGCTACGAGATCCTCCTCGTCCCCGGATTCGTGGAGGAGACCCCCGAGGCCGGGGAGAGCGACGGCACCACCGAAACGGCCGAGCCCGCCGGGGCGGACGACCCCGCCGAACCGGACGGCGGCGCCGGTGGTGCCGTCCGCTCGGCGGTCGTCTCGGCGACCGGTGAGACGGGCGCGTCCGGATACCCCCGGTACGCCGGGGACGGCGTCGTGGCCGACATCGACCCCGCGACCCGCACGGTCGAGGCCCTGCTGGTCGACGGGGCCGAACTGACCTACGGCCTCACCGCCAGGGTCAGGGAGCGGGACGCCGGGACCGCCGCCGGGCGCTGAGGCGCCACGGCCCGGCCCCGGCGGGAACCGGACCTACTGCCCCGGCGCCTGGTCCTTGTTCTCCTCGATGGACTTGCGCACCTCGTCCATGTCCAGCTTCCGGGCCTGCCCGATGACGTCCTCCAGCGCGGCCTCCGGCAACGCCCCGGGCTGCGCGAACACCGCCACGTTCTCCCGGACGATCATCAGCGTGGGAATGGAGCGGATCTCGAAGGCCGCCGCCAGCTCCTGCTGCTCCTCCGTGTTGACCTTCGCGAAGACCACGTCGTCGTGGCGCTCGGAGGCGGCCTCGTAGACCGGCGAGAACTGGCGGCACGGACCGCACCAGGAAGCCCAGAAGTCGATCAGGACGAAGTCGTTCCCGCTGACGACCTCGTCGAAGTTTTCCTTGGTGAGCTCGATGGTGCTCATGTCCTCGATACCTCTTTCTCTGCCCGCTCGGAATCTGTCCGGACAACGGTGCCCGCCCCCGTGCTATTCCGCCTGCCCATGTGGCCGCCGTCCACACCCGCCACCAGACTGTCCCCATGACAGATCCCTCCCTGAACACGGAATACGACGTCGTGGTCGTCGGAGCCGGCCCGGTGGGCGAGAACGTCGCCGACCGGGTCCGGGCCGCCGGGCTGACCGCCGCGGTCGTCGAGTCGGAACTGATCGGCGGCGAATGCTCCTACTGGGCCTGCATGCCCAGCAAGGCCCTGCTGCGCCCGGTGGTCGCCCGCGCCGACGCCCGCCGCGTCCCGGGGCTCGCCGCCGCCGTCCAAGGACCGCTGGACACCGGGGCGGTCCTCGCCCACCGCGACTACTACGCCTCGTACTGGAAGGACGACGGCCAGGCCGCCTGGCTGGAGGGGATCGGCGCCGACGTCCACCGGGGCACGGGCCGGCTGACCGGTGAGAAGGAGGTCTCCGTCACCGCCCCCGACGGCACGGAGCACCGGCTCACCGCCCGCCACGCCGTCGCCCTGTGCACCGGAAGCCGCGCCGTCGTCCCCGAACTCCCCGGCGTCGGCACGGCCCGCCCCTGGACCAGCCGGGAGGCGACCAGCGCCAAGGAGGTGCCCGGCCGTCTGGTGATCGTCGGCGGCGGTGTGGTCGGCGTGGAGATGGCCACCGTCTGGCAGGCCCTCGGCGCCCGGGTGACCGTGCTGGTCCGCGGCACCGGGCTGCTGCCGAGGATGGAACCCTTCGCCGGTGAGCTCGTCGCCCAGGCACTCACCGAGGCCGGCGCGGACATCCGCACCGGGACCTCGGTCGCCGCCGTGCACCGCCCCGCCCCGGACGGGCCCGTCACCGTCGAACTGGGCGACGGCGAACGGATCGAGGCCGACGAGATCCTCTTCGCCACCGGCCGGGCCCCGCGCACCGACGACCTCGGACTGGAGACGGTGGGTCTGGAGCCCGGCTCCTGGCTCACCGTCGACGACAGCTGCCGGGTCGAGGGCAGCGACTGGCTCTACGCGGTGGGCGACGTCAACCACCGGGCGCTCCTCACCCACCAGGGCAAGTACCAGGCACGCATCGCGGGAGCCGCCATCACCGCCCGCGCCACCGGTGCTCCGCCCCTGGAGACCGGCGCCTGGGGCGCCCACGCGGCCACCGCCGACCACGCCGCCGTACCCCAGGTCGTCTTCACCGACCCGGAGGCCGCCTCGGTCGGCCTCACCCTCGCCGAGGCGGAACGGGCGGGCCACCGGGTCCGCGCCGTCGACCACGACCTCGCCGCCGTCGCCGGCTCCGGCCTCTACGCGGACGGCTACCGGGGCCGCGCCCGCATGGTCGTCGACCTCGACCGGGAGATCCTGCTCGGCGTCACCTTCGTCGGCCCCGGCATCGGTGAACTGCTGCACTCGGCGACCGTCGCCGTCGCGGGCGAGGTACCCGTCCACCGGCTGTGGCACGCCGTCCCCGCGTACCCCACGATCAGCGAGGTCTGGCTGCGTCTGCTGGAGGCGTACCGGGGCTGAGCACCGGCGGCCCGGGAGTCCGGGCCGCCGGGACCGGGGTGAGGACGGCCGCCAGCAGTGCCTTGGTGTACGGGTGTTGGGGCGCGTCGAACACCTCCTCGGCGTCGCCCTCCTCCACCACCCGCGCGTCCTTCATCACCAGCACCCGGTCGCTGATCCGCCGGACCACCGACAGATCGTGCGAGACGAACAACAGGGCGGTGCCCAGGCGGCGTTGGATGTCGTCCAGCAGATCCAGCACCTGGGCCCGCACCGGGGCGTCGAGCGCCGACACCGGCTCGTCGCACACCAGGACGGCGGGGGACGGCGCCAGTGCGCGGGCGATCGCGACGCGCTGGCGCTGCCCGCCGGAGAGCTCGTCGGGCCGGCGGCGCAGATGCTCGGGGCCGAGGCCCACCAGCCCCAGGAGCTCCCGGGCGCGGGCCGCCCGGTCCTCGTGGCGCCCGATGCCCTCGGCGAGGATCCGGTCCACCGTGAACCGTGGGTCGAAGGAGCTGAACGGGTCCTGCTGGACCAGTTGGATACGGGAGCGGCGCGGCCGCCGCAGCCGCTCGGGCAGCTCGGACCAGGGTTCGCCGTCCAGCCGCACCGTCCCGGAGTCCGGCCGCAGCAGCCCCATCGCCACCCGGGCCACACTGGTCTTCCCGGACCCGGACTCGCCGACCAGGCCGACCGTCTCCCCCGCGCGCAGGGTGAAGGAGACGTCCCGCACCGCCGTGCGCGCGCCGTACGACACCGACACCGACGCCACCTCCAGCACCGGCCCGGCCCGCTTCGGCGCCCGCACCGCCGGACGCGGTGCCGAGGCCGCCAACAGGGCGCGGGTGTAGGGGTGTTGTGGCGAGCCGAGTAGTTCGGGCGTCGGCCCCGACTCCACCATCGTGCCCTGCCGGAGCACCGCCGTACGGTCCGCGATCCGGGCCACCACCCCCAGGTCGTGGGTGATCAGCAGCAGCCCCGTGCCGTCGGCCTTCGCCTCGGCCAGCAGATCGAGGATCTGCGCCTGCACCGTCACATCGAGGGCGGTGGTCGGCTCGTCCGCGATCAGCAGCCGGGGGCCGGCGGCCAGCGCCGAGGCGATCAGCGCCCGCTGCCGCAGCCCGCCGGAGAGTTCGTGCGGATACTGCGCGGCCCGCACCTCCGGCTCGGGGACGCCCACCCGCCGCAGCAACTCCACCACCCGGGCACCGATCAGGGCCCGGCCGACCGTACGGTGCAGCCGCATCGGCTCCGCGATCTCCGCCCCGATCCGGCGCAGCGGATCCAGCGACACCAGCGCGTCCTGCGCGACCAGCCCCACGGCCCGGCCCCGCACCGCACGCCAGTCCCGCGCACGGAAACCCGTCACGTCCCGCCCGTCCACCCGCAGCGCCCGGGCCCGCACCGCCGCCCCCGGCCCGGCGAGGCCGAGCAGGGCACGGGCCGCCGTGCTCTTCCCCGAGCCGGACTCCCCGACCAGGGCCAGGCATTCGCCCGGCGCCACGGAGAAGGACACGTCCCGCACCGCGTGCACCGGCCCGGACCGCCCGGATCCGAAACGCACGTCCAGCCCGTCCACCGTCAGCAACGCGCTCATGCCCCGGCCTCCCTCGGCGCCCCGGCCCACAACGACCGGCCCAGCACGGTCACCGAGAGCACCACCGCGACGATGGCCAGCCCCGGGAAGGTCGCCGTCCACCAGGCGGTCGCCAGGAACTCCCGGCCGTCCGAGAGCATCGACCCCCACTCGGCGGCCGGCGGCGGAGTCCCGAGCCCCAGGAAACTGAGGGCCGAACCGGAGATCACCGCCGTGCCGGTGCCCACCGTGGCCAGCGCCAGCAGCGGACCCGTCACATGGGGCAGCACATGCCGCACCACGATCACCGGCCGCCGGACCCCCAGCACCTTCGCCGCCTCCGCGAAGGGGGACCGGACGGCGGGCAGCGCCTGCCCCCGGACCAGCCGCGCGTACGTGGGCACGGTCGCGACCCCGATCGCCAACAGCACGTTCACCGTCCCGGAACCGACCACCGTGACCACCAGCAGCGCCAACAGCAGCTCCGGGAAGGCCAGCAGCACGTCGAGGCCACGCATCAGCACCCGGTCGGCCAGGCGTGGACCGGCCGCCGCGAGCAGCCCGACGACCAGCCCGGCCAGCGCCCCGAGCACCGTCGCGCCGAGCCCGATCGCCAGCGACGGGCGCGCCCCGTACACCACCCTCGACAGCACGTCCCGGCCCAGCTCGTCCGTACCGAACGGATGGGACCCGCCGGGCGGGCTGAACGCCGCCACCACATCCGTGTCGTCGGGCGGGTGCGGGGCGATCAGCCCGGGGAAGGCCACCGCCACCGCCAGCAGCACCAGCACCCCGCAGGCGGCCACCACCGCCACCCGCCGCCCCCGCCGGGCCCCCGCACCCGCTCTCATACGCCCGCCCCTTCCGCGCGCAGCCGCGGATCGATCACCAGATAGGCGAGATCCACCAGCAGATTCACCACGACGAACGCCGCCGCGGACAACAGCACCAACGCGGTCACCACGGGGATGTCCTTGGACGTCACCGCCGTCACCAGCACCCGGCCCAGCCCAGGCCGGGCGAACACCGTCTCGGTGAGCACCGCCCCGCCCAGCAGGCTGCCCACCACCCACCCGGAGAGCGTCGCCACGGGCAGCGCCGCATGGCGCAGGGTGTGCCGCAGCAGCAGCCACCGCTCGCTCGCGCCCCTGGCCCGTACGGTCAGGGCGAACGGCTGGGCCAGCGCCCCGTCCAGCTCCTGGCGCACCACCCGGGCCAGCACCCCGCCGATCGGCAGTGCCAGGGTCAGCGCCGGCAGGACCAGCGCCGACGCGCCCTGGTCGCCCGCGGCGGGCAGCAGCCGGAAGCGGTACGACAACACCGTCAGCCCGACGATGCCCAGCCAGTAGGAGGGCACCGACACCGCCAGCAGTTCGAGCCCGGACGCCACCGCGCGGGCGATCCGGCCGCGCCCCGCGGTCGCCACGGCCGCCGTGAACGCGATGAGCAGGGCCAGCGCGGTCGCCGCCAGCGCCAGCTCCACCGTCGGCCCGATCTGACCGGCCAGCACGTCCCCGACCGGCAGCCCCAGTTGGTACGAGCGGCCCAGGTCCCCGCTCAGCAGCCCGCCCAACTGCCGCAGGTACTGCACCGGCAGCGGGTCCCCGAGCCCGTAGTCGGCCCGGATCCGCTCGCGCAGCGCGGGCGTCGCGGCCGTCGACGGCCCCAGCACCGTGTCCACCACATCGCCCGGGACCAGATGCAGCACCAGGAACGACACGGTCGCCGCACCCCACAGCACCAGGACCCCGGCCCCGAGCCGCCGCACCACCACGGGCACCACCCGCCCCCGCGCCCCGGAGCTCATCGCCCACCGTCCACCCACGCGCCCTGGAACAGCGGCCACGCCGAGGCGTCGAAGGCCACCCCGTGCACCCGGTCCCGCACCCCCAGCTGCCGGGTGCCGACGAAGGCGGGCAGCGCGTACCCCCGCTCCACGACCCGCTGCTGCACCTTCGCGTACAGCGCCTCGCGCTCCTTGTCCGAGGAGGCCGCCGTCGCCGCGTCCAGCCAGCCGTCGATCCTCGGATCGTCCACCCGGGCCCCGTTCGCCCCGCCGTCGGCGAGCCGGCTCTCCGAGTGGAAGACCGTACGCAGCAGATCGGGGTCCGAGCCGCCCCAGGCGAAGGCGATGATGTCGTAGTCGCCCCGGTCGCGGACCGGGGTGTAGCTGCCCGCGTCCAGCGGCTTGAGGACCAGCTCGACGCCCGCCTTCCGCAGTTCCGCCTGGACGGCGGTGTCGAAGGTGCGCCGTTCGGACTTGGTGTACGCCGGGACGTACAGCAGGGTCACCCGGAACCGTTCGCCGTCCTTGGTCCGGTAGCCCTCCGCGTCCCGGCCGGTCCAGCCGAGCCCGTCGAGGAGGGCGGCCGCCCTGGCCGGGTCGTGGCCCCAGCTCTTCTCCACGGCCGGGGCGTAACCGGGGGTGGACGGGCTGAGCGGGCCCCATGCCCGCCGGTACTGCCCGGCGAAGACGGCCTTGGTGATGGCCTCGGTGTCCACGGCGTGCAGGACGGCCAGCCGGGCGTCGAGCCGGTCGAAGGGGGCGCGCTGGGTGTTGAGGAAGTAGGAGTAGACGATGCCCGGCGAGTCGTGGCCGCTGACCGACAGGCCCGGCTGCGACGTCAGCGAGGCGACCCGGTTGGCCGGCAGGAAGTCCGCCACGTCCGCCTGGCCGGAGGTCACCGCGCCGACCCGGGTCGCGTTCTCCGGCAGGAAGCCGACGACCAGCCGCTCCACATGGGCGGCGCCGTCGTTCTCCGCGGAGGCGGGCGGCCAGGCGTACGAGGCGTTCCGGGCGAGGACCAGCTGCTGGCCCTTCACCCGGGAGACGAAGGTGAACGGCCCCGTGCCGACCGAGGCCGGACCGCCCGTCGCCGGCCCGTCCGGCCGCTCGCGCAGCGCCTTCGGCGAGTGGAAGCCGAGATACGTCGTCGACACGGCGTGCAGGAAGGACGCGTACGGCCGCTTCAGGCGCACCGTCACCGTGTGCCGGTCCACCACCTCGGTCCGCTCGTAGGGGCCGATCAGCGTGGCCGCGTACTGGGACTTGGTGGCCGGGGCCACGATGCGGTCGAAGTTCGCCTTCACCGCCGCGGCGTCGAACGGGGTGCCGTCGGTGAACTCCACGTCCTCACGGAGCCGGAAGGTGTACGCCCGGCCGTCGTCCGACACCTTCCACTCCCTGGCCAGCCACGGCTCGAAGCCGCCGTCCGGGCGCTGTGCCACCAGGGAGTCGAAGACGTTGCGCATCAGCACACCGACGATGTCGGCCGGGGACACATGGGGGTCGAAGTTGTCCGGCTCCACGTCGGTGACGAAGGTGAGCGTCCCGCCGTCGCGCGGGGTACCGCCCGTGCCCGGGGCGGATGTGGCCGCGGTGCCGGGGGAGCAGGCGGTCAGACCGGCCGCCGCCATAGCACCGGCGGACAGCAGGAGGAAGGACCGGCGAGTGGGCACGGGGGCTCCGTTCAAAGAGGTGGTGGAAGAAGAGAGGGGGGAGAAGGGTCAGCGCGGGCGGCGCACCGCACGCCAGGCGCGGACCGTGATCCGGTAGACCTCGCCGTGCTCGGCGGTCCGGGCCGCGGCCGCCCGGCCGACCGCGTCGAAGAAGTCGGTCTGCCGGTCGTCGGGGAGCAGCCGGCTGAAGTACGTGCCGAACGTGGCGGCGTGGAAGTCCCGGTACTGCCCGGCCCCCTCGGCCCGCACCGGGACGGTCCGCTCGTACGACTCCTCGACGGTGAAGTGCCGCTCCAGCAGGGCGCGCACCCCGGCGACGGGCCGGGCCCGCACCCCCATCGGCACGATCCCGGAGAGGTGCGCCGGGGCGTCCAGGAGCCGCAGCGCGTCGCGGGCCACGACATCCTCGCCGCCGAACCCGGCGCCGTCCGTGACCGGATGATGGGTGGTCAGGACGAAGGCCCCGCCGGGCGCCAGATGGGTGGCGATCCAGGCGAACGCCCGCTCCTCGTCCGGATGCAGCCAGTGCAGCACCGAGGTCATGAACGCCACGTCGAACCGGTCGTCCAGGGCGGGCAGGCTCAGCAGGTCCCCGGTCAGCAGCTCGGCCCGCCCGGCCAGCCGCGCCCCGGCCTCCCGCACCCGGTGCGCGGAGCCGTCGACGCCCACCGCCCGCACCGTGTCCGGCCAGCGGTCCAGCGCCGCCCCCAGCAGTGCGCCCGTTCCGCAGCCCAGGTCGAGCAGGGTGCGCGGGGCCCGTGGCACGAGCGAGAGGACCCAGTCGTGGTCCTGCGCCTGCCGGATGCGGCTCACCCCGTCGTAGCCGGACAGGGTGCGGGCGCGTTCGAGTATGTCGTCGGTCATGGCCGGTACGGTCCCTTCACAGCGGGGCGTCGATGAGTGCCGCGATGCGCTCGCGGACCGCCGACAGGTCGTGGTTGCGGTAGAGGTTGATGCGGTTGCGCGCCAGGTCGCCCCGGTGCACGTACTCGTACAGGTCCTGCCGCTGGCCGAAGCTGTCGGCCGTGAGGTCCCAGGCGAGCCGGAACAGCCGGGACTTGTGCGCGGCACCGATGTCCTTGCCGCGCATGTAGCGGTCCAGCAGGGGGCGCAGCTCGGCCGAGGCCAGATCGTTCTCGGTGGGCTGCATGAGGATTCCCGACTGGCCGATGCCCCGGACGATCGACACCGCCCGCCCGGCCACCTGCGCCGCCCACACCGCCGCCGCCGGGGTCGGCCCGGGTGCCAGCAGCCCGCTGTCGGTGCGGTGGGCGGTGGCCTCCCCGGCGTCGAGGAAGTGGTCCAGGAGCTGGGCGTATCCGGCGAGTTCCCCCAGGTCCTCCTGGATGTTGCGGAAGCCGTCCACCCCGATGGACTCGGCGAGCAGCGAGCCGACCCCGAGCAGGGTGCGCAGCCGCTCGCGGTAGCGGATCTGGCCGATGTACTGGCTCCAGGCGTTGATCCGGCCGAGCCCCTCCCGGGCCAGCGCCCCGTCCCCGAGCAGGAACACCCGGTCCCACGGCACGGTCACGTCGTCGAAGAACAGCATCGCGTCCTGCTCGTCGTACCGGCGGGCGAACGGGTGGGCGTGCCCGTGCGGTTCACCGCCGAACGGCTCCCGGCACAGGATGCGCAGCCCCGGCGCGTTCAGCGGCAGCGAGAACCACACCACGAACTCCTCGGAGCCCCGCTGGGCGAACGAGGCCGAGAGGTAGACCAGCACCTCGTGCGCGAACGGGGCGAGCGTGGTGAGCTGCTTGGCACCCCGGACCACGATCCCGGCACCGTCCTCGCGCAGCACCCGCAGCGCGTGGTCCGGATGGTCGACCGGACTGGCCGAGCGGTCGATCTGCGGATCGCCCAGCGCGTGCGTCAGCAGCAGGTCCCGCGAGGCCGCGAACCGGTGGTACGCCGCCGCGTTCGCGCCGAAGCCGGGGCGGTTGGTCTCCAGCCGGTGCCGGAAGTCCAGCAGGCCGACCGCGATCGAGGCCATGAAGGCGGGGGAGCGGCCGTGCTGGCCCCACGACTCCCGCATCCACACCTCGGCGCTGTCCCGGGCCGCCCGCAACTCCTCGGCGGTGCGCGGCGGGTGGTAGCCCCGGCCGATCCGCAGACCGGTGGCGGGGTCCTCGACGGTGAGCAGGTCCCGGTGGGCCGGATCGTGCTGGAGGTCGAGCAGCCGGGACAGCTCGGCGACCGGCTCGGCGAACGCCGGGTGCTCGGCCACGTTCTTGATCTCTTCGCCGTCCAGCCACACGCTGCGCCCGTCGTCGAGACCGGCCCGGAAGCGTGCGCCGTCGAGCGCGCCGAGCGGTTCGACGGCCGAGGTGAGAGAGGAGGTCATGGTGCGATCCCTTGCTGGTGCGGAAGAGCGGGTTCGAGTGGCTCCCGGCTGTGGGGCGGTGCGGGGTCGAGGCGGTGGTAGCGGCCGGCGTGGTGCACCAGCGGCGCACCGCTGCCGGCCCGGACGCCGACGACCTGGCCGATGAGCAGGGCGTGGTCGCCGCCCGGCGCGACGGTGACGAGCCGGCAGTCGAACCAGCTCAGGCAGTCGTCGAGGACCGGCGCCCCGGTGCCCTTCCGGCCGAGGCCGACCGGCGGCGGCTGGGCGCGCCGGTGCTCGGCCGCCGCGTAGTAGTCGGCGACCTCCCCCTGGTCGTGGCGGAGCACGTTCACCGACAGCACGCCGGAGGCGCGCGCCGCCCACACCAGGGGGCTGTTCCGGCCGATCGCCACGGCGATCAGCAGCGGGTCCAGGGAGAGGGAGGAGAAGGCGGAGACGGTCTTGGCGGGGGTGCCGTCCCGGTAGCGGGTGGCCACCACGGTCACCCCGGTGGGGAAGGTCCGGGCGGCGGCGAGGTACTCCGCCGTCGTCGGCCCGCCGAGGCCGGCGACGCGGCTCACCGCACCCTCACCCGGTACGTGTCCAGCCAGCGGTCCACGGCCAGCAGATGGTCCAGCCCGCCGGTCGGGTGGGGCGCCGCACGCGGACCGGGCAGGGGCGTGCCCGCCGCCAGGTGCCGCTTCACCGCGCCCCGGTCCACCAGCTCGAAGACCGGACCGTCCCGTTCCACCAGCTCCTCGGCCAGGGCCCGGAGCGTACGTCCGTAGCCGGGGGCCGAGCTGGCCGGGTAGCCGCTCTTGGGCCGGTTCAGCACGCTCGGCGGCAGCAGGTCGCCGACCGCCCGGCGCAGCAGCGCCTTGGGCACCCCGCCGGCGTTCTTCAACGCCCACGGCACGTTCCACACGTACTCGACGAGCCGGTGGTCCGCGAACGGCACCCGCACCTCCAGGCTGGCCGCCATGCTCATCCGGTCCTTGCGGTCCAGCAGGGCGGGCAGCCAGCGGGTCAGCGCCAGCCAGGAGATCTGCCGGGCCCGCCGTTCGGTCCCCGACTCGCCCGGCAGATGAGGCACTTCGGCCAGCGCCTGGGCCAGCCGGTCGGCGGCGTACTCCCGGGGCCGTATCCACGCGGCGGCCTCCGGCCGCAGCAGGTCCGCCGGGGAGGAACCACCGGTCAGCCAGGGAAAGGTGTCCAGCGGCCGGTCGTGGTGGAAGTACGGGTAACCGCCGAACACCTCGTCGGCCACCTCGCCGGAGAGCGCCACGGTGACATGGCGCCGGACGCCCTTGAACAGCAGGTACAGCGACACGTCCGGCTCGCCCCAGCCGGGCCGGTCGCGGGCCCGCAGCCCGATGGAGCGGTGCGCCAGCAGATCGCCGCCCGGCACGGTCACCGTGGTGTGCGCCGTGGCGAGCCGGGCGGACAGCTCCTGGATGTACGGGGTGTCGCTGTCCCGGTTCCAGTCGCCGAGCCGCTCGGGCCGCTCGTCGGGCGGGAAGTCCACCGAGAACGTCGCCACCTTCTCGTCGCCGCCGCCGGCCGCCGCCAGCGCGGTCAGGGTGGAGGAGTCGAGCCCGCCGGAGAGCAGCAGCCCCAGCGGTACGTCGCTGACCAGCTGCCGCCGCACCGTGTCGGTCAGCAGCTCCCGCACCCGGGCCGCGGTGGCCTCCGGGCCGTCCGTGTGCGGCCGGGTCTCCGGCCGCCAGTACGCCCGCTCCCGCACCCCCTCGGGGCCGAACCGCACGGTGTGTCCGGGGCGTACGGTGCGCAGCCCCCGGAACACGGTGTGGCCCGGCGTCGGCGCGGACGCCACCGCGAACAGCTCGGCGAGCCCCTCGGCATCCGTCTCGGCGGTGAAGAGCGGATTGGCCAGCACCGCCTTCGGCTCCGAACCGAACAGCAGATGGCGTTCGCCGGCCGTCCAGTACAGCGGCTTCACCCCCAGCCGGTCGCGGACCAGCAGCAGCTCCTGCCGGGCCGCGTCCCACAGGGCGTACGCGAACATCCCGTTCAGCCGGGGCACCGCGGCGTCGCCCCATTGGAGGTGGGCCCGCAGCACCACCTCGGTGTCCGACGCGGTACGGAAACGGTGCCCCAGCGCCGTCAGTTCGGCACGCAGCTCCCGGAAGTTGTAGACCTCGCCGCTGTACGTGATCGCGGCCAGCACCCGGCCCCCGTCGTCCCGGGCCTCCATCGGCTGGGTGCCGCCCGCGACATCGATGACGGCGAGCCGGCGGTGGCCGAGCGCGGCGCGTTCGGAGAGCCAGATGTCGCCCGCGTCGGGGCCGCGCGCCACCATCGTGTCGGTCATCGCCCGCACGGTGCGGGCCTCGGTCCGCAGATCGCGGTCCAGATCGGCCCACCCGGCTATGCCGCACATGTCGCCTCCCAGACGCATCCGGGACCGTCGGGGCCCTCGGTGAGTTCGTGCCGCGCGGTGAAGCCCTTGGCGGCGATATTGGCGCCGATGGCGTGCACGCAGTATTCGCAGGGCGAGGCGAGCGTCAGCCGCACACCGCGGGCGCGCGCCAGCTCGCGGTAGTCCCAGATCGCGCAGTGCGAGATCTCCAGCTCGGCCCGCTCCGCACCGTCCTCGGTGACGCGGTAGCGCGATCCGTACAACTCGGCCTGGCGGGCCACCCGCAGCACCGGGTCCAGCGCGCCACGGCCCTGACCGGGCTCCACATAACGGTGCACCTCGGCACCGGCCCGGGCCCAGGCGGCCAGCTCGCCGTGCCCGTACCGGGAGACCAGGAACCGTTCCATCAGGGCCTGGGCGCGGAAGAAGACCCGCTGCCAGGCGTCGGCACCCGCCCCGGTGCCGGTTCCCGGGAGATCGGCGAAGATCTCCGAGCGGACCACGATCCAATCGTCGATGTCCTGGCCGCCGCGGGTCTCGGTGAGATACCGGGTCAGCCCTGCCTCTGCCTCGAACAGGCGCTGCCGCCACAGTGCGGCACGCTCGGACGGGGTCATATCGGTGGAGTACTTCTGCTTCATGCGCAGCTCTTTCGACCGGAGAACACATGATTCGGAAATTGAATGAGCAATTCCCGAGCAGGATAGGAATGCGAGTTCGAACCGGTCAATGGCAATAATGCAGACGGTGCACCGGCCATCCTGTGACTGTCAATAACAGCATCCGCAATGAATTACCCGGGGTGCGCGATTCGAATAGCCTGGCGCGATGGCGCTGTTCGAGGGATTTGAATCACTGACCGTCACCGGGGCCGACAACGGCCCCGTGCACGTACGCCGCGCCGGTGAAGGACCGCCGCTGCTCCTGCTGCACGGCTTTCCCCAGACCCAGGCGATGTGGCACGCCGTCGCCCCGCGCCTGGCCACGGAGTTCACCGTCGTCGCGGCCGATCTGCGCGGGTACGGGGCCAGCCGGCGGACCGCGGGACCGGAGCACGCGCGGCGGACAACGCCGTCCCCGTCCCCGTTCAGCAAGCGGGCCATGGCCGCCGACCTGGTACGGGCCATGGCGGAGCTGGGCTTCGACCGCTTCGGGGTGGCGGGCCACGACCGGGGCGGCCGCTGCGCCTACCGGCTCGCCCTGGACCACCCGGAGCGGGTCGACCGGCTGGCCGTCCTCGACATCGTGCCGACCGCCGACGCCCTGGACGCGGTGGACGCGCCGGCCGCCCGGCAGCTGTGGCGCTGGTTCCTCCTGGCCCAGCCGTACCCCGTGCCCGAGCGGTTGGTCGCCGCCGACCCCGAGACCCTCCTCTTCGGCGCGCACGCCGGGCTGTTCGCCCCCGAGGCGCTCGCCGCCTACCGGGCCGCGGCCGCGGACCCCGCCGTCATCCACGCGATGTGCGAGGACTACCGGGCGATGTTCGGTGACGACCTGGACCAGGACCGGGCCGACCGGCGGGCCGGACGGCGCATCCAGGCCCCGGTGCTCGCCCTGTGGGGCAGCCGCTCGCACACCGAACGCCACCACGACGTGCTCGCGGTGTGGCGGGCCTGGGCGCGCGAGGCCCGGGGCCGGGCGCTGGACTGCGGGCACTTCCTCCCGGAGGAAGCGCCCGACGAGACCTACGCGGAGCTGCGCTCCTTCTTCGCCGGGGCCGCCGCCGGATGACCGGGGGCGACCCGCTCCCGCCCGATCCTGACGACCTCCGCGCCCGGATCGCGGTGCTCGCGCACCAGCCGGGACACCAGCTCACGGTCGGCGGGGCCGACCGGGGCCTGCACCACGATCAGCGCCTCCGGGTCGTCGACCGGCCGGAACGCCGAGAACTGCAGGTCGAGTCCGCCGTGCCGGGGCAGCAGCACCGAGACCCGCCGGGCCGTCAGATCGCCGACCCCCTGGCACTCCCACCACTCGGACAGCTCGGGGAAGTCCGCGCGCAGCGTCGCGTAGATCTCCCGCGTACGCCGGTCCGTCCCGGCGAGCCGCGCGGTCTGCCCCCGGAAATGGGCCAGCACCGCGCGGGCGACCGGCTCCCACTCCAGCAGCGTCGAACGGAACGCGGGGCTGCCGGCCACGCACCACATCAGATTGCGCCGCCCGGCCGGGATCGCCGCCGGATCGGACCACACCGCGGCGTACGCGTCGTTCCACGCGGTGATGTCGAAACGGGAGTCCAGCAGCACCGCCGGACTGTTCTCCCAGGTGTCCAGCAACCCCTGCACCCGGGCGGCCACCTCGCCATGGCCCGCCCCGTCGGGCGCGGGCGGCAGCAGACCCGACAGCGCCAGCACGTGCCGGTGGGACACCGCGTCCAGCCCGAGCGTCCGGGCCACCGCCTCCAGCACCTTCCGGGACGGGATCACCCGCCCCTGCTCCAGCCAGGTGTACCAGGCGAGACCGACCCCGGAGAGCGCGGCGACCTCCTCGCGCCGCAGGCCCGGGGTACGGCGGCGGCCGGTGTCGGGCAGACCGACCTGGCCCGGCGAACGCCGCTCGCGGTGGGCGCGGAGAAAAGCACCCAGCTCCTTGGAATTGGCGAACCGGTGATTCTCACCGGTCTCCTCGCCGTGACGCGCCGCGCGCTCCACGGAATCGGCGGACGAACGGACCGGTGCATTCATGGAAGAATCTCCTCCGGATCTGCGGGGTGGCTGGAAGGGCGATGGAGACGCGTCGGCGCGCCGCTACATCGCCCGCCCCGCCCGTCCGCCCCGGAAATCCCGCTGCACGGCTGCATTCCGCCCCCCGATTCTCCGCGAACGATTCTCCGTGAATCCGCGGCACCGGGATCCAGCCTAACCGCGCCGGCTCCACCACCGTCCGGTTTCCCGCCAGTTGTCCGTCAGGCGAGATGCTGCGTTAAGAATTCCGCAACAGAACGGACGGCCTCCTCCGCCTCGGGCAGCCGGTCCACGGCCAGCTGCCAGCAGTGCGTCGTCCCCTCCCACATCTCCACCCGGCACTCCCCGCCCGCCGCCACCACCCGGGCACCGAACCGCTCGGCGTCGTCCGCCAGCACCTCCGCTCGGCTCGCCTGGAACAGCACCGGCGGCAGCGCGGCCAGCGCCGCCGCGTCGGCGAACAGCGGCGAGGCCTCCGGGGTACGGGGATCCGCCCCCGCCAGATAGAGCGAGGCGGAGCGGCGCAGCGAGGCCCGGTCGAGCACCGGATCGGTGGCCGCGCACCGCTCGAACGCGGGCGACTCCAGCGTGAGATCCAGCCACGGCGACAGCCCGGCCACCGCGGCGGGCATCGGCAGCCCCGCCCGCCGCGCCGCCAGGAGAACGGCCAGCGCCAGCCCGCCGCCGGCCGACTCGCCCACCACCGCGATCCGTTCGGCACCGGTGCCACCGCGCAGCAGGGCCGCGTAGACCGCGAGCCCGTCCTCCACCGCGGCCGGGAACGGATGCGCGGGCGCCAGCCGGTAGGCGGGCACCACCACCTCGCAACCGGTCAGCCGGGCCAGCCGGGTGGCGAGCGGACGGCTCAGCTCCGGGGAGCCGGACCGGTATCCGCCCCCGTGCAGATGCAGCAGCACCGGCCGCTCGCCCCCGGGCGCCGGCGCGATCCGCAGCACGGGCACCCCGCCGCTCATCCCCGCAGCTCCGCGAGGAGACCGGCCAGCCCGTCCGGGCGCGCGTACAGCTCCGGCGTCGGCGCGACATAGAGCAGCAGTGTCGTCACCCCGGGGTGCAGGAACGCGGCGATCCGCTCGCGCAGCGCGGCCGGTTCGCCGTGCAGCCACAACGCGTCCACCAGCGCGTCGGGGAGCGCGGCCGCGGCCCCGCGGCGGTCGCCCGCCACATACGCCTCGTACGACTCCTTCAGCAGCTCGCCGCGGCCCAGCCACTCGTGGAAGGCGTGGTACGGCTTCTGGTTGAGGATCCAGCCGAGGAAGCCGCGCCCCGCGCTCCGGGCGTACGCCACGTCGCGCGTCGGGCAGACGAAGAGCTTCACTACGGTCTCCCGCTCCGGCAGCGGCCGGCCGTCCACCCCGTCGACCCCTCCCGCGGCCCGGCCCGCGGCGATCACCTTCGGCACGTCGTCGGCCGTGAGCAGGTTGACCACCGCCCCGTCGCCGTCCCCGTACGCCACCCCGAGCATCCGGGGCCGCAACGCTCCGACCAGCACCTTCGGCGGCACGGGCGGGGTGAATCCGAGGCTGAAACCGGGCGCCGACAGCGTCTCGTACGCGTCGCCCACCGGCTCCCCGCGCAGCGCCCGCCGCAGGAACCGGACGGTGTCCCGGACCCGGGTGAGCGGCCGGTCGTGGGTACCGCCGTTGAGCGCGGTGGTGTGCGCCGGTACGGAGGCGCCGACCCCCAGCAGCACTTCCGTCTCGGTGAACCGGGCGAGGGTGGCCGCGGTCTGCGCGAGGATGCCGGGGCCCCGGGTGAAGACCGGCACCACCCCGGTGCCCAGGCGCAGCCGGGGCTGCCATGCCGCCGCGGCGGCGAGCGGGGTGAAGGCGTCGATGCCGCCACCCTCCCCGGTCCACACATCGGTGAACCCGAGGTCGGGAAGGGCCTCGACGGTACGGCGCTGAGCGGCCAGGGCCTGGGCGGGCAGGGGCAGATTGACGCCCCAGCGGACAGTGGTCATGGACGTACGTACTCCTGCTCGTCACGGATCTCGGACTGCGGCGGGGCGGACCGGGTACGGCCGGGCACGGCCGGTTCCCGGCCGCGCAGCCGCCTGAGCGGCCGTTCCACCAGGTAGTGGCTGAGGGCGGCACAGCCGGTGGAGAGCACCACGGTGACGGGGAACAGCACCAGGAAGTCCGCGGTGCCGGCCCGCTCGCCGGTCACCCGGAGCCATCCCTCGACCACCACCATGTGCCACAGGAACAGCCCGTACGAGATCCGCCCCAGCCAGGCGGGCACCGGACGGGACAGCAGACCGGCCGGTGTCTTCCGCCCAGGCCGGGCGGGCCCCAGCGCCAGCGGCGCCACCAGCGCCACCGCGATCACCAGGTACAGCACGTGCTCCGACAGCGCCTCCCCGACGCCCGGGTAGCGCAGCGTCGACCCGGTGAGCGGTGTCGACACCAGGACGTACGCGGCCAGCGCCACGCCCCAGCACCACCACGGCCGGCGGGCCGGGGCGAGCGGTCCGGTGGCCCGGGAGGCGACGACGGCGAGCGCCATGCCCGCCGCGAAGTACCCGGCGTACTCGGGCAGCCACAACTGGGCCGGGGGGTAGGCACCGGCCGACGGCACATGGGTGAGCACCACCGACAGCAGGGTCACCGCCTCGACCGCGCCGAGCACGCCCAGCACCAACCCGGCCCGGCCCCGCCGCAGTTGCGGGTGGAGCACGGCGGCCAGCAGCGGCAGCACGGCGTAGAAGGCCACCTCGGTCGCCAGGCTCCAGGTCTGCGGCAGACCGGCCGGGATCGGGTCGGAGCCGTAGATGTGCAGCAGCAGGAAGGTCCGCAGCGCGGGCCAGGGGGCGATGAGGGTGTCCCGGCCGAACCAGACCAGCGCCACCAGCGCCACCAGCCAGTAGGCGGGCAGGATGCGTACCGCCCGGTGCCGGAGGTAGCGGCCGGTGGCGGGGGGAGGGGCGCCGTCGCGGGCCGCGTCGGCGAACGGGCGGTACAGCAGCAGCCCGGACAGGACGAAGAAGATCGGCACCCCCACGGTGAAGCGGGAGACGACCGGCCCGAGCGGCCCGGCCTCCCCGATGCCCAGCCAGCTGGAGGCGACCTGGCCGGTGTAGATGCCCACGTGCAGGGCGATCACCAGCAGCGCGGCCACCGCGCGCAGCCCGTCGAGCGACCGGGTGCGCTCGCGCCCGGTGTCAGGCACGCTCATCCGCCACCGCCTCCTCGCGTCCCTCGCCGGCGGCGCCGTCCGGGCCCGGCTCCTCCGGGGCCTCGCCGGCCGCCGGGCGGACCCGGGCCACCAGCGGAAGCGCGGTCAGCCCGGCCAGCACCGCGAGGCCGCCGCCGACGACCGCGGTGCCGGTGTCCGCGTGCGCGAAGGTGCCCGCCACCGCGACCCCGACCGCCGTACCCGCGTACAGCGTCGCGCTGTTCCAGGAGCTCGACGTCGCCCCCAGCTCCGGACGGGACGACACCAGCAGGGTCTGGACGAGCGTGCCGAACGCCCCGCTCGCGAAGAACCACACCAGCACAGCCGCGTACGCCACCAGCGAGTTCGCGCCGAGCGCCGCCAGCACGGCACCACCGCCCAGCAGCAGGCACCACACCGGGATCCACCGGGCGTCGCCGGTGCCCCGCTCCCGCGCCCGGTCCCCGATCCGGCCCGCGGCCAGCGAACCCAGCGCGCTCCCGGCCCCGACCAGGATGCCGAGCAGCCCCAGCTCGTCGACGGAGAGCCCGAACCGGTCGTGGAGCGCCGAACCGAGGAAGGTGTACGCCCCGAGGTTGGCGGCCTGGAGCAGGAAGACGACGATCAGGATGTGCCGCAGCACCCCGTCCCGCCAGACGGAGAACACCGAGGTGAACCGGAGCGGCGCCACGGCCTCCTGCGCCGGGCGGGCCTTGACCTGGAGGAGCAGCAGCGGCGCCGACGCCGCGGTCAGCACGGTGAGCGCCCAGAACGACGCCCGCCAGCCGCCCCATCCGGCCAGGAAACTGCCGGCCGGGACGCCCAGCACCTGGCCGGCGGAGAACAGCGCCATGCCGAGCCCGACGGCCCTGCCACGGACCGGGGCCGGGGCGGTCTCCGCGATGTGCGCCCAGATCGACGGGCCGGCCAGCGCCGCGCCGAGGGCCCCGAGGACCCGGGCGGCGATCAGCACGGTGAGGTTCCCGGCCACCGCGGCGAGCGCGTTGCCCAGCAGGAACAGCACCGTCCCCGCCAGCACGGTCGGCCGCCGCCCGAAGCGGTCGGAGACCGCCCCGAGGAACGGCGCGGTCAGGGCGTACACCAGGGTGTACGCGGTGACCGTGCTCGCCGCGGCGGCCACCGACACCCCGACCGACCCCGCGATGGTGGGCAGCAGCGGTGAGACCAGGAAGGTCTCGGTGCCGATCAGGAACAGCAGCAGATACACACCCGTGTACGTGGCCCACGGCACCCGGGCGGGTGGCGACGGGGCGGGTGGCGCCTGGTCGGCGACGGGCGGGGTGGACTCGGGCACGGCATTCCTCTCGCCGGACGGCGTCTGACGAGGTGATCGTCGCGCCGCGGGCACCGGGCAACCAGATCCCGAATCATGCTGGTACTGGCACACACAGGCTGCGGCGCAGCGCGGCCAGGAACCGTTCGGCGAGGACCGGATGCCCGGCCGGCCCCGGGTGCAGCCGGTCCAGCCCCTCGGGTTCCAGCAGCAGCCCGGCCCCGGCCTCGCGCGGGCCGAAGACATCGAGCCCGTCGATGTAGTGGAGGTTCCGGTCGCCGTGGCGGCGCAGCAGTCCGACGGCCTCGCGGACCCGGGCGCGGCACTCCACCACGGTCAGCCCGGAAGGCCCGGGGACCGTCTCCCGGTCCGGTGCCACGATCGTCGACATCAGGGCGAACGGGGTCGTGGGATGGCGCTCGCGGACCGTGGCGACGAAGCCCACCAGGGCCGAGGTGAACGCGGCCGGGCTGTGGCTCCCCAGGGCCTGGACGTTGATGCCGACGCAGGCGGTGAGCAGTTCGGCGGGCAGGTCGCGCATGAGCCGGGCCGACATCGGCTGGAGGCAGCAGGCGGCCCCGAGCGCGAGGGAGGTCAGATCCAGCCCGGCCCGCCCGGCCACCAGCGCGGGCCAGGCACGGGCGGGCGAACGGGCCCCCCGTCCCTGCGAGACGGAGCTCCCGTAATGCACCCAGCGGGGGCGCTCGCTCCCGTCGTACGCGACCGTCGACCCCTCGTCGACGAGCAGCGCCCGGAGCCGGAACTGGTGGTACACCGGGAGCCAGAGCTCGACGGTGGCCGTCCGCCCCGGCAGCCCCGCCACCGTGAACCCGGCGTCCTCGCCGTCGGACCGCAGCTCCACGGTCTCGATGATCCGGCCGTCGACCACCACGTCCAGCCGGGCCACCTCCTGCGGGCCGTTGAGCCGGGGCGCCGGGTCGGCCCGGTACCGGCAGCCGATCGTCCGGCTGTCGGTCCTGAGCGCGACCCGGACCCCGGCGGGCATCGCGGCCCGCCCGATCCCGCCCTCCGGCAGATGCAGCGCGGCCTCCTGGTGGGGCACCCGCCAGGGCGCCACCCAGCCCGGCCCGTACTGCAGGGACACCGCACCGCGGAACCGCAGTACGGGATCGTCCCAGGCCACCACGTGTTCCGCGGTCATCTCCCGCCACCTCCCCGTGTCGGTGGCCATCCTCGGCGGACCGGTCATCGGCAACCAGTCGTTGCGGATGCTGTGACCAGGAGTCACCGGCAGGGGAGACGGGTCAGGGGCCGGGGCGCGTCAGGCGGGCGGCCGGACGCCGCTGGTGGTGACGTGCACGTAGTCGACGACGAGCTGCTGCGGGAAGGCGGTGTTGCCGTCGGGGTCGCCGGGCCAGTCGCCGCCGACCGCGAGGTTCAGGATCAGGAAGAAGGGCTTGTTGAACACCCAGGTGTTCCCGTTCAGATCGGCCGGGGTGCGGCGCTGGTAGACGTTCCCGTCCACCGACCAGCTCACCGAGTCCGGTGCCCAGTCGACGGCGAAGGTGTGGAAGTCGTCGGCGAACGCCTGGCCGCCGGGGAGGCTGTACGGGGCGCCGATGCCGTTCGCGCCGGAGTACCCCGGGCCGTGCAGGGTGCCGTGGACGGTGGAGGGTTCGAAGCCCACGTTCTCCATCACGTCGATCTCGCCCGAGTTCGGCCAGCCGACCTGGCCGATGTCGTCGCCGAGCATCCAGAAGGCCGGCCACATGCCCTGGCCGCGCGGGATCTTCATCCGGGTCTCGAAGTGCCCGTACGTCTGGCTGAACCTGCCCGAGGTGTTCAGCCGGGCCGAGGTGTACTGGCACGCGCCGTACCAGCACTGGTAGTTGTTCGGGTTCTCGCGGCGGGCGGTGATGACCAGGTGGCCCTGGCCGTCGAGCGCCGCGTTGCTGTTCCCGGCCGTGTAGTACTGCCGCTCGTGGTTGTTGACGTTGTCGCCGGTCTCGGTCTGCCACTTGGCGCCGTCCACGGCGGAGCCCGCGGGACCGTCGAAGTCGTCGGTGAAACCCGCCGCGGCGGCCGCGCGCGGCCCGGGGGGCGGGGTTCCGGCCGCCGGTCCCGACAGGGCCGGTACGAGGGCGAGGGCGGAGAGCGCGCAGAGCGCGGACGTCAGCAGACGCCGCGGGCGGTACGGAGGAGTCATGGGGGGTCCTTCCCGTGCGAAATGGAGCGGCCGGAACTCGGTCATACGTATGACGGGCCGCGTGTGTGGGGGAGCAGGGAGAGGTCGTGGTGCTGTACGTGATTTAAGAAGTGAAGCAATACCGTGTCAAGAAGCTGGTACGGACCGCAGTTCTTGCACACGGACGAGGGACGGGACGGGCCGGACGGGATTAGTCGGCCGGCGCGGGGGAAAGGGGCTGCCCGCACCGCAGGTTCCACCGGCCGGACCGCCCGGAGAGCGCGGTCAGGGTCAGCGGGGCGACGTCGAGCCGCCAGAAGGACTCCGGCGGCAGGGCCAGCGCCGCGACGACCGCCGCCCGCACCACCGAGGGCTCGACGACGGCCAGCACCCGGTCCTCCCCGGCGCGTCCGTCGGAGCCGGAGCCGAGCGAATCCAGCCAGCGCCGGGTCCGGGAGCACAGCTCCAGCAGGGACTCGCCGCCGTGCGGAGCCGCCGAGGGATCGGCCAGCCAGGCCGATACCGCCGCGGGCTCGGCCGCGCCCACCTCGTCCAGCCGGAGCCCGCTCCACCGGCCCATGTCCCAGCCGCGTACGGCCGGTTCGGGCACCGCGCGCAGCCCCAGCGCCTCGGCGGTCCCGGCGCACCGCACGGACGGTCCGCGCAGCCGCCGTCCGGCGTCCGGTACATCCGGGGCCGCGACCCGGGCCCGGCGGACCCCGGCGGCGTCCAGGGGCGCGTCCCCGTCGAAGCGGGCCTCGCGCAGCGCGGCGTTCAGCGCCGGTGAGATCAACATCACGCGTACCGTCATGATCCGGTCAACTCCTAGGGATGGCCGGGCTCCGTGCCCGCCCGAGGGGTCCACCCTCGCACCGGGGTGTCCGAGCTGTTGTCGGGGCCATGGCGGCGGGTCCTCCCGAGCGGTATGGTCGCGGCGGACATGACGTGGGTGCATCTGGAAGTCCGGTGGGAATCCGGCACGGTCGCGCCACTGTGAACCCGTACGTGTGCGGGAAGTCAGACCCAGTACCCACGTCTCAGGCACCACGATCGGGACGCGTGTTCCCCAGGAGGTTCTGCCATGGCACAGACTGCTGCCCCCGCCACCGCCGCACCGGCGATCACCCCCATCTCGCTGAAGGCCATCGCCCCCTGGGCGGTCTTCTTCGGCATCCTCATGCTCGTCCTGCTCTACTTCGTCGGCGCCGAGCAGGGCGCCACCGCGGTCATCTCCGGCGAAGGCGTCCACGAGTGGGTCCACGACGGCCGCCACCTCCTCGGTTTCCCCTGCCACTGACCCACCGCACGATCCAGGGGAACTCCCATGAACTCCATATCCGTCAGAGCCCTGCTCGTCCGCGGCATGCTGGCCGGCCTCGCCGCGGGCGTACTCGCCCTGCTCGTCGCCTACTTCCTCGGTGAGTCGCGCGTCGACGCGGCCATCGCCCTCGAAGAGGCGCACAGCCACTCCCACGACGGCGGCGAGGAACTCGTCAGCCGCACCGTGCAGTCCACCGCCGGGCTCGCCACCGGCGTGCTCGTCTTCGGCGTGGCGATCGGCGGCATCGCCGCGCTCGTCTTCTGCTACGCCCTAGGCAGGATCGGCCGGTTCGGGCCGCGTGCCACGGCCGCCCTGATCGCGGGCGCGGCACTGCTGGCCGTGTACGTCGTACCGTTCCTGAAGTACCCGGCCAACCCGCCGGCCGTCGGCAACCCCGACACCATCGGGAAGCGCACCGCGCTCTTCTTCCTGATGGTCGCGCTCAGCGTGCTGCTGGCCGTCGCCGCGGTGATCCTCGGCAAGCGGCTCGCTCCCCGCCTGGGCAACTGGAACGCCACGGTCGTGGCGTCCCTCGCCTATGTCGTGGTCATCGGGGTCTCGTACGTCTTCCTGCCCTCGTACAACGAGGTCGGCAAGGACTTCCCGGCCGCCCTGCTGTGGGAGTTCCGGCTGAGCACCCTCGCCGTGCAGGCCACGCTCTGGGCGGCCTTCGGCCTGGTCTTCGGCCACCTCACCGAACGGCTGCTGGTGCCGGGAGCGGCCGTCGCCCCCGGGGCGGACCGCACCGCGGTCACCGCGGGCTGACCGGAACCGGCTCCCCGGCGCGGCCGGGGAGCCGGCGCGGGCCGGTCCCGTACGCGCGGACCGCTACGGCCGCGCGTACGGCCGCGACATGATCTCCATGCCGCGGCCGTACGGGGCGCCGAAGCGGGCACGGCGTCCACCGAAGAGGCGGGTGATCCGGCCAGGCGCGGTTGCCCGCCCCCGGGCAGGCCCCGCACCGGGGCGGCCGGCGAAGCGCCGGTTCTCCCCCGCGGGGCCTCGCCCGTTCCCCCGGTTCCTCCCGCTCCTCTCCGTCTGCTCGCTCTTCCCCGTTCAGCCGTCGAAGTCCCCGGCGAGCGCCGCCGCCATCCGCAGGTGGCCCGCCGCCTCCGCGCTCCGGCCCTGGCGCTCCAGGGTGCGCCCGAGCATCAGCCGCGCGTAGTGCTCCACCGGGTCGCGGTCCAGCACCGTCCGCAGCTCGGTCTCGGCCTTGCCGAGCCGCGCCGAGTGGTAGTACGACCGGGCCAGCAGCAGCCGCGGCGCCACCAGCTCCGGGGCCTCCTCGACCAGCCCCTCCAGGATCCGGGCCGCCGTCAGGTACTCCTTCGCCTCGAAGAACATCCCGGCCCGGTCCCAGCGGTCGGCGGGAGTGCCGAACTCGAAGTACGTCTCGCTCACTTGGTCTCCTCCGTCGTGGACCGCCACCGGGGACGCCCCGGCCCGGTCCTGCCGCCGACCCGGCTGCCGCCCGGTCCTTCCGCACGCTCCAACCCCATGCAGTGGTTGAATATTCCACCAAATCTTCGGCGTGGGTACCGGCACCCCGGCGCCGCGCGGGAATAGGTTGAGCGCCATGAGCAATCTCGATCGCCAGGCCGTTCCCGCCGTCTGCGGCGGGCGCGGCTTCGTCGTCGCCGAGCCCGTACGCGAACTCCTCACCCCGCGCCATGTGCGGCTGGGCGAGTCCACCGAGGTCCGCAGGCTGCTGCCCAACCTCGGCCGCCGGATGGTCGGTGCCTGGGCCTTCGTCGACCACTACGGCCCCGACGACATCGCGGACGAACCGGGGATGCAGGTGCCGCCCCACCCGCACATGGGGCTCCAGACGGTCAGCTGGCTGCACGAGGGCGAGGTCCTGCACCGGGACAGCCTCGGCAGCCTCCGTACGATCCGCCCGCGCGAACTCGGGCTGATGACCTCCGGCCGGGCCATCAGCCACTCCGAGGAGAGCCCCCGAGCCCATGCGAGGTTTCTGCACGGCGCCCAGCTCTGGGTGGCGCTTCCCGACGCCCACCGGCAGGTCGAGCCCCATTTCCAGCACCACACCGACCTGCCGACCGTCTCGGCCCCCGGCCTCACCGCCACCCTGATCCTCGGCGAACTCGACGGCACCGCCTCGCCCGGCACCACGTACACCCCCCTCATCGGCGCCGACCTCGCCCTGGCCGCCGGAGCGCAGGCCCGGCTGCCGCTCGAACCGGATTTCGAGTACGCCGTGCTCTCCATGTCCGGCCGGGCCGAGGTCGACGGGGTGCCCGTCCTGCCCGGCTCGATGCTCTACCTCGGCTGCGGCCGCACCGAACTCCCGCTGCGCGCGGACAGTGATGCGGGCCTCATGCTCCTGGGTGGCGAGCCGTTCGAGGAGGAACTGATCATGTGGTGGAACTTCATCGGGCGGTCCCAGGAGGAGATCGCGCAGGCTCGCGCGGACTGGGCGACGGGGGACCGGTTCGGCACCGTCCACGGGTACGACGGCCCTCCGCTGCCCGCCCCGGAGCTGCCCGCGACCCCTCTGAAGCCGCGGGGTCGAGTGCGCTGATCTGCTCTTTCACTCTTGGGGGCGTAGCGGGCCGACAGGGGGATGGGAGGGGTCGATGTCCGGTGTCGCGCTCAGGACCGGCGCAGGCTGCGTGTCGGATCTGTGAGCCCATGGCCATCCAGGATCTGCTCATGTGCGACCGCCTGTGCCAGTTCTGATGCTGACCCAATGCTGACTCTTCTGACGAGATGTCACCTTCTTGCCGGTCGAGGCGCCCGGGTCGGCAGGGAGCGCGGCGTGTCGATGGACGGACGGTGTCGGGGGCTCAGGTGTGCCAGTTGCGCGCTCTGCGGCCGCGCGGCTTGGAGCAGCGAATTTGTGCGCAGAGCTGGTTGTGTGCTTCCCGCAATGGTCAAGCCGTCGATCCTGGCTATCGCTTCCGCAGGTTCCTTTGGGGGCATTTGTCCGGCCTGCCACGGTGCAGCCAACTCCTTTACCAGACAAGCGAGATGTCGTCGAGAGATTCCCGTGAACAGCCGATGCGCCGCACAACTGTCCGATGGGCCGTGATCGCCGCAGACAGATCATTCCACCGGCTGGACACGACGCCTCACCCGCTATCACGCACCAACTCGTCAGGGGCCCGGAACCGTGATCACGGGGCAGTGGGCCCGGTGCAGCAGTCCGTGGACGACGGATCCGAGCCGCATCCC
This sequence comes from Streptomyces sp. NPDC092952, assembly GCF_044754785.1. NCBI lineage: Bacteria > Bacillati > Actinomycetota > Actinomycetes > Kitasatosporales > Streptomycetaceae > Streptomyces > Streptomyces sp. NPDC092952. The sequence goes on along the minus strand of NZ_JBIVPT010000014.1, from coordinate 124,756 downwards.
CATGTAGCCGCCCCGGCCCCGGCGCCCGACCACTACGGCCAGAGCGTGCTCGGAGGCCTCCGCGAGCAGTTCGACGGGCGACCCGATGAGCACCTCGTGGGTGATCCGGATGTCGGGATACCGCTCCGACCGGCCCGCCGTGGTCTCCGCCAGCAGGCGGCGTTCCGCGTGGAGCGACGTACCGTCCGCGTGCCGGAAGAACACGGGAGGCTGCCAGACCGCGACGGCCCGCAGTTCGCAGCGCCTGAGGTCCGCCTCCTCGAAGGCGAGGGCCAGGGCGGAACGGGACGCCTCGCTGCCGTCGACCCCGACGACCAGGTACGGCGGATCCTGAGTGCTGTGTTCCGCTTCCCCCACGACGACGACGGGGCACCGCGCCTGCGCGGTGACCGGAACGACCAGGGAACCGGCGCTCAGGAACTCCTCGGTGCGGCTGAGGCGGCGCGAGCCGAGCACGACCATGGCGGCCTGCCGCGACAGGTCGGACACGACGGTTGCCGGGGCGCCGTCAAGGAGATCGGATGTGATCCTCACATCCGCGTGCCGGGCTCGCGCCCAGTCGGCCGCGGTCCGCAGCGCCTCGTTCCCCGCGTGTTTCTGCGCCCGATGCCGCGGGGTGTCGTCGACGAGCTGCGCTTCCCGCAGGGGCGGCACGGCGACGACGAGACGGAGGGCCAGCCGTCGCCGGTGGGCCTCGTCCGCCGCCCAGGCCAGGGCGAGACGCCCGTCGCGTACGGGATCGATTCCGACGACGAGGCCTTCGCGTTGTCCGGCTGCGCTCATGGTGTGCTCCCCTCTCGGGTCTCGTACCGGTACCCCCACCAGGGGTGCGGGGCTGCTTCCAGCGTCGTGGTCCGCCTCCTCGCAGCCGGAGTGCCACTGGGGGTACGGATGGGACCGAAGGTCCTATGCGCGGCAGGGGCGGGGCGAGGTCGACCGGGCCCTGTGGGGGCCGGTCGGCCCCTCGCCCGGGCACGGGAGCGCGAGCGACGGTGGTGTGGCGGGGGTGTGGACGGGAGGCCTGCGATGAGGCGCATGAAGGTCGGTCGGCTGATGACCGATGACGTGGTCTCCGCCCTGCCGGAGACGTCGTTCAGGGAGGTGGCGAAACTCCTGGCCGAGCACGATGTCACCGGGCTGCCGGTCATGGACGAGGACGACCGCGTCGTCGGGGTCGTCTCCGAGAGCGATCTGCTGTCCCGCCGGGCGCTCACCGCCGGGGAGCTGATGAGCGCGCCGGCCGTCACGGTGCACGCCGAGGAGCCGGTGGCGGACGCGGCCCGGCTCATGGTGCGGCGCGGGGTGGAGCGCCTTCCCGTGGTCGACGAGGAGGAACGGCTGGTGGGCATCGTGACCCGCCGCGATCTGCTCCGCGTCTTTCTCCGCCCGGACGCGGAGATCCGGGCCCGGGTCCGGGACGACGTCGTCGGTGAGGTCCCGGACCTTCCCGACGAGGCGGTGGACGTGCATGTGCTGGACGGTGTGGTCACTCTCGTCGGGCAGGTCCGGCGACCGGACCAGGCCGTCATGCTCGTGCGGCTCACCGAACGCGTGGAGGGGGTCGTGGCCGTCGTGGACCGCATGTCCGCCGGTACGGATCCGGACGGGACACGCCCCGCGTGACGGAGGGCCCGCGAACCTTCCGGGTGACCACCCGCGTGTGGATCCCGCGATCCGTGCCCACCGGTCGGCTGCCCGGCCATTCGGGACGTCCTGCGGAGCGCCGTGGTTCACGTTCACGAGGTGCCGCCCCGCAGCCGGAACCACCGTTCCTCACCCGGTGCCACGGTGCACCGGCGCCGTGCGGGCAGGGTGACGCCGAGCGGGCCCAGCGGTGCGGGGGGCACCCGTATCCCCAGTCGGCCCGGCAGCATCCGCAGTCGGACCCCGCGGTGCCCGCCGCAGCAGAGCGTGAAGGCGAACCGGGGGAACTCCCGCAACGGCACCGGGGCCACGTGCAGCCCGTCCGGTCCCGCCTCCAGGCCGGTGATCCCGCGTTCGACCAGGTCGACCGTGCCGGCCATGGCTCCCAGATGGATGCCTTCGCCGGTCGTCCCGCCCTGTACGTCGGCCACGTCGGCCATCAGCGCCTCCTCGCAGTACCGCCAGGCGTCGGGGCCCTTCAGACGGGCCAGCACCCAGCCGTGGACCAGACTGCTGAGGGTCGAACCGTGGCTGGTACGCCCCAGGTGGTGGTGGACGGTGTCGCGCCAGGTCTCGTCGTCCATCCGGTATCCGAGCCGGGCGAACAGCCCGGACAGCTCCTCCGCCCGGAAGAGGTAGCCGAGCATGAGGGTGTCGGCCTGCTTCGACGCCTGGTAGCGGTTGACGGTGTCGCCCTCGGCCTCCAGGATGCGGTCGAGTCGGCGGATGTCCCCGTAGCGGGCCCGGTAGGCCGCCCAGTCGAGCTCCGCCAGTTCCCCGTATCCCTCGAACTGGCTCACGACGCCTCGGTGGAACGGCACGTGGAGGCGGTGTGACACCTCGGCCCAGTGGGCGAGGGCCGTGTCGTCGAGCGCGAGCCGTTCGCGCAGTTCGTCCCGCCGGGCGGCGGGCAGTTCGTCCAGCAGGTCGAGGCCGCGGGCGAGGACCCACGCGGCCGTCACGTTCGTGTAGGCGTTGTCGTCGATGCCGGGCTCCGTCGCCCCCGGATAGGCGTCGTGGTACTCGTCGGGGCCCACCACCCCGCGGATGCGGTACCGGCCCAGCGACGGGTCGAACTCCGCCGAGGAGGCCCAGTAGCGGGCGATCTCCAGAAGGATCTCGGCACCTTCGGCATGCAGGAACCCGCGGTCCCCGGTGGCCTGCGCATACTTCCAGACGTTGTACGCGACGGCCGAGCCGACGTGGCGCTGGAGCCGGGAACGGTCGGGAAGCCACCGGCCCGAACGCGGATTGAGGTGGAGCTCCTGGGTCTCCTCGTCTCCGGAACTCCCGCTCTGCCAGGGGTACATGGCGCCCTTCCGGCCGGTGCGTCGGGCCGCTTCCCGGGCGGCGGGGAGCCGACGGTGGCGGTACATGAGCAGCCCCCTGGCCACTTCGGGAAAGTGGAGGTCGAGGTAGGGAAGGACGAAGAGCTCGTCCCAGAAGACGTGGCCCCGGTACGCCTCTCCGTGCAGGCCCCTCGCCGGGACGCCCACGTCGAGCTCCGCCGTGTGCGGGGAGACCGTCTGGAGCAGGTGGAACAGGTGCAGCCGCAGGACGCGGCCCGCCTCGCCCGGGACGTGCAGTTCCCCCTCCGCCCAGAGGCGTTGCCAGGCGGCGTGGTGGGTGGCCAGCAGGGCGGGGAGCTCCGGGGCGCGCGCGGCCGCCTCCACCGCCGCCACGAGGGGGGAGCCGGACGGGCGGTCCAGCGAGGTGTGCAGGGCCATGGTCTTCACCACCGTCGCCGACCGGCTCCGGCCGAGGGGCAGGCGGTACGTCTGTACGGTTCCGGTCGGTGTGGTCACCGACCGGCCGCCGTGTCGGGGGCTGGTCACTGTCCGGACGGCCATGGCGAGCAGGTGACCCGGATCGCTCGTGCGGCAGGACAGGAAGGCGACGCCGTCCGGTTCGAAACCACTGCGGTGGCCGGTGAGATGGCGGCCTTCCAGGTTCCGGTAGCGCTCGACCCCGGCGTTGACGACGGCACCGTCCAGGACCGACTCGACCTCGACCGTCCCGGTCCAGCCGTACGCGTGGAACGTGGTGAGCTGGGCCGCGATCCCTGGGTCCCCCATGTGCACGATCCGCAGATGGCTGACGCGCAGGCCGCGCCCTTCGGCGTCCTGGAAGAAGAGGTGCCGGGTGAGGACGCCCCGGTCCAGGTCGAGCCGTACGTCGTAGTGGCGCAGCCGGTCGGAGTCCGGGCCGAGCCGTTCTCCGGGGGGCCGGTCGTCCGGGAGGCAGCGATAGCGCAGGAGCGTCCAGTTCGGCAGGTTGACGAGGTCCTCGTTCCCGACCCGTTCCCCGGCGATGTACGACGTACGGCGGTCGTAGCAGCCGGCGAGGTAGGTGCCCGGGTAGTGGACGGAGTCGGCGGCGCATTCGGGCGTGGACCCCCGGACGGCGAACCGGCCGTTCCCGAGTGTGCAGAGCGCCTCCACCAACCGCTCCCGTGCCGGGTCGTACGCGTCGTACCGCCAGGTGGCCGCCGGAGTCATGGGACCCCTCCCCACACGGTCGCCACCAGCTCCGCGAGATCGGCGACGACGAGGCCCGCCCCGTGTTCCCGCAGCGGTGCGGTGCGGGACCGGTCCGCGGTTCGGTCGACGCCGACGACGAGCCCGAAACGGCCGTCGCGGCCCGCCGAGACCCCGGCGAGCGCGTCCTCGACGACCGCGCCGTCCGCGGGCCGGATGCGGAGCAGACCCGAGGCGCACAGGAACAGCGCGGGGTCGGGCTTGCCCGGGAGACCGAGCCTGGTGGCGTCGGCGCCGTCGACGACGGCGGTCAGGAGCCGGTCGAGTCCGGCCGCGGCGAGCAGTGGCCGGGCGTGCCGGGACGCGGACACCGCGGCGCACGGCACACCGAGGGAGCGCAGGGCGGTCAGTGCCTGCACGGCGTCCTCGAAGGCGGCGACCGGTTTCTCCCGCAGGAGGTTCTGGTACTCCCGCTCCTTGCATGCCGCCACGGCCCGGACCGTGTCGCAGCCGGGGGACGCGTCCTGCGGCCCCGGGGACAGCCGGATTCCACGGGCGGCCAGAAATGCCTCGGCCCCGTCGTAGCGGGACTTGCCGTCCACGAACCGGCGGTAGTCGGCGTCCGCGTCGAACGGCTTCCAGCTCTCTTCCCCGGATGCCCGTTCGGCGAGGCAGGCGTCGAACGCGGCCTTCCAGGCAGTCGCGTGGAAGGCCGCGGAGTCGAGCAGGACGCCGTCGGTGTCGAGGACGACGCCCCGGGGCGGCGGGCGGCCGGGACGGTGGCCGCTCATCCCCGCGCCACCGGCTGTGCGGCCTCGACGACCGTGTGCTGCGGGCTGCCGAGCGCGACCTTGACCGCGCCGGTCTCCGCCGCGCGGCCGAAGACGTCGTACGCCTCCTCCATCTGCCCGAGTTCGAAGCGGTGGGTTACCAGTTCCGCGGTGGAAAGCCGGCCGGACGCCATCATGCTCAGCAGGACGGGGGTGGACACCGTGTCCACGAGACCTGTGGTGAGGGTGATGTCCTTGATCCACAGGTCTTCGAGATGCAGGATCGCCGGCCTGCCGTGGACGCCGATATTGGCGATCCGGCCGCCGGGCCGTGCCATCCGTGTACACATCTCGAAGGTCTCCGGGACTCCCACCGCCTCCATGACGACATCGGCACCCAGGCCGTCGGTGAGGTCGGCCACGAGCTGCTCGGGCTCCTCGTCCGCGGTGGCGGTGGCGTCCGCGCCCAGCCTCCGGGCCGCTTCGAGACGGGTCGTCGCCAGGTCGACGGCCACGATTCGTCCCGGACTGTAGAGGCGTGCCGTGGTGATCGCGGCGAGTCCTATGGGACCGGCGCCGACCACGACGACCGTGTCTCCGGGCCGGACAGCGCCATTGAGGACGCCGACCTCGTAGGAGGTGGGGAAGACGTCGGCCAGCAGCACGGCGTCGAAGCTGTCGACGGCGTTCGGGAGCGGGTGGACGGACAGATCGGCGAAGGGCACTCTGGCGTACTCGGCCTGCGTTCCGTCGATGGTGTGGCCGAGGACCCATCCTCCGCCGCCCAGACACTGGCCGTAGCGGGACTCACGGCAGAAGCGGCAGCGTCCGCAGGGGGAGACGCAGGAGATCAGGACACGTTCGCCCGGCACCACGGTCCGGACGTCCTGGCCGGTCTCCACCACCGTGCCCACCGCCTCGTGCCCGAGGACGCGACCGGGTTCGACCTCGGGCACGTCCCCTTTGACGATGTGCAGGTCGGTGCCGCAGATGGTGACGGCCTCGACACGGACGATCGCGTCGGCCGAGTCCTTGATGCCCGGATCCGGCATGTCCTGCCACTGGACGCGGCCCGTTCCCTGGAACACGAGAGCCTTCATGACAGCCGCCTTCCCGGTGTCAGCGGGGATCGCCCCGCAGGTGTCAACGTCAGGCTGGCGCCCGGCCCGGACACCGCACATGGGCCGACCGGTCCCCGGAACGACCCCCTCGGGCCCGTGTTGCGCCGCCGTGTGGATGTGGAAGGTGGATGCGGGCCGGTACCCGGCCAGCCGAAGGAGACCACCATGGCCCGTCCGCCGCTCACCGTCGCCGACGTGATGTCCAGGAAGGTCGTCGCCGTCCGGCCCGGTGCGGAGTTCAAGGAGATCGTCACTGCCATGGACCGATGGAAGGTGACCGCACTCCCCGTGATCGAAGGGGAAGGCCGGGTCGTGGGTGTCGTCTCCGAGGCCGACCTGGTTCTCAAGGAGGAACTCCACGACCGCGGCCTCGGCTTCGTCGAGCGGCTGCGCAGACCCGGCGCCGCCGCGAGGGCGGGCTCCGGCCGGGCCGAGGACCTGATGACCTCGCCGGCCGTCACCGTCGGCCCCGATGCCTCGCTGCCCCAGGCCGCGCGGATGATGGCCACACGGCACGTCAAACGGCTGCCGGTCGTCGACCCGCGCGGTCTGATCCAGGGCGTCGTGAGCCGGTCCGACCTGCTCAAGGTCTTCCTCCGGTCGGACGCGGATCTCGCCGACGAGGTCCGCGGAGACGTCGGCCGGCTGTTCCCTCTGTCCCATGACCAGGTGGGGGTGCGCGTCGAGGCGGGCGTCGTCATCCTGACCGGTGAGGTGAGCGACGGCGAACTCATCCCCGTGGCGGAGCGGCTGGCGCGAACCGTCGAAGGCGTGGTGGACGTACGGTGCGAACTCACCTCTGGAGGGACATAGCCGAGACGCCCCTCCGCTGTGTCCGGCTGTGCGGCAGCGTCCGGCTCAGTCGTTGTCGGTCCCGCTCCGGGGCCGGCCGGACCAGACGGGTTCCACCCGGGCCCATTCGCGGTCGAGCGCCGCGAAGGTACGGGCCTCGGTGCGTCGCCGCATCACGAGGAGGACACCGGCCGCGGCCGCCCCGGCGGTGCCGGCCGCCGCGACACCGCCGCAGAACGAGGTCAGCACGCGTTCCGTCCCGCTGTCCGGCGGCCGGGCCGGGGCACCCGCGGCGTCCACCCAGACCGGAACCGTGTGCCCCTGGGGCGTCCGGGGCGGGACTTCGACCGTTCCGGACCGGTGGACGCCCTTCTGGTAGGCCCACACGGCGGGGGCGGCTGCCCCCGGCCACCCGTCCTGCCCCGCCTGGGGCACGGAGGGCTCGGCCGGTCCGGTGGTCGTCGCCGTCACACGGTGCAGGCGCCCGGTGTACGCCCGGTCGGCCCGTACCCCGGTGGTCCACAGGAGCCCGGCGGTGACCGCTCCGCAGACCAGCGCGACGACCAGGACCGCCACCACGGCGATGCGCCCGTGGACGTTCCGGCCCGATGGGCCGGACCGGCGGATCCGCTGCTCGTGGACGGTCATCACACACCTCCGGGCGGGCCCTCACACACGTCCGGTCCGGCCGCCGGCGTACGGGCCGTTCCCCCGGCTCACGGCCGGTCGCCCCCGCCGCTGGTACCGGCCCGCTTCACCGGGATGGTCCGTGCTTCCCGGACCCGCCGCTCGGGCATCGGAACACGGACGTCTGCGTTTCGCCTCGGCAGCGGCCCGGGCCAGTGCGGGAGCATCCGGTCTCCCGGGATCGGCTCCGGGCAAGAGGCCGGTCACGGCGTGCCGTCCGTGGCCACGAACGCTGCCGGAACGATTTCCACGGGGCAGTGCGCGTGGTGGATGAGCGCGTGGGCGACGCGCCCGAGGGACGGCCCCAGTCCCGTCGAAGGGTGGCCCCGGCCCATCACGATGAGGTCGGTGTGGGCGCTCGCTTCGGTCAGGACGCCCGGGGTGCTCGTTCCGGCCTCCACATGATGGCCGACGATGAGGCCCGGGTACCTCTCACGCACATGGTCGGCGAGCTCCTTCATCTCCCTCACCCGCTGCTGCGCCATCTCGTCCAGGTCGTCGAGCATGGTCGCGACGGTGCCGACGTTGGCGAGCACGTTCCACACGCTCACGATGCGCAGCGCCGCCCCGCGGACATCCGCCTCCGCTGCGGCGAGCAGCAGCCACCCGAGATCTGCGGAGTCACGTACGGCCGCGGTCACCGAGCCCGACTCCGGGCGCCCGGTCTCCCCGCGCACCACGACCACAGGCACTTCGGCACAGGCAGCCACTCCCAGCCCGACGGAACCGAGCAGCAGGGCGGAGAAGCCCCCGAGCCCCCTGCTCCCGACCACGACCGTTCCCCGAGGGCCGGCGGAGGTCAGGAGTGCGGCGACCGGTTCGTGTTCATCGACCCTCTGGGTGACGGCGAGGCCCGGGAAGCGTTCCCGTACGGCGTCCGCCGTCCCGGCCAGCACCTCGTGGGCAGCTTCGCGTGCCGTGTGCGCCGATTTCGCGTCGCGCGCGTGGGCATGCCGACCGGTGTCGACGGCGTGCACGAGACACAAAGCGCGCGAGCGGCGATCGGCCTCCGCGGCGGCCCAGAGCGCGGCGGTCCGCGCCGAGGGTGAACCGTCGATTCCCACAACGACCTCGGCAAGCCCGGGCGGGGCTGCGGTCTGCTTGTTCATGGTTCCTCCTTCGGTCCGCCCCGGAGTTCGGCGCGCACCCCGTGGCCGGCGATGCGTTTGCCGACACCGTCGCGGCCTTCACCGCCATGGGCCGTTCGGGCCCCATGGCGTCCGGCCCGACCGCCGACCACGGGTTCAGAGCTCCCGCGCCCCGGCCCCGTCGGCGGTGCCGGGTGCGCCCGGCACCAGGATCCGGCGCCCCGTCACACGGTGCGGCAGGAGCAGAACGGGGGTGTCCCGCCCTTCCCCGGCCCACGACTGCGCGTGCGCGGCAACCCGGAGGGACTGCGGATCGGCCGAGCTCGAGACGATGCGCACCGGGCCGACGAGAAGCACACTCCAGCCCTGGCGGAACGCCTCGTCCACATGGTCCTCCTCGAAAGCGATCTCGGCACCGGCGGCCGCGGCCCGCCCGAGTACGGACGTGGCCGTGGTCATGAAGAGCACCCGCCCGTCGATGACCCGGTAGTTGACGGGAACGACGTCAAGCGTGTCCGCCACATCGATGGCGATCCGGCCCACGCCGTGGTCGCCGAGCAGCGCCCAGCATTCCTTCTCGTCGATCCTCTCCAGCCTCGGCCGTGCTCCTGCGGGCCCTTCGCCGGACGGGAGGTCGGCCGTCATGCCCATCAGGTCCTGGACCGTGGTCTCCAGAGCGTCCGCGAGCCGGACCAGGAACCCTGTTCCCGGACCGGGCAACCGCTCCTCCACGTAGGTGATGTAGCCGACGGTGGCTCCGACCCGGTCCGCCACGTCCTCCCGGGAGAGGTTGAGCCGGCGACGCCTGGTCGCGACACGGCGGCCGAAATCGCTCGGGTGCGGCACGTTGTCACAGGCGTTCATCGTCTTTCCTCCTGGGCGGCCGACGCCGGGGTCCGGCGGAGGAGTCATCGGGTGGGTAGTGCCGGACCCGGGCGTCCGGGCCGGGGAACACCAGGGTGACCCGGCCGGTGTCCGACCAGCGGACATCGTAGGGCGGGGTGCCGTCCGTGTGGTGCAGTCCGACGATCTCTCCGTCCCGCCCCTCGTCCCCGACGGTGGCACCGCCCACGACAAGCCGGTCGCCCGTTCGGGCCCAGAGCCCCGCGCGCGGTTTCACCGAGCCGTCCGGCACTTCGGTCCCAGCCATCACCGTCTCCCGTCGCCGTACGTCTCCGGGCTTCTCCCCGGGTGGCCCGCGTTCCGAGCCCATGCTGCTCCCGTCCGGTGTTCTCCTCATAGGGGCCACCGGACCCGGAACAGGACCGTTCGGCACTGCCCGTCCGCGGCGTCGGTGCCGCAGGGTGGAATCCGCCGGGATTCCACGCTCCTGGAGGAGGACCGTCATGCAGCACCGCACGGTTTCCGAGGTCATGACGCACAACGTCGTCACCGTGACTCCCTCCGCTTCGTTCAAGGACATCGCCCGGCTCTTCGCCGACGACGACGTCTCGGCGGTGCCCGTCGTCGACGAGAACCGGCGCCCGCTGGGTGTGGTCTCCGAGGCCGACCTGCTGGGGGCGACCGCCGGACTTCCCGACCCGGAGGGCCGGTGGGCGGGTGCCAGGTCCCTGCCCCGGGCGGACGGACAGGAACCCGCCGAGACGGCGGCCCAGCTGATGACCTCGCCCGCGATCACGGCGCAGCCGGGGTGGAACCTCGTCGAGACGGCCCGGACCATGCACCGCAAGGGGGTGAAAAGGCTTCCGGTGACGGACGAGACGGGTCGGCTCGTCGGGATCGTCAGCCGGAGTGATCTGCTGCGCCCCTTCCTCCGCGGTGATTCCGCGATCCGTGACGAGATCGAGCACGACGTGCTGTCCGGGACCCTCGGGCTCGCTCCGGACACGGTCCGCGTCGCCGTCGCCGAAGGGGTCGTGACCCTGACGGGCCGCGTCGACGAGCGGGCGGACATTCCCGTGATCGTGCGGCTGTGCCGTTCCGTCGACGGAGTCGTGGCCCTGCACGAATCCATCGACCATGCCCACGGCAACCTCGCCCTCGACGTGGAGCCGCCGGGTTGAACGCCCGGTGCCGGCGCACGTCTTCGTGCCCCGGCCGTCCGGAAGGAGCGCCCCATGGCCGCGTCCCCGTACACCGTCAGCGATGTCATGACCCATACGGCCGTGGCCATCGGCCGCGAAGCCTCCTACAAGGAGATCGTCGAGCTGATGCGGCAGTGGAGAGTCAGCGCCGTGCCGGTCCTCGAGGGCGAGGGCCGTGTCGTCGGGGTCGTCTCGGAGGCCGACCTCCTGCCGAAGGAGGAGTTCCGGCGGGACGGCCCCCGGCTGCCCGATCAGATGGGGGAGGCGTCCAAGGCCGACGCCGTGCTCGCCGTCGACCTGATGTCCACTCCGGCCGTGACCGTCCACCCCGACGCCACACTCGCCGAAGCCGCCCGCATCATGGCGCGCAAGCGGGTGAAGCGACTGCCCGTCGTGAACGCTCTCGGCATGCTGGAGGGCGTCGTGAGCCGCGGTGACCTGTTGAAGGTGTTCCTGCGCACGGACGAGGAGATCGGTGAGGAGATCCGGTCCGTCGTACTGGCCGAGCTGTCTCTCGCGGATCCGGTGGAGTTCACTGTGCTGGACGGTGTCGTGACTGTTCAGGGACCTCTGCGGGACCGTTCTCTGGTACCGGTCCTGGCCCAGGCCGTTCGGGCGGTCGAAGGCGTTGTGGACGTCCGCATGGAGTTGGTGCCGGAGCAGTAGAGGGCGGTTCGCCCGTCGGGCCCGCCGCACGGGGCGGGCCCGACGTCATCAGGGGACAAGGACGGCGGCACCGTCGACCCGGTCGGCGGCAAGGTCCCTGAGTGCCTGGTCGGCGGCGTCGAGCGGATAGGGGCTGGTCGTGACCTGTATGCCGATCCGGGCCGCCGTCTCCAGGAAGTCGCGGCCGTCCTGCCGGGTGTTCGAGGTGACGCTGCACAGGTTCCGTTCCTCGAAGAGGTGCCGCTGGTAGTTCAGGACGGGAACGTCGGTGAGGTGGATACCGGCGACGGCGAGTGTGCCCGAGCGGTCCAGCGCCTCCAGCGCCACAGGAACCAGGTCACCGACCGGTGCGAACAGGATCGCCGAGTCCAGTGGTTCCGGCGGGCGGTCGTAGGCGCCGCGCGCGGAGGCGGCACCCAGTCCGAGGGCGAGCTCGCGGGCTCGCGCCGAGCGGGTGAGGACGTGCACCGTCGCTCCTTCGGCCAGTGCTACCTGTGCCGCCAGATGGGCCGAGGCCCCGAAACCGTAGATCCCGAGCCGCCCCCCGGCGGGCAGGGCGCTGCGGCGCAGGGCGCGGTAGCCGATGATCCCGGCGCACAGCAGCGGCGCCAGCAGCGCGGCGTCCTGGTCGTCCGGGAGCCGGTAGGCGTAGTCGGCCGGTACGAGGGCGGCTTCGGCGAATCCGCCGTCCGCGTCCCAGCCGGTGTACCGGGAGTCCGGGCACAGGTTCTCACGGCCCGCCCGGCAGTAGCGGCAACGGCCGCAGGTCCCGCGGAGCCAGGCCCCGCCCGCTCGGTCACCGACCCGGAAGTCCGTGACGTCTCCACCGACGGCGACGACCCGCCCCACGATCTCATGGCCGGGAACGGTCGATGCCCGATGCGGGGGCAGGTCGCCCTCGGCGAGGTGCAGGTCGGTGCGGCACACACCGCACGCCTCGACTCCGAGCAGCAGTTCACCGGGGCCGGGGGAAGGGACAGTCCGCCGTATCCGCATCAGTGGGCCGCCCTCGACCGGGCCGGGGGTCCCTACGGCCCACCCGGTCAGCGCCTCCTCATCCGGCACGCGCACCATGCCCCAAGCGTCGCACCGCGACATCGCCCCGGCAAACGCTCACCAGGCTCACCAGGGACCGGCCGTAAACGCTCACCAGGGACCGGCCGACCGCGGGCGGGCGGACCGCACGGCCCAGCAGCCGACCGGATGAGGACGGCACGGCGCGATCACCGGTGCTCGCGCAGGAGTGTGAGGCGGCGTCTGTACTCGTCCTCGTCGATTTCTCCGCGTGCGAATCGCTCCGCGAGCAATTCCTCGGCCCGTCGATCGCCCCAGCCGTTCCCGCCCGACGACGGCCCACCGTTCCGGCGGCCGCGCCCGGCGCCGATGAGCCAGTGGCCGAGGGCGACGATTCCGAGGGTCAGCAGACCCCACAGCAGGATCGCGATCATGATCATGAGGAACCATCCACCCCCGCCCCAGCCGCTGTGCCACATCACATCCATCACCTTCTTCGGCGGGTCACCGTGCGGCGCGGTGAACCCGGGAGTGGGGAGCCGGCCGAGTGGGACGCGCCGACCGTCCCGAACCGCGACTCCTGCCCACCCGGCCGGCCTTCTCAGCCGCCGTGCTTGATCTCCACGTGCCTGGTCGACGGCTTCTCCGCGCCCATGCCCACGCTGACCGTGAGCATGCCATCGGTGTAGTCCGCCGTGACGTCTTCCTCGTCCGCACCCGACGGCAGCGACACGCTGCGGCTCATCACGCCGTAGCGGATCTCGCTGTGGTTCCTGTCCGCTTCCTTCTCGGTGCGTTCGGCCTGGACCGTCAGCACACCGTCGCTGATGAAGACGTCGATGTTCTCGGGAGACGTCCCCGGGAGTTCCGCCCGCACCACGTAGCGGCCGTTCTCCGTGTAGTCCTCGATACGCACGGTGTACAGCTCGCCCATGGTGGGCATCGCGAACCTGGCGGGCAGGTTCTCGAACCACTCCGGGACCTCCGGGAAGGGGAACCTCTGCGCGCGTTTCAGGGTGGTCATCGTCCTGCCTCCTCGCTGTTCGGTCTCAGGTGCCGACACACACAGTCCAGCGCGGACGGATCCAGATTGCTGAGGCCGTTCGGCCCATCCCCGGGGTCCCTCCGGTCCTTCGGCCCGCTCCCCTGAGATCCCGGCGGCCGTCTCCGAACCCCGTCCGGCCACCCGGCGGGGCCGTTCGGCCCAGTGCGGGCGGCCGGACGCGTGGCGGATGGTCGGGGAGAGGCCGGACACGAGGAGGGCCGCATGCGGTGGGAGACGATTCAGAAGCACGCTCCGCCCCGGACCACCCCCAACATGGGCGACCACGAAGAGGTGTGTGCCGGCAGAACGCCCCCGGTCGGAAACCGGTCGCGAGAGACCGGCGAGTCGAGGACGACGACCGGGCCCGAGCCGATGGCCTCGCCGACCGCCGTGCCTTCGACGAGAGCCTGTCGCGGAGTGGCTGTCGGACGACAGCGGCGCAGCGTCGTCGCGCGTCGGCGGGACTGTGCACGGTCTCGGGGCGGGCCTGCACGATCGTCAGTTGCCCGGTCGGGCCGTCCTCGGCCCGTTCCAGGTCCATGGGGCAGCCGTAGTGCGTCTCGACAGCCATCGCCCACTTCGCCAGTCGCCGGACCTCCGCGCCGGTGAGAACGGATCGCGGGCGCTCGCCCGGTCGGTGAACAGCGAGGAGTGGCAGTGGTGACAAGACACCAGCGGCTGGGCGGGTCCACGCACGTTCAGACAGGTCTCCTAACTGTCCGGCGAAGCTCGCCTCGGGAAGATCCTCGGCGGTGGCGCCGCTCCGCACGGCGTGGACGGGACCGGGGAGCGCGGACCCTGTCATGCAAAGCCACCGGGCCGATCCAGGGCGGTCCCTCCGCCTCGCCGCCACCTCTTCAGGGGCGGGGCACGTCCTGCATCCACGATCACGCCTCGGACCGTGTCGCCGCAGTGCCGACGGGGCCAAGGACGGGACCGACCGGCCCCGTCCACAAGGCCCCTTTCCCTTGCCTGCCCCTTGCCTGCCCCCCCATGGGCCGGGCGGCCCCCGCCGAGGCCTGCCCGGCCCATCCCTCCCGTGCCGGGTGGTGCGACGGTGAAGATGCTGTCTTCCAGGGGAGAGGAGGCCGACGATGCCCGAGGCAGAGGCTCAGCCGCCCGTATCCGCTCCGAGGCCCGCGCTGTTGCGCTTCCTCGGCGGCGTCCGGACCGTCACCGGCAGCAAGTTCCTCGTCGAGAGCGACCACGCCCGGATCCTCGTCGACTGCGGCCTGTTCCAGGGCCTCGCGGACCTGCGCCGGCGCAACTGGGCGAAACTGCCGTGCGACGCCTCGTCCATCCACGCCGTGGTCGTCACCCACGCCCATCTGGACCACTGCGGCTATCTGCCCCGGCTGGTCCGGCACGGATTCCGAGGGCCGATCCTGGCCAGCCCCCACACCATCCGGCTCGCCGGAATCGTCCTGCGGGACAGCGCACGTCTCCAGATGGAGGCCGCCCAGCACGCCAACGAGCACGGCTGGTCCAAGCACCGGCCCGCCAAACCGCTCTACGACGATGCCGACGTCGACACCACCCTCACGTACTTCGACCCGGTCCCGGTCGGCGACGAGACCGAGATCATGGACGGCACCCGGCTGACCCTGCACCACGGCGGGCACATACTCGGCTCGGCCTGGGCCCGCCTCACCCTCGAGGACGGCCATACACTCGCCGCGAGCGGTGACCTCGGCCGCCCCGGCCACCCCCTCCTGCTGCCTCCGGAGCCGTTCTCGGGCGCGGACGTGCTGCTCATGGAGTCGACGTACGGCGACCGCACCCACGAGCCCGAAAGAGCCCGGGCGGAGTTCGCGGCCGTACTGGCCCGCACGTTCGCACGGGGCGGCACCGCCGTCGTTCCCGCCTTCGCGATCGACCGTACCGAGGTCGTCCTGCACGAACTCGCCGGACTGCGACGCAGTGGGGTACTGCCGCGCTCCGTTCCGGTCTTCGTGGACAGCCCCATGGCCCTGGCGGCTCTCGACGTCTACCGCGAGGCGCTGCGTGCCGGGTCCTCGGAGATCAGGCCCGAGGTCCTCGCCCTGGGCGAGGAAGCGATCAGTCCGGCTCCGTTCCTCGCCGCAAGGACCGTCCAGGAGTCCATCGCCATCAACAGCGTGACCGGGCCCGCGGTCATCGTCTCCTCGGCCGGCATGGCCACCGGCGGCCGGGTGCTGCACCACCTCCACCGCCTTCTGCCCGATCCGCGCAACACCGTCGTCGTGGTCGGCTTCGCCGCCGCCGGCACCAGAGCCCGCGACCTCGTCGACGGGGCCCGCACGCTCAAGATGTTCGGCGAGTACGTACCCGTACGCGCGGAGGTCGCCGACATCCCGCACTTCTCGGCGCACGCGGACGCCGACCAGATCATGGACTGGCTGCGCGGCGCCCCCGCGCCCCGCGCCACCTACATCGTGCACGGGGAAGAACAGTCGTCCGAAGCCCTGCGCGACCGGATCGACCGTGAACTGGGCTGGACCGCGGTCGTCCCGAGGCCGGGAGAGGCCGTCCTGGTCCGCTGACCGGCACAAACCATCCAGGGGCGTCGCCCGCCCGCCCCTCGTCCATAGAGGAATCCGCCATGGCCCCCAACCGGTACACCGTAAGCGACGTCATGACACGGAACGCCGTCACGGTCGCGCCGGACAAGGAGTTCAGGGAGATCGCCGACACGATGCGGCGGCACGAGGTCACCGCCCTGCCGGTCGTCACCGACGGGGGTGCCGTCATCGGTGTCGTCTCCGAGGCCGACCTGCTCCCGAAGGAGGAGTTCCGCGATCCTCCGCCCGGCATGATCGAGCAGATGCGCCGCCTTGCGGACACCGCCAAGTCCGGTGCGGTCCGGGCTGCGCTGATGTCGAGCCCCGCTGTCACGATCGGGCCCGACGCCTCCCTGCCGCAGGCCGCGCGACTCATGTCCGTCCGGCGCGTCAAGCGCCTCCCCGTGGTGGACACGGACGGCAGGCTCGAAGGCGTTGTCAGCCGGGCCGATCTCCTCAAGGTCTTCCTGCGCCCCGACGAGGATCTCGCCGCCGAAATACGACAAGAGGTCCTCGGCACGCTGTTCCCGGGAGGGGACCGGAACGTTCGGATCGATGTCGCCCAGGGCGTGGCCACGCTCACCGGCCGTGTACCCGACGCGGCGCTGATTCCCGTCGCCGCCCGCCTCGCACGGTCCGTGGAGGGCGTCGTGGGCGTGGACTGCTCGCTCGAGGGCCCGGTTCCGAACCGGTAGGGCCACGGAGCCGTCCCCTCCGAGGAACCGTCCGGACCGGACGAGGGACGAACGGCCCCTACGCACCGGCCGACGAACCGCCCCATGCTGAGAAGACGTCCGGATTCCCTTCCCGCACCACGGGACCCACCCGTGGCGGAGGCGGAGGCGGCCGATCCGCCCCGGGCCGGAGCCGACAGGTCCCGCACGGGGCGACGCCTCTTCGAGGAAGGCGGTAGGAGCCATGCAGTTCCCGATAGTCGCCGCAGTGGACGGGTCGGAGGGCAGCCTCCGCGCCCTGGACTGGGCCGCCTCGGAAGCGGCGCGCTCACGGCTTCCGCTGCGCGTCGTCCACGCGTCGTTGTGGGAGCGCTATGAGACCGCGTGGCCCACGTTCGACACCGGGCGGCCGGCGGAGCGGGTTCTCGCCGAGCACCTCGTCGCGTCCGCGCAGGAACGGGTGGAGCGCCTCCATGCCGAGGTGAGGACGACCGCCGACGTGCGGCCCGAGGATCCGGTCCACGCGCTGGTGCGCGAGAGCCACCAGGCCGCCCTGCTCGTGCTCGGCTCCCGTGGCCGCGGCCGGATCGCCGGAATGCTCCTGGGGTCGGTGAGCCTCGCCGTCGCCGGCCGCTCCCACTGCCCGGTGGTCGTGGTACCCGCCGCCGCGCCGGAGATCCCGCCCGAGCCGGCCCGCGTCGTCGTCGGGATCGGCGATGCCGCGGGACCGTCCGCGGCCGTACGTTTCGCACTCGCCCAGGCGGTCTCGCGCCACGGCGAGCTGATCGCCGTACGCGCCTGGCGCTGCCCCGCGCACGAAGCGGCGAAGCATCCGCTGCTCTCCGGCTCCCCGACCTCCGCACATCGTCAGGAGGCCGCCGACCACCTGGAAGAAGTCCTGGCCGTACTGGAACGGTCCGGGCCCGGAGCCGACATCCACCGGTCCGTGGTCCAGGGCCCCGCCCACCAGGTACTGATCGAGGCGGCCCAGGGCGCGGAACTCCTGGTCGTCGGCGCGCGGCGGGCCGACGGGCACCCCGGCTCGCGCCTCGGCCCGGTCAACCACGCGGTGCTGCACTACGCCTCCTGCCCTGTCGCCGTCGTACCCGACGGACCGGCCCCGCAGTGAGGAGACGGGAGAACCGCGCGACCCTTGGAGAGGAGGAGGGCCATCATGGGCGACGGAACGGAGTTCTCCGCACAGAATCCGATCCGCGTGTTCCTGCTGGACGACCACGAGGTCGTCCGGCGAGGTGTGCAGGATCTGCTCGACGCGGAGCCCGACATCGAGGTCGTCGGCGACGCGGGCACGGCCGACCACGCGCTGGCCCGGGGCCCGGCGCTCCGCCCCGATGTGGCGGTCCTCGATGTGCGGCTGCCGGACGGCGACGGGATCACGGTCTGCCGTGAACTGCGCTCGCGCATGCCGGAGCTGGCCTGCCTGATGCTCACCTCGTTCGACGACGACGAGGCGCTGCTCGACGCCATCATGGCCGGTGCGGCCGGGTACGTGCTGAAGGAGATCAAGGGCACGGACCTCGTCGCCGCCGTCCGTACACTGGCGTCCGGGCGCTCGACCCTCGATCCGTCGACCACGGCACGGCTGATGAGCAGCCTGCGCGAGGAGGGCTCCGGTACCGGTTCCGAGGAGGGCGACGCGCTGGCGGCGCTCTCCCCGAGGGAGAAGGACGTCCTCGCGCTGATCGGCGAAGGGCTCACCAACAGCCAGATCGGCAAGCGTCTCTACCTGTCCGAGAAGACGGTCAAGAACCACATCTCCCGCCTGCTTGCCAAGCTCGGTGTCGAACGCCGCATCCAGGCGGCCGTGATCGCCGCGCACGCCGCGGACGCCCACGCCGCTGGAACGTCCCCGCCCTCCGCCGGGCACCACCCGGCCTGATCCCTTCGTGTCCGGTCCGGCACGGGCATCAGGAGAGGCGCAACGGCACCCGCCAGCTCAGCCTGGTACCGCCCTGCGCGGACTCCTCGACCCTCATGGCGCCGCCGAGCTTCTCCGCACGGCGGGTGAGGTTGTCCAGCCCGCTCCGGGACGGGGCATGCCGGGGCATGCCCACGCCGTTGTCGGACACGACCAGCTCCACTTCGCCCTTCTCCGCCACCAGCGAGATGTCCAGCGCCGTCGCCCGTGCGTGTCGGGCGACGTTGCTCAGCGCCTCGCCGAGCACCACGATCACCTGCTCGGCGATTCCGGCCGGAACATCCGTGTCGATCAGTCCCGCCAGCCGCAGCGACGGCTGGAACCCCAGCGTCCTGGCGGCCTGCTCGACGGTGGTCGCCACCCGCACACGCAGTCCCTGGCCGGCCCGGCCCGAACCGGTGACACGGAGTCCGAAAATGGTGGACCGGATGATCTTGATGGTTTCGTCCAGATCATCCACCGCCCGCAGCAGCCGCTCACTCGCCTCCGGCTGTTCCACCAGGCGCACCACGCTCTGCAACGTCATCCCCGTGGCGAACAGCCGCTGAATGGCCAGATCGTGCAGATCCCTGGCGATGCGGTCGCGTTCCTCCAGCAGGGCGATCTGTTCGGCGGAATCCCGTCGCTCGGTGAGCTCCATCGCCAGCGCGGCCTGTCCGGCGAACGCCAGCAGTGGCGCGGTCTCAGCATCGGTGAAGACAGGACGTTCCCGTGTCCGGGCCAGCAGCAGTACTCCTCGGGCCCGGCCCCCCGCGATCATCGGAACCGCGACAGCGGGGCCCAGTCCCGTCCATCGCCGTGGTCCCTCCGTGATCCTCGGGTCGTGTTCCACATCGGGGCTGGTGATCGGCTCGCCCGCGTCCAGTGCCGCACCGGAGAACGAGCCGTTCCGCGGCAGGACCAGCCCGCGGTGCGACTCGGCATCCAGCCCGGACGCCTCCACCACGCGCAGGCTCTTCTTGTCGGCGGCCAGTGCCAGCACTCCGAGATCCGCGGCAAGGATGCGCGCGGAGTGACCGACGATCATCCGCTGGACACGGGTCTGGCCCGCCCCGCTCAACAGAGCGGCGACGACCTCGTTGCCGGCTTCCTGCCAGTGCTGACGGTCACGTGTCTCCGCGTGGACACGGGCGTTCTCGATGGCCGCTCCCGCCGCGACCGCGAGCGTGGACAGCACGGCCTCGTCCTCGGCGTCGAAGGCTTGGCCGCCCCGCTTCTGCGTCAGGTACAGATTGCCGAAGACCTTGTCGCGGACCCGGATGGGAACCCCCAGAAACGAGTGCATCGGAGGGTGGTTCCGCGGAAAACCGTACGACGAAGGGTGCTCGGAGAGCTCCACCAGCCGCAGCGGCTCGGGATGGCGGATCAGCTCACCGAGAATGCCGTGCCCCTCCGGCAGGGGCCCGATGGCCTCGTACTGCTCCGCCGTGAGGCCCACCGGCAGGAACTGGGCCAGCCGGGTTCCCTCACCGACCACTCCGAGCGCCCCGTACTCCGCGTCGACCACGACCACCGCCGCTTCGACGATCCGGCGCAGCACGCGGGGCAGATCGAGTTCCCGGCCCACCGACATGACCGCGTCCAACAGCTGGGCCATCTCCACCGGCTCCCGCATCACCGCGGCAAGCCGGTCCTGCAGACCGCTGGGGAGCGTGCCCAGCCGACGACGCCTCTCTCCGCAGTGGTCGCGTGACCTGTCGTTGTCGCCCACGATGCCTCCGCTGCGGCCCCGTGCGACGCGATGGGGCCACACCTTCACGGTAGTGGCCCTGGGCCGGGAGGCATCCGGTGGCGGAGTGCCGGCCGGACGCCGACGGCAGGGGCGTACCCCCGCACGTGGCGGAGACCGCCGAAGGGGAGCCGTGCGGCGGGCCGTGTACAGGGGCCGTTGGGCCTCCGGTCGGACCCGGGCGGCCCGTGGTGGCGTGCCCCGTGAGCGGTCACCCTGGATGGAGTGACCACGAAGGGAGCCGCTGAGATGACTTCGGCCACCACCATCGGCACCGCGCTGCCCGCCGAGCACCGCGAGCGGCTGTTGGACCTCGCCCGGGAAACCTCCTTCGACGCCGGTACGCGTCTGTTCGAGGAGGGGCGGCACGCCGACCGGTTCTGGATCATCCGCACCGGAACCGTCGCCCTCGACCTGCGTGTGCCGGGGCGCCGGCACGCCGTCATCGAGTCGCTCGGCCACGGCGAACTGATCGGCTGGTCCTGGCACTACCCGCCGTTCACCTGGCATCTGGGCGCCGAGGCGATGAGCCCGGTCCGGGCCTGGGAGTTCGACGCCGAAGCGGTCCGGGCGCTCTGCGCCGAGGACGCGGAGTTCGGTCGGTCGATCGCGGTCTGGGTCGGCCGCGTCGTGGCCCAGCGGCTGCATGCCGCCCGGGTCCGGCTCCTCGACCTCTACGCCCCCTACGGCAGCGGCGGGCCGTGAGCGTCCACGTACCCGAGGCGGCGCGTCCCCGCGCCGGCGGGCGTCCGAGGCCGCTCCGTCGAGCGGTCTCCGGCTGTCCGGCGGCGACGAGGATGGCGTCGGCATCGGCTCGTACGGAGTCGACGCGGTCGAAGTCGTCCTCGTTGGAAAGCAGTAGCCGTTCCTCGCCCGGGCGGGTGTCGAGGTGGCCGTCGATCGACACGGCCCCGGACAGCAGGACATAGGGGCGGGGCATGTCGTCTCCAGGAGGTGTGCGCGTGCGAGGTCAGCCGGGATGCAGAACGATGCGGTCGGGCGAGGCCCGGAACTCGGCCACGTCGTCCTCCTCGACTGCCGGGGCCAATGCCTGGTCGAGCCGGTCAAGCTGGCTGAAGATCCGTGCGGAACCGGTCTCGGCGGCGATACCCACGGCCTGCCGGCCGATTCGCGCGGCCAGTGGGCCTTTTCCAACCTGACGGCGCTGGACGAGGGTTGGACGGATCTGCGGGACGACGAAGCTGCTGGTAAACGGGTCCATGGCCAAGATCCACCGTCCGCCAGGAGCTTCGTGTGCTTGTCCATCCGCCGTCCATCGACCTGCCCAGCAGCCCCCTGCGGTACCTGACTGGACGGCTCGTCGCCCGGCGAGAAGGGCTCGGGACCCGGTGGCGGCGTCCGACCGCCGGCCGTCAGGCTCTCCTCGCCCTGGCCCATCCGCGGTGCCGTGACACCTACGTCCAGCTCGCCGCCGGGTTCGGCATAGCGACCCCCATACCGCTACCTGACCGCCGCCCGCACCCACGGCATCACCGATGCCTTCGCCCGCGAGCTCACCGAGCCCGGAAGTGCAAGCAGGCCGGTGAGCATCCGCCTTCGAGGACCCCTCAGGCATAGGAAGCCCGGGCTCGGCCAGGTGAAGGTGATGGACCGGACAGGCCCGGCCGGGGAACGCTCACGTACAGCCTCACTGTCAGTCAGCGTAAGGGACCGCGTTGGCAGCGTTGGTGTGCCAGTTGGTGGCTATCAGCGGGTCGACGGATGCCGGGTCGGGGAGCTTGAGGGTGACGGGGCTGGCCTCGTCGCCGTCGATGGCGAGGATGAGCCGGCCGGATTCCTTGCCGTACTCGGAGTCGGGCTCCTGGGGTTGATGCCTGCGTAGGCGACGGTGAAGGCGATGTCCGTCGGTGTCCAATTGGGTTAATCCGTTGCGGAATGCGTGGTGGATTGGTCCAGGATCTTTTTTCACCTGATCAAGTCGGGGACCAATCCGCCCCGCAGGCCAGAACCGAATTCGCCGCGTGAGGGACGAAGAGAAGGATCAGCGGGTACTGCCAGGTCTGCCGCGTCTGGCGCTGGGTGCGCTGAGCGGGGCGTTGGCCGGCTTCGCGGCGCTGGCGGTGGCCGAACTGGTCGCGACGGCGGTGCGTCCGCAGTCCAGTCCGGTCGTCGTGGTGGGCGGCGCATCCATCGACGCGACGCCCGCCGAGGTCAAGGACTGGGCGATCCGCCGCTTCGGCACCGACGACAAGCTCGTGCTGCAGCTCGGCATCCTTGCCGTGCTGACCGTACTGGCTCTGGTGCTGGGAGTGCTGGCGATGCGGTTCCGTCGGGTCGGAGCCGTCGGGGTCCTTCTCTTCGGGGCCGTCGGGGCAACTGCCGCCGTCGGCCGTCCCGACTCCACCGGCTTCACCGACGCGCTGCCCTCCGTGGTGGGAGCTGTGGCCGGGGCTCTGCTTCTGTACGTCCTGGTCAGCCGCCTGACTGCGGTGACGTTCCCACTGGCGTCGGCAACCGAGTCCATGGCCGAGGAAGTGGGAGCCGGTCCGCCCACCTCCGAGGGGTGGGACCGGAGGGGATTCGTTCTCGCGGCCGCGTCCGCCGCGGCGGCCTCCGCTGTGGTGGGCACGGTCGGCCGGTCGCTGAACGCCTCGCGCGGTCAGGACGCGATCGCCTCACGCAGGAAGGTCGTGCTGCCCCCTCCTGGGTCACCGGCGAGGCCGGCGCACAAGAGGGCTGGGCCACGAGTCCCCGGAATCAGCCCCTTCGTCACCCCGAACGACGACTTCTACCGGGTGGACACCGCACTGGTGGTGCCCAAGGTGGATGCCACCGGCTGGCGGTTGCGTATCCACGGCACGGGCGTGCGCCGCCCGGTCACGTACTCCTTCGACGACTTGCTGCGCAGGGAGCTGATCGAGCGGGACATCACCCTGACCTGCGTGTCGAACGAGGTCGGCGGGCCCTATGTCGGTAACGCACGCTGGACCGGCGTGCGGCTGGCAGACCTGCTGGCCGAATGCGGGGTCAAGGCTCCGTCCCGGGGCGGCCCGGCGGACCAGTTGGTGGCGCGGTCGGTGGACGGCATGACGATCGGCAGCCCCGTCGAGGACCTGTTGGACGGCCGGGACGCCATGCTCGCCCTCGGCATGAACGGTGAACCGCTGCCCTTCGCACACGGTTTCCCGGTGCGGATGGTCGTCCCCGGCCTCTACGGATACGTCTCCGCCTGCAAGTGGATCAAGGACATCGAGCTCACCACCTTCGATTCCTACGATGCGTACTGGGTCAAGCGGGGCTGGGCCCGCAAGGCCCCGATCAAGACCGAGTCCCGCATCGACACACCCAAGCCCTTCGCCCGGCCCAAGGCCGGAACAGTGATGGTCGCCGGCGTCGCCTGGGCCCAGCACCGAGGCATCGACAGGGTCGAGGTCCGTATCGACGACGGGCCCTGGCAGGAAGCCCACCTGGCCGCCGAGGACAGCCGGGACACCTGGCGCCAGTGGTCGATTCCCTGGCAGGCCAGCAAGGGCGGCCACACCCTCACCGTGCGAGCTACCGACCGCACCGGCACAGTGCAGACCGACAGACGCGCCCGCACTGTCCCGGACGGCGCCAGCGGACAGCACTCCGTGGTCGTGACCGTCGACTGATCACCTGCCCCGTCACAAGTGGGCGGTGGCCTTACCGAACCACCTTTCCGCAACACCCCCGAGTGCAGCCGCACCGCGGCCGCACCGTCCAACAGGAGAACATGATGAACACCCGCATCCGTCGTACCGCCGGCCTTCTCGCCGCTGCCGCCGTCCTGCCGCTGGCCCTGAGTGCCTGCTCCAACGGCAGCAGTGACTCGGGGAAGTCCGACTCCTCGGACAAGGTGTCGGCACCGGCAATCAGGAGCAGCGACGGCATGAGCGGCTCCAACGACGCGAGCAGCATGGCCCAGCCGTTCGGCCCCGCCTGTTCGGCCGTGCCGAAGAACGGCGCCGGGTCCTTCGACGGCATGGCAAAGGCCCCGGTCGCCACCGCAGCCTCCAACAATCCGGCCCTGTCCACGCTGGTTTCGGCGGTGAAGAAGGCCGGACTGGTCGACACCCTCAATAACGCGCAGAACATCACCGTGTTCGCGCCGACCAACGACGCCTTCAAGAAGATCCCGAAGGCCACCCTGGACACGGTGCTGAACGACAAGGCTCAGCTGACCAAGATCCTCACCTACCACGTCGTCGGCCAGAAGCTCGCTCCGAAGGACTTGGAGAACGGCTCCTTCGACACGCTGGAGAAGTCGAAGGTGATGACCTCCGGCTCGGGTGAGTCCTACACGGTGAATGACTCCGCCAAGGTGGTCTGCGGCAACGTCCAGACCGCCAACGCCAACGTCTACATCGTCGACACGGTCCTCATGCCCAAGAGCTGACACCGCACCGGACCGAGGACACGCGCCCTGCCCGGTCGCCTTGACGGGAGGCGAGCACGGCAGCACGTGTGCCTCGTGCAGGGCGTCCGAACAGGCCCGATCGGCCGGGCCTGTTCGGACGCCCCTCGTCAAGTGGGATGGGCCGCAGACCTCGAGGCCCGCGAACCAGCTCCCTGACATCGCCGTTCATCCGTCCGGGGACGGAGACAGAACCATGGGACGACCGTCCTGCGCGATGTCGAGCGGGCGGGCGACAGATGCCCGTAGCCGCGCCGCACAGCGGTCATCGGCAGCGGAGTCGCGGGACTGACAGCCGCGCGTACATCCTGGGCAGGGTCCATGACCCTGTACGAGGCCGACGCCCGTCTCGGCGGCCACGCCGACACCCACGACCTGACCTCGCTCGACGGGCGCATCCACCGCGTGGACTCCGGTTTCAGCGTGCGCAACCGCCGCACCTACCCGAACCTGCTCAGGCTCTTTCGTGAACTCGGCTTCTCTACACAGGATTCGGAGATGAGCATGTCCGTTCGGTGTGAGGGATGCGGTCTGATTACGCCGACGCTCGGGGCCTTCGCGGACTGCTCGCCCAGCCGCGCAACGCCCTGCGCGGGCCGCACCTGCGCATGCTGGCCGAGGTGCCGCCCTTCCACCGCGCCGCCCACCGCCTCCTCGCGATGCGCGCCGAGGACACCTTGATGCTCGCTGCTTTCCTGGACTGCGCCGGGTCCTCGACCTACTTCCGCGCACACTTCATGACACCGCTGGTGTCCGCGGTGTGGTCCCGGCATGGAAAGTGATCCAGAACCAGGGTTGGCCACAGGGCCGCATGGACATGATCCGCCGGTAGCCGCTCGCCCACGTCGCCGCTCCCCAGTCCTCAAGCACGTACGTCCACTCTCCGCACGAGCCGTACATGACGGGATTGACGCGTGGAGACGGTGTCCCCGGCCGAATCACCGGGATGGAGAGGTCTCTGTACGGAGTGCGCGCGGCCAGCTCGTCGAAGTCGGCGCCCAGCGCGATGAGGAGGTCGTCCGCCCCCATGCCCTTGGCCGCGGTGAGCGAGATCCCTCCGAGCATGCCGGGCACGGTAGTTGTCGTGGGGGTGTGGTGATGCGCACCTATCCACGCGATGCCGTCAGTCATACCCGGCAGGCTATCGATCCGTGCTGTGATCCCCGCCGTTCACAGCGGCCCCGAGGCGCGGGCAGCACCAGGAGGCGTACGCGGCGCACCTCGGCGTCATCGGCTCCCAGCGGTCGAGGGCACCCGCACCCGAACCCGCACCCGCCGACCATTTCCATCAACCATGAATACAAAAACACTATGCTTCGAGCGTGAGTCGTCACGACGCCGCTCCTGGAGCATCCGCCGCCATCGGGCAGCCCCCTACGGCCTGGCCACCAGGGTCGCGCGACGCCCGCCCCCGGACATGGGCCTGACGTACGCCGCCACCCCGGACCCATTGGACCGGACCGGCCCGCGGCGCTGATCGGCATCGGCTCCGTGGTGATCACAACGCTGACAAGCCTCGCCCCCGCCCGCCGGCGCTCGTGCACGACCAACCCGTATGCCAGACGCACTCATCCCCACACTGGAGGTTCCATGCCCAAGGGCTACTGGGTCAGCGCCTACCGCACCATTTCGGACCCCGAGAAACTGGCTGCTTACAACAAGATGGCCGCTGCTGCCGTCAAGGCCGCGGGCGGTCGGACCTTCGTCCGTGACGGCCGGGTCGTGGCGCATGACGCCGGGATCGCCGAGCGGACCATCCTGATCGAGTTCGACAGCTTCGAGCAGGCCGTCGCGGCGCACGAGAGCGCGGCCTACCAGGAGGCGCTGGCCGTCCTCGCCGACGGCGTCGAGCGCGACTTCCGGATCGTCGAAGGCCTCGACTGACCGAGGGCCAGCCGGACCCTCGCTGGAGGGCCTCCACCCCTGGATCGAGGTGGAGGCCGGTGCGTCGGAGCAGGGCGTTACGTGGACGGCGGCTTGTGGACGACGGGTTGCGCCCCGCCGAGCGCGTACACGGGCTCCCTGTCATGCATGCGGGAGATCACCGAACGGGCCGCGCCCCCTTCAGGCCGCGGTCGGTGCTCCGGCCGGGGGGACGGCGGGGGTGAGACGCAAATGGCCGGTGCGGTGCAGGCCCGTCAGCGCGCCCGCGCATGCCGCGCCGAGCGCGGAGAGCGCGGCCCAGGGCAGCCAGGGCGCCTGGACCCGGGCGGCCAGGTCGAAGAGCGCGCCCACCCCCAGGTTCCCGACGGCGACGGAGATTCCGGCCACCGTGCTGTACGCGCCGTAATAGGTGGCCACCAGGCGCTCCCCGGAGAGCCGTACCAGGGTGTCCATCTCGAACGGGTACAGCAGTGAGGACCCCGTGGCCAGCAACGCCGCGCACACCACCAGACCCATGAGCCCCAGCGCGGCCCCCACCCGGCCCGCGCCCCGGTCCGGGCCGGGCAGCAGCGGGAGGAAGGCCGCGCCCATGACGGCCAGGCCGAGCGCGATGGCCCGCGCCGGGTCCAGCCGCTTCCTTGCCCAGTCGGTCAGCCGGAGCTGGCC
This sequence comes from Streptomyces sp. NPDC092952, assembly GCF_044754785.1. Lineage (NCBI taxonomy): Bacteria > Bacillati > Actinomycetota > Actinomycetes > Kitasatosporales > Streptomycetaceae > Streptomyces > Streptomyces sp. NPDC092952. The sequence continues at coordinate 97,579 of NZ_JBIVPT010000014.1, read as the reverse complement.
GGCGACCGCGACCAGGGCGGATACGGCGAAGACCACCCCCATCGCGGCGCCGTTCCCGTCGCCCAGCACGGTCCGGGCCCGGAGCGGCAGGGCGAGATAGGTCTGGAAGGCCAGCAGATACGAACCGGCCATCGCGGCGGAGAACAGGAGGAACGGCCGATTGCCCAGGACCGTCCGCCAGTCGGTGGCGACACCCCGCCAGCCGCCCGCGCGCTCCGGATCCGGCACCGGACGCCGTGCGGGCAGACGGCGCGCCTGGACGACGGCCAGCACCCCGAACACCGTCGCGGAGGCGGCGCACACCACCCGGAAGTCGAGCGTGAGCAGGGCGAGCCCCGCGAGCGGGCCGAGCAGGATGCCCGCCTGGTAGAAGACGTTGAAGGCGGCGAACGCCTCCACCCGCCGCTCCCCGGCCCCCTCGGCGATGCAGGCGCGGACCGCGGGGTTGAACAGGGCGCCGGCCAGCCCCGTCGCGGCGGAGGCGACGACCAGCGAGGGCAGGCTCCCGGCGAGGGCCAGCAGTGCGAACGCCCCGGTCCGCAGCGCACAGCCCGCCAGGATCATGGGCTTGTAGCCGATCCGGTCGGCCAGGGTCCCGCCGAGCCAGAACATCCCCTGCTGGGAGAGGTTCCGTACGCCCAGGACGAGGCCGACCGCCCAGGCCGCCAGCCCCAGGCCGTGCGCCAGATGGTCGGCGAGATAGGGCATCAGCATGTAGAAGCCGAGATTGATGCCGAACTGATTGACCATCAGCAGCTGGATGCCGGGATCGAAGGAGCGCACCCGCGCGCGCAGCCCCCTCACCGCGCACCCGCCGCGACGACGGGGGTGGCGAGGACGGCACCGGCGTCGGCGGTGCCGGCCGCCGGGCCGGTGACCGTACGGCAGCGCGTCCAGGACGTCACCGTACGTTCACCCGGATCGGTGATCTCGTCCGGTTCCTCCGGCGGCGGCGCGGAGAGGTGCGCGAGGCCCTGGCCCTGGCACCAGGCGTCGTTGTAGACGGTGTCGAGATAGCGGTGCGGGCCGTCGGGGAAGACCGCCGCGATCCGCGTACCGGCCGGACGGGTGCGGGCGGCCCAGCCGGCGACCAGGGCGACCGCGCCGACACTCCAGCCGCCCGAGGCGTAGTGGTGGCGGGCCAGCGAACGGCAGGAGCGCACCGCCTCGGCCGGGGCCACCCAGTGCACCTCGGAGAAGGCGGAGTGGGCGACATTGCCCGGGTGGATGCTGGAGCCCAGCCCCCGCATCAGACGCGGCCCGGCCGGCTGCCCGAAGATCGTCGAGCGCACGGAGTCCACGCCGATCAGTTCCAGGCCGGGGAACGTGCACCGCAGCGCGGCCGAGATCCCCGCGGAGTGCCCGCCGGTCCCGACGGAGGCGACCAGTACGTCGATCCGGCCCAGCTGAGCGACGAGTTCGGCGGCCAGCGGGGCGTACGCCGCCACGTTGTCCGGGTTGTTGTACTGGTCGGGGCACCACGCCCCGGGCATGGCGGCCAGCAGTTCCGCCACCCGCTCGCGCCGGGCCTGCTGCCAGCCGCCGGACGGATGCGGGGTGTCGACGGTCTCGATCCGGGCGCCATGGGCGGTGAGGGCCCGCCGGATCCCCGGTTCCAGACCGGGATCGGTGACGACGGTGACCGGATGGCCCAGGACGATCCCGGCCAGCGCCAGCCCCAGCCCCAGGGTGCCGCTGGAGGACTCCACGACCGGGGCGCCGGGCGCCAGTTCGCCGCGCTCGCGGGCCCGGGCCACCATGTGCAGGCCGGGCCGGTCCTTGATGCCGCCGGGGTTGGCGCCTTCGAGCTTGGCCCAGAAGCCGCGGCCGGCATCGGCGAAGGGCTCGCCGATCCACAGCACCGGGGTGCGGCCCACCAGCTCGGAGGGCCCCCGGGCGGAGATCGGGGCAGGTGCGTACGAGGACATGTTCATGCGGGTGTCACGGCTCCTCGCCCCGGGCCGGAAGCGGCCGTCGGGGCATCGCGCGGGATGGGGGACCGGGGCACCGCGGTCCGTGACCGGTCCGGCAGGTGCCGGGGACGGCCGGGCAGCGGCGCCGGGGCGTGCCCGGCGGATCCGGACCGGGACGACCCGGTCCGCCGGACACACCCCGGCCCTGTCAGGTCCGTGCCACGCAGAGTGCCGTGAGAACGCACCGCCCACCGGTCGGCCGACGCACCGGCACCCGGTCCGCACCGCACCCCACGAGGGCGGCGGCGGCCGGACAGGGCCTGACCTGCGCCGTCAGCGCCCCGCCCGGCACCGGCGCGGACGGGGTGTCGGTACGGAGCCAGTCCGCCGCGTGATCCGACTCCGGGCAGCACGACCCGGAATCCGAGGACGACGCCGCCACCGGACCGGGCCCGGGCGGGCCGGGGGAAGCCGGAGCGGTGACGCCCGCCTCCATCGGAACGTGGTGCGCGCCGAGCTCCGAGGCATGGCTGTGCACACAGCCGAGCAGATGGAAGGCGACCCAGACCAGCGCGAGGAGCACACCGCTGCCGCGCACCCGGCGATGCACCGGAGGGAGGGGCGCGGCAGCGATCACTCACTCAACGTACTCAATCGAATGCGTGAAGTCACATTCAGTGTTTCCGTGCGCGGTCACCCCCGAGGCCGCCGTCCGCACGGGCCCGGTGGGTGACCGGTCGTCAAACGGACGTCAAGAGGGGTGCGTACGAGGTCAAGGGGGCGCTAACGGGTGGGTCCGGACGGGCGGGAGCGGGCCTAGGGTGTGTCGTCGGATGCCCGGCCGCCCCGCGGGCGGTCCGGGGCGAACCACCCGTTCCCACAAGGAGTGCCATGAACGACCACCCGTGCGCAGAGGACCCCGACCCCCTTCGGGCCGGCCGGACCGGAACGCTGTTCGTGCCGGTCCGGCCGGGACCGGCGGGCTGCTGCGCCCGCCTCTTCCGTACGCCGCTCGGGGAGCGGACCGCCGTCGCCTTCACCGGTGAACGGCAACTCGTCCGGGCCCTCGGCGTCCGGCAGCACTGGATCCGGCTGTCCGAACCGGCGGTCCGCGCCCTGGTCGCGCCGCTCGGCGTCACCGGACTCGTCGTCGATCCGCTGCTCGCCGTACCGGGCCCCGCCGCCGTGCCCCGGCGGCCCGTGTGCCGGACGGTGCGGGAACCGCGTACGGCCAGGACGCCGTCGCTGTCCGCCGCATCCGCCTCCTGACCGGCCGAGGGAGACCACCATGACCACCGCAGCTCCCGGGGGCCCGGACACGGCCGCGCCACCCGCCGTCCCCGCCGGCCTGTCCGTCTGGCCCGCCTCGGCGCGGCACCTTCCAGGCGGGGACGTCGCGGTGGGCGGCGTCCCGCTCACCGAGGCGGCCGAACGGTTCGGCACCCCGCTCTACCTCCTCGACGAGCACGAGGTGCGCGAGCGCTGCCGCACCTACCTGCGCTCCTTCCCGGACACCGACGTCCTCTACGCGGCCAAGGCCTTCCTCTGCCGCGCCCTGCTGCACTGGGTGCGCGAGGAGGGGCTCGGCCTCGACGTCTGCTCCGCGGGCGAGCTGGAGTACGCCGTCACCGCGGGCTTCCCGCCCGGACGGATCGTGCTGCACGGCAACGCCAAGAGCCCGCAGGACCTGGAGACCGCGCTGCGCCTGGGCGTCGGCCGGATCGTCATCGACAGCACCTGGGAGATCGCCCGGATCGCCGCGCTCGTACCGGCGGGCACCCGCCAGAAGGTGCTGGTCCGGGTGGTCCCCGGCGTCAGCGCGGGCGGTCACGCGGCGATCCGTACCGGCACGGACGACCAGAAGTTCGGGCTGTCGGTCAGCGACGGCGGAGCGGAGCGCGCCGTCGCCCGGATCCTCGACCAGCCCGGACTCGAACTCGTCGGGCTGCACTGCCACATCGGCTCGCAGATCACCACGCCCGAGCCCTACACCGCTGCCCTGCGCACGGTCGTCGCCCTGCTCGCCCGGATCCGCGACCGGCACGGCACCGCCCTGCCGGAGCTGGACCTCGGCGGCGGGCACGGGGTCGCCCACCGGCCGGGGGAGACCGCGCTCGACCTCCCCGCCCTCGGCGCCCTCCTCCGCCGGGAACTGGCCGAGAGCTGTGCCGGGGCCGGTCTCCCCGTGCCCCGCCTCGCCGTCGAGCCGGGCCGGGCGCTGGTCGGGCCCGCGGGTGTGGCGCTCTACCGGGTCCTCGCGGTGAAGCGGACCGGGACCCGGGTCTTCGTGGCCGTGGACGGCGGGATGAGCGACAACCCCCGGCCCGCGCTCTACGGGGCGCGGTACGCACCCCGGCTCGTCGGCCGGCGCAGCACGGCGGAGCCCCGCACGGCGACCGTCGTCGGACGCCACTGCGAGGCGGGCGACATACTCGCCGCCGATGTGGACCTGCCCGGTGACGTCCGCCCCGGGGACCTGATCGCCGTACCGGTCGCGGGCGCCTACCACCTCTCCATGGCGTCCGGATACAACCTGGTGGGCCGCCCGCCGGTGGCCGCCGTGGCGGACGGCCGCGCCCGGCTGCTGGTCCGCCGGGAGTCCCTCGCCGACCTCGTCGGCCGCGACGTCGGGCCGTGAGCCGCCCGCCCCGCTCCGTCAGCCGTGCTCCTCTGTGCCGGTCGTCGCCATCGCCGCCCCCGCCTGGTCGGCCAGGGTCACCGCCACCAGACGGGCCTGGAGCGGGGCGGGCTCGGTGCCGGGTTCCGGCGTCAGCATGAACCTGCCGTAGTAGTGCCCGTTGCCGGTCGCCCGCAGTTCGATCTCCTCGCGCGGCCAGCCCCTGCGTTCCAGGTCCCAGGTCCGCCGGCCCACGACCACGTCGCCGCCCTGCTCCAGCCGCGGCGGATGGCCCAGCAGCGTGCCGTACTCGAACCGGCAGCTCCGCAGTCCGAGCAGCCGGGTCAGCTCGCCGCGTACATGGTCGACCACCGCGTCGGGGGAGGTCGACGACCGGGCCAGCCGGGCGGTGTCGTGGAGGGCGGCCAGATGGTCCGCGTCGGTGATGGCCACCACGCGCAGCCGCCGCACCCGGGCCGCGAGCTGGGAGACGACCAGCCCCACCACCAGCAGCAGTACGGCCGTCTGGAGGTTGTCGCGGCCGGTGATGGTGAACCGCTGGTACGGCGGCGCGAGGAAGAAGTCGAACCAGACGGCGGCCGACAGCGCGGCGAGCGCACCGGCCGGCCGGCTGCCGAGCGCGGCGACCGCCACGACCACCACGACGAGCACCAGCGCCGCGTTCGCGCTGGTCAGGCCGGTACGGAACGGCACCAGCAGCGCTGCGACGGCCGGGGGACAGACCAGGGCGGCGGCCACGGCCACACCGTCCCGCAAGGAGAAACCAGACATTCCTGCCTCCTGGGGTCCGTCTTCCACGATGCTCCCGCGGTGGCCGAAGCGGTAGCCGGACCACTGCCGCCGGACCACTGCAGGAGGAGCGCCCGCGGGGGCGCCCGGACGGTACGGTCCGTCCCGGCGCCCCCGCGGGGCCGGTGGATCAGCGACGCGGCGTGAGGCGGTGGACGCCCCCGTCGATGGTGCCGACGAAGAGCGTGGAGCCGTCCGGGGACGCGGCCAGCTTCGTGGTGTCGGTGTTCTGCAGACCGGACGAGATGTTCTGCCAGCTGCGGCCGCCGTCGGTGCTGCGCAGCACGCCGCGCCCGCCCTGCGGGAGGCCGCTGGCCCGGGAGGAGGTGGTGGCCGCGTACCAGGTGCCCTTCACCCGGAGCAGGTCGGAGACGTGGACCGCGAGCGGGCCCGTGTCCGAGGTGCGGAAGCTGCGGCCGCCGTCCGTGCTGACCCGGACGTCCTCGCCGCCGACGACCAGGCGCCGTCCGTCCAGTCCGATCGCCGTCACCGGGCCGTCGGCCACCTTGGTGACGGTCACCCCGCCGTCGTCCGACCGGAACAGGCCGTCGCGGCTGCCGAGCCACAGGCGCCGGGGATCGGCGGGGTCGCCCACGAGGGTGGTGAAGGAACGGCCGTGGTAGAGGTTCTTCCAGGTCGCCCCGGCGTCACCGGTGGCGAACAGCCCCTTGCCGAGCAGGCTCTGGAAGCCGACCAGCACCCGGTCCGGGTCGGCGGGGTGGACCAGCAGGGACGTCGGAACCTCGGAGGAGGTGCCGCGCCGGTGCCAGGTGGCTCCGGCGTCGCCGCTGCGTTCGACATCGAACGTTCCAGACGCGGTGCGCCGGACCCGCCAGACCACCTTCGGGTCCTTCGCCGACACGGAGAGCTGCGGGACGGCGACCCCTCTCCTGCCCTCGCCGCCCGACCGGCCCCATTCCGGGCCCTGGACGGGAAGAGCGGTGCGGTAGACCGAGCTGTCGGTGGCGGCGAGCAGATGGCCGCCGCTGACCGCGAGGTCGTTGACGGTCAGCCCCTGGACGCCGATCCGCCGGAGCCCGGTGCCGTCGGCGGAGCCCTGGTAGAGGCCGTCCTGCTCGCTGGCGACGGTCACGGAGCCGTCGGCCCACCGGTCGTAGTCCAGCGGCAGTGCCGCCCGGGTCGGCTGGGGCACCTCGCTCCAGGTCCTCCCGCCGTCGCGGCTGAGCCGGCCGGTGCCGAGCGTCGTGGCCAGGTACAGGTCACCGCCCGAGGCCAGCAGATCGACGCCGCCCTCGACCAGCGGCAGCAGGGTGGCCCATGTCTTTCCGCCGTCGTGGGAGCCGACCACGCCCCGGCCCGGGACGTACGCCGCCACGACCGAGGCGTCGGCGACCGTCGAGCCGACGGTCGCGCCGTCCGGGTCGAGGATCCGGCGCGCCTCGCCGGGCTCGCCGGAGCCGACGCCGGACCGGGACCAGATGCCGTCGAACGTCGACAGGTAGAGGGTGTCCCCGGTGAGGACGGCGGTCCTGACCTGGCCGGGTACACCGGTCGGGTACGTCGTCCAGTGGTCGCCCGCGTCCGTGCTGACCAGCAGCGCGTCCGAGGTGACCGCGACCAGGGTGCGGGTCCGCTCGTCGGCGGTGAGCGCCGTGAACCGGGTGTCGGGGACGTCGAGCGTGCGCCAGGTGCGTCCGTTGTCGTCGGTGCGCAGGACGGCGCCCTGCCGACTGCCGTCGTGGACGCTGTTCACCGCGTACCACCAGCGGTCGGCGTTCTTCGCGTCGACCACGAGCGGCCCGGTGCCCTCGGGAACGGGGAGCCGGCCCAGACGGCGCCAGGAGGCACCGTTGTCGGTGGTGAGCCAGGGGGCCGCTTGCTGGTACTGAGTGAGGACGGCCTGCTTCGGCCGGTCAGGCGAGAGCGCGACCCAGCCCGCCTCGCTGTTGGGCCCGGCCGGTTCCCAGCGGTCCGTGCGGCTGTCGGCCGGGGTGACCTCGAAGAAGCCGGTTCCGGTGAGCAGTCGGCCGCTGTCGGCGGTGCCGCGGACCGAGACCCGGTAGACGCCGGGGTTGGTTCCGGTGGCCGGGGCCCGGTAGTAGCCGGTCCGGGTGTCGAGGGTGGCGGGCACCTCGACGGACCGGCCCCGGGGCGGGGTGACGGTGACGGTCGGCGGGGCGGCGAGCGGGGTCGGCGGGGCGATGTGCACGGTGGTGCGGCCGTCGCTGGGGTCGGGCGCCGCCTGGACGGCGAGGTGCCGCACCACCAGCAGGTACGGCACCCCGATCGAGGGGCCGCGATCGGGGGTCGCCGTGAGACGGCCGGCGATCTCGGTGTCGGTTTCGGGCCGGGCGGTGCGCAGAGAGAGCGTGGCGGTCGCGGTGCGTCCGGCCGGTACGGTGATCCGCTTCGGCGAGACGGTGGCCGGGCCGTCGGTGCGCAGCGCGGCCGACAGGGCGCGGTCGCCGGTGTTGCGCAGCGTCACCTTCGTGGTGCCGCCGACCCGGTTGGCGGACAGGTCGGCGAGGCCGAACGACACGGACGGGGGAGAGGCGGCGAGCGCGGTGGCGGCGGCCGTCGCCACGTCGAGCCGGCCCGCGCCGTGCGTGGTGGGCCCGGTGCCGGCCAACGGCTTCGCGGTGCCCATGAGTTCGGCCTTGATCCCGGCGGGCGTCCGGCCGGGGTGCAGCTGGCGCAGCAGGGCGGCGGCCCCGGCGACGTGCGGGGCCGCCATCGACGTACCGGACATGCGGTACTGGCCGGGCCCGAACAGGGCGGCGGGGATGGTGGAGCGGATCTCCACGCCCGGTGCGACCAGGTCGGGCTTGAGGCCGAAGGACGGGGTGGGGCCGCGCGAGGAGAACGAGGCGATCCGGTCGGTGGTGTCGGTGCCGCGCAGGGTGACCGACACCTTCCCGGCGGCGAGCCGGGCGGTCAGCTCGGTGTACTGGGTCGGGTCGATGCCCATGACCACGAGGTGGTCCATGCGCAGCGAGTCGCCGGAGGCGTCGATCCGCGCGGACGACGAGGGCACGTGGACCGTGCCCGGTCCGGGGTCCGCCGCCGGTGGCCGGACCGATCCCGGCTCCCCGGCGAGGAGGACCGGGCCGTCGGAGGTGGGCAGTCCGCCGAGCACGGCGAGCGCGCCGCGCTTCTCCGCCTCCTGGGCCCACTCCAGGGCGTCGGCCCTCACGTCCCGGGTTTCGGAGGCGATGAGCATCTCGGCGCGGACGATCTTCCCGCGTACGTCACCGGCCCGTTCCCAGTCCTCGGCGGTGCCCCTGCCGACGTCGACGAGGGGTGCCGTGACCGGCCGCTCGGGCGGGTTCGCGGAGAGGATGCCGCGGTAGGTCTGGATCAACTCGGGCTTCCTGCCCGCCAGATAGGCGCTCGGCAGCCGCAGACCACTGGTCGATGCGCCCACCGAGATCACCCCCTCGGCGATGCCGGGGGTGCTGACCGTGCCGGTGCCCGGTCCCTCGTTGCCCGCCGCGGCCACCACGACCACACCGGCCTCCACGGCGGCGGTCGCCGCGCGGCCCAGCGGGTCGGTGCCGTCGCCGGGGCCGCCCAGGCTCATGTTGATCACGTCGGCGCGGTGCGGATTGGCCGGGTCGGCGGCCGCCTCGATCCCGGCGATGATGTCCGAGGTGTAGCCGGCGCCGTCGGCGTCCATCACCTTGTACGCCAGCAGGTCCGCGCCGGGCGCCATGCCGGTGACGCCTTCCTTCCCGGCGGCCCGGCCCGCGACGATGCCCGCGACATGGGTGCCGTGGCCGTTGTCGTCCATCGGGTCGTCGTCGCCGTTGACGAAGTCGTACCCGCCGACGACCTTGTGCCCCTTGCCGATGCCGCCGCCCAGGTCGGGGTGGGTGTAGTCCACGCCGCTGTCCAGGACCGCCACGGTGGTCCCGGTGCCGGTGACCCGCCCCCCGGCGCGGTCCTCGCGCCGCCAGACCTCGGGAGCGCCGGTGAGCGGCACGCTCGCGTCGGTCTTCGTCAGCATCCGGGTGTCGGGGTGTACGGCGACGACCCCCGGCAGGGACGAGAGCCGGTCCACCTCGGAGGCGGGCACCGTCATCGCCACGGCGTCGACGAGCAGGCCGAGTCGACGGGTGGCCGAGGGGTGCAGCCCGGCGCCCCGGGCCGAGCCGAGGAACGTCTCCTGCCGTGCGGCGAGGGTGCGGCGCGCGGTGCCGACGTCGCGGGCGGCCCCGGCGGCGAGCAGCGAACCGCCGGGCGCGGCGGTCACGGCGGGGCTGCCGGAGAGCTCGACGAGCACCCGGCGCGGCGGGTCGGGGGTGGTGGACGCGTCTGCCGCGCCCGGCGTCGCCGCCAGGGCACCGGCGAGCACGACGACGGCGAGTGCCGCGTGACGTGGTCTTCGTGACTTGATTGCCATGCGTAAAGGTCCTACTGGTCGCGGCACTTGTCGCACAACGAATCCGTGTGGCCCATTGCTGCATGTGGCACAACTGGGCCACGATCCCTCCATGAATCCCGAGAATTCACAGCTCACCGCTGCGGGCATCGATCCGTTCGACGAGAGCGTCTACCGCCATGTGCTCGCGCGGCGGACCGCGGCGCCCGCCGAACTCGCCGCAGACCTCGGATGTTCGGCCGAGCGTGTCGCCCGAGCGCTGGACCGGCTCCGCGACCACGGGCTCGTCGGCCGGCTCGCCGGTGCCCGCCGCCGGTACGCGGCGATCGAGCCGGAGGCCGCCGTCGAGGCGCTGGTGCGGGCCAGGAGCAAGGAGCTGGAGAAGGTCCGGTCGGCGGCGGGGGAGCTGTCCCGGCTGTTCGCCGCGGCGTGCGCCGGGGCGGGCGGCGAGGACGAGGTGGAGATCACCGCCGGGAGCGAGGCCCTCGGCCGCTGGTTCGTCCGCCTCCAGCAGGAGGCCCGCGAGGACGTCATGACCCTGGACCGGCCGCCGTACGCCCTGACCACCTCCAATCCGGTGGAGGCGACGGCGCTGGGCCGGGGCGTGCGCTACCGCGCGGTCTACGCCCCCGAGGCGCTGGAGTGGCCCGGCGTCCTCGACGACATCCGCGAGCTGGTCCGCCATGGCGAACAGGCCAGGGTCCTGCCCGGCCTCGGCATCAAGCTCGCCATCGCCGACCGGAAGCTCGCCCTGATGCCGCTCTCGCTCGACCTCCACGACGTACGCGCCGCGGTGATCCGCCCGTCCACCCTGCTCGACGCGCTCACCCACTACTGGGAGCTGTGCTGGAAGCAGGCGCTGCCGCTGGAGGCCCCCGCCGAGGACCCGCTCGGCGAGGAGGACCGGCTCGTCCTCACCCTGCTGGTCAGCGGGCTCAAGGACGAGGCGATAGCCCGCCAGCTCGGCTGGTCGGTACGGACCATGCGCCGCCGGATCAGCCGGCTGCACGAGCTGCTCGGTGCCGCCAACCGCTTCCAGGCCGGGGTGATCGCCGCCCGCCGGGGGCTGCTGTGAGACCGGGGCTCGGCGGTGTGTGAAGCGAGAGAGTGTTCAGTATCCCATTCTGTGTGGTGATGAGGCTCTTTAGGTCTTCAGTGGCAAGGCGCGCGAGGTGCCGATTGCTCTTGTTCGCAAATTTGGTATACAAAAAATCCATGCCTGGTCCCCGCACTCCCCACCGCTCCCCGTTCCCGCCGCAGCAGCCGTACCCCAAGCGCTGGTGGGCCCTGTGCGTGCTGGGGCTGGCCCAGCTGATGATCCTGCTGGACAGCACGATCGTGAACGTGGCCCTGCCGTCCCTCCAGACCGAACTGGACATGAGCGACGGCGACCGGCCCTGGGTGGTCACCGCCTACACGGTCGCCTTCGGCGGGCTGCTGCTGCTCGCCGGGCGGCTCGCCGACCACCTCGGGCACCGCCGGGTGTTCGCCGCCGGACTGATCGGCTTCGCCATCGCCTCCGCCGCGGCGGGCCTGGCCCCCACGGCGCAGACGCTCTTCGCGGCCCGCGCCGTCCAGGGCGCCTTCGCCGCCCTGCTGGCCGCGTCCGCCCTCGCGCTCGTGGCGACCACCTTCACCGACCCCGGCGAGCGCCGCCGCGCCATCGCCGTCTTCGGCGCCCTCGGGGGAGCCGGCGCCTCCCTCGGTGTCGTCCTGGGCGGGGTGCTCACCCAGTGGCTCGGCTGGCGCTGGTGCCTGCTGGTCAACGTACCCATCGCGCTGGCCGCGCTCCCCGGCGCGGGCTGGATACCGGCGGACCGCGTCCGGCGGGCGGGCGGCCGGATCGACATCGCCGGCGCCGTACTGGGCTGCGGCGGGCTGACCGCCCTGGTCCTCGGGTGCAGCCGGGCCGAGGCGGACGGCTGGCGCTCCCTCCCGGTGCTGGGCACGCTCGTCGGCGGCACCCTGCTGCTCACGGCCTTCGCCTTCTGGCAGACCCGCGCCACCGCGCCGCTGCTGCCGCCCCGGCTGATGAAGGACCGCCGCAGGGTGGCCTCACTGGTGGCCGGGGGCGCGCTGATGACGGGACAGCTCTCCGTCTCGCTGTTCCTCACCTACTACCTCCAGACCGTGCTCGGCTGGTCCGCGCTCGCCAGCGGCCTCGGCTTCCTGCCCATCAGCCTGGTCACCACCGCCACCGCCACCCAGCTCGGGACCCGCCTGCTGCCCCGGCTCGGCCCCCGGGTGATGATGACGGCCGGCCTCTGCCTCGCGGCCGCCGGGCTGCTCCAGCTCGCGCTCCTCACCCCGGACTCCGGCTACGCGGCGGACGTCGTACCCGCGCTGGTCACGTTCAGCGTCGGCAACGGCGGCAGTTTCCTCGCCATCATGACCGGGGCGACCTCCGGCGTCACCGCACAGGACGCCGGGATCGCCTCCGCATCCGTCAACTCAGCCCAGCAGATCGGGGGTTCGATCGGATCGGCCGTCTTCAACACGGTGGCGGCGAGCGCGGCGGCCGCCTTCGCGGGCAGCGGGCGGGCGGCCACGCTGCACGGTTTCACCACCGCCATGTGGTGCCCCCTGGCCGCCCTGCTGCTCGCCGCCGCCGTCACCGCGGGCCTGGCGGGCGGGTCACACCCGCGGCGGCCAGTTGAGGATCCGCTTGGGGCGCGGCGCGGCGTACGTGCGCACCTTCGAGGTGGTCAGCCCGAGCCGCACCAGTGACTCGGCGATGGTCACCGCCGCGGTCACCCCGTCCACGACGGGGACACCGGTGCGCTCCACGACGCGCTCGGTGAGGCCCGACATGCCCCCGCACCCCAGGCAGATCACCTCCGCGCGGTCGTCCTCCACCGCGCGGGCGGCCTGCTCCACGATGGCCTCCATCGCGGCCTTCTCGTCCCGCTCCAGGTCGAGCACGGCGAGCCCGCTGGCACGCACCGAGGCGCACCGGGCGCTCAGCCCGGCGGCGTGCAGCCGTTCCTCGATCAGCGGGACCGTGCGGTCCAGGCTGGTGACGACGGAGTAGCTGCGGCCGAGGAACTGGGCGGTGCTCGCGGCCGCCTCGGTGATGTCGACGACCGGTACGTCGAGCAGCTCCTGGAGGCCCTCGCGGCCGTGTTCGCCGTATCCGGCCTGGATCACCGCGTCGAACGGCTCCGGGTAGGCGCGTACGGCCTCCATCACGGCGATCGCGGCGAGGTAGCTCTCGTAGTTGCCCTCGACGGACTCGGCGCCGAAGGCGGGCGTCAGCGGGACGATCTCGGTGCCGGGCGACGCCGCACCGGCCGCCTGCTCGCCGATCGAGTCGGTGATGGACTGCGTGGTGTTGACGTTGACGACGAGGATGCGCATGGTTCGGCTCTCTGCTGGGCGGTTCATTCGGCGGCGACGGCGATGGACTCGCCGTCCACGTCGTTGAGTTGTGCGGTGCGGTCGGCGACGGCCGTGTACAGCAGCGCGGCGAGGGCGGCGCCGATGAACCAGGAGAACCCGGACACGGCACCGAAGAAGGGCACCAGCGCGACGACGACGGCGATCGCGGCGCTGGGGACGAAGGCCCATACGGCCCGCGGGTTGAACCCGTGCCGGTAGTGGTAGTCGCCCTGGGCGCCCTCGGTGTACAGGTCGGGCACGTTCACCCGGGCGCGTCGCAGCAGCCAGTAGTCCGCCATGATCACACCGAAGAGCGGCCCGAGCAGGGCGCCGAGCCCGCCGAGGAAGTAGTTCACCACGACGGGGTTGTTGTAGAGGTTCCAGGGCAGGATCACCAGCCCCGCGACGGCGCTCACCAGGCCGGCCCGGCGGAAGTCCAGCCGCTGCGGGAAGAGGTTGACCAGGGCGTAGATGGGGGCCACGAAGTTGGCCAGCAGGTTGACCGCGACCGTCAGCGCGATCAGCGCGAGCGAGGCGGCGGCCAGCAGGAACATGTTGGGGATCGTCCGCACGATGTCCGTGGGGCTGGTGATGACCTCGCCGTTCAGCTTGAACTGCGCCCCGCTGAGCACCGCCACGATCACCGCGAAGAACAGCATGTTCACCGGGATGCCGACGACGTTGCCGCGGACGATGGAGCCGCGGCTGCGGGCGGAGCGGGTGAAGTCGCAGAAGTTCAGTACGAAGGTCCCGTAGATCACCACCCAGAGCGCGGCGCCCTCCAGGATCTGGAGCCACATCGCGCCGCCGGTGAGCGGCTGGTCGACGGACCAGGAGATCGAGCCGTCGGCGCGTACGAACATCCAGACCGCGAGGGCGCACATGGTGATCAGGGTGGTGGGCGCGGCGAAGGCCATGTAGCGCCGGATCATCTGCATCCCGTAGCTCACGATGAGGACCTGCAGGGCCCACAGGGCGAGGAAGGTGATCCAGCCGAGCGTCGACTGGCCCAGTACGGAGTCGGTGGTCAGCGACCGCAGGCCGGGGAACATCATGACGAGCAGGGTGCTCAGCACGGACGAGGCCAGATAGGTCTGGATCCCGAACCAGGCGATGGCGACCGCGCCGCGCACCACGGCGGGTATCTTCGCGCCCCTGATGCCGAAGGCGATGCGGCTCATGACGGGGAAGGGGACGCCCGTCTTGTGCCCCATGAAGCCCGAGAGCGTCAGCAGCAGGAAGAGCAGCACGGACGCGAGGGCGAAGGCGGCCAGGATGCCCCACACGTTCAGTCCGAGCGCGAAGAGCCCGATGGCGAACGCGTAGTTGCCGAGGCTGTGCACATCGTTGGCCCACAGGGTGAAGACGTTGTAGGCGCCCCAGCGGCGCCCTTCCTTCTTCGTCGGGGCGAGATCGTACGTGTAGAGACCGGAGCTGGCGGTTCCGGTGGTTTCCACGCTCGACCGGTCATCCACGGCAGTCATAGGGGGCTCCGGGGAGTTGCGAGGAGGGAACGTTTCAAAGTTTCCGCAGATCGGAAGTGAACTTCCGTGGACCAGAACGTAGTTTTCGCCAACTCCACCGTCAAGGCTTTGGAGTTAATGACTTGGGAAAGCGGGTGAAACCGTCTCCAATGGTGATGAAATGCGAGAACACGGCGGGCTGGAGTCCGCCGTGGGGGCGTCATCCGGGCCGCCGTGTCGTGTTGCGTACGGCGGTGGGGGGAGGGGTGGGTCAGAAGGGCTTGGTGGGGAGGTACTTTCCGTCCAGGGTGATGACGGCGCGCTCGCCGCCCTCGGGGTCGGCGACCTTCTTCACGTCGAGCTTGAAGTTGATGGCGCTGATGATGCCGTCGCCGAACTGCTCGTGGACCAGGGCCTTCAGGGTGGTCCCGTAGACCTGGAGCATCTCGTAGAAGCGGTAGATGGTCGGGTCGGTCGGAATGCCGCCGGGGATCGATCCGCGGGTCGGGATGGTCTGGAGCAGCAGCACCGCGTCCTCGTCGAGTCCGAGCAGCTCGGCGACGGCGCGGGCGGAGTCCTCCGGCAGGGCGTGCTGGCCGAGGACCGCGGCGGTGACGAAGGCGACCGACAGCCCGGCGGCGTCGGCGATCTGCTCCCAGGTGAGGTCCTTGCGGGTCTTGGCCTCGACGGCGGCGACGGCGAGGGTCTGGCGGGCGGTGGGGTCGAACTGCGCGTGCGGCACGAGGGTTCCTTTCGGGGCCGGTCCCGGGCGGGGCCGGTGGTTCGGTGGGGGTGGAGGTGGTCAGGCGGCGGCCAGGGCGGTCCCGGCCGGCTCGACGGTGCCCGTGGCGATGTCGAACACCCAGCCGTGCAGGGTGACCGAGCTCTCGGCCAGGGCGCGGGCCACGGAGGGGTGGGTGCTCAGGTTCTGCAGCTGTGCGGCGACATTGGCACGCACCAGGGCGTCCACCCGCTCCGGGCCGGTCGTGGCCGGAGCGGCGGCGGTACGGGCCAGGGCGGCGTCCGCGTGGTGCAGCCAGTCGGCCACGACCGGGGCGGAGCCGAGGTCGTGCCCCTCCGCCAGGGCGGTCATCGCGCCGCAGGCGGAGTGGCCGCAGACGACGATGTCGGTCACGCCGAGCACGGCGACGGCATACTCGACGCTCGCCGCGATGCCGTCGCGGCCCGACCCGTACGCCGGGACGAGATTGCCCGCCGTACGGATCACGAACAGCTCACCCGGATCGCTCTGGGTGATCAGCTCCGGGACCACCCGGGCGTCGGAGCAGCCGATGAACAGTGTCTTCGGGCGGTGGGTCGTGGCCAGGTGGGCGAAGAGCCCCGCCTTCTCGGGAAAGACGTCGCGGCGGAATCGTGCGACGCCGTCCGTGAGGTCCTGCATCGGTCACTCCTTTCGATGGGTGCCGCCCCGAGGGGCTGACGAGAACCACCATGCATGACCTGGGCCTATAGAGTCCAAGACTTGATATCCATGATCCTTATAGGTCAGTTCTATAATTCGCTCATGGGTCCGGAACTACGTCATCTCCGCTATCTGATCGCGGTCGCCGAGCACGGGAACTTCACGCGCGCCGCCGAGGAACTGCGCATCTCGCAGCCCACGCTGTCGCAGCAGATCAAGCAGCTGGAACGGGTCGTCGGCGCCCGGCTGCTCGACCGGAGCGGCCGGGGGGTCCGCACCACCGACGCGGGCGCCGCCTATGTGCACTACGCGCGGCGTGCGCTGCGGGAGCTGGCCGCCGCCGAGCGTGCCGTCCTCGACGTCGCCGACCTCGCCCGGGGGCACCTGCGGCTGGCACTCACCCCGACCTTCACCGCCTATCTCGTCGGCCCGCTCGTGGCGGCGCTGCACACGCACCATCCCGGCATCACCCTGGACCTCAGGGAGATGCCCCAGGACCGCATGGAGGCGGGCCTGCTCGCCGACGAACTCGACCTCGGCATCGCCTTCGGGGGAACCCACCTCCAGGGCGTCGCCTCGACCGCGCTGTTCACCGAACCCCTCGGCCTGGTCACCGGTGCGCGCCGGGCCGGGGGTGAGCGCCCGCTGCCGGTGCAGGAGCTCGCCGGTCAGCAACTCGCCCTGCTCAGGGGTGACTTCGTCACACGCGTCCATGTAGACGACTACTTCGCCCGGCACCGGATCGACCCGCCGATCGCCGTGGAGGCCAACACCATCCAGGCCCTCACCGAGATCGTCCGGCGCATCGGCCCGCTGGCCACCGTGCTGCCCCTGGCGGTCACGGACGACGACCCGCACCTCGGCCACGTCCCCGTCGACCCCCCGCTCCCCACCCGGGTCGCGACCCTGCTGCGCCGGGAGAGCGGCTACGAGAGCGCCGCCGCCCGCGCCTTCACCCGGCTCGTCCACGATCTGGTCCGCGCCCGCGGCTACGCCCCGCCCGAGGCGCCCGCACCGGGGAACGGCCTGCCCGGAGCGGGTACCGGGTGATGAGAGAATCGGGCACATGACAGGGTCTGGGGACTTCGAGCCCGAGTCGGAACGGGTCACGCGCCAGCTGCGTGACGAGATCATCGACGGTGTGCGCGAGCCGGGCAGCAAACTCGTCGAGCGCGAGCTCGCCGCGGAGCTCGGGGTGAGCAGACTGCCCGTCCGCGAGGCCCTGAAGGCGCTGGTCACCGAGGGCCTGGTCACCCCCAGGCCCCGGACCTGGGCCGTCGTACGGGAATTCACCCCGGCGGACGTGGACGACCTCGACGAGGTGCGCGCGGCGCTGGAGGCCCTGACCTTCCGGCTGGCCGCCCAGCGGCGTACCCGCGCGGGGCTCGAAAAGCTCCGCGCGGACCTGGACGCCGAGCTGGGCGCGGCGGCCAGGGGCGACGCCGTGGCGGCCCGCCGGGCCGCCGCCGACTTCCACGAGACGGTCACGGCCCTGGCCGACAACGAGCTGCTGAACGAGCTCCAGGCCACCCTGCGCAGCAGGATGCGCTGGCTGCTGGGGCAGCACGACGACCTGGAGGGCGTCGCGCGGGAGCACGAGGACCTCTACGCGGCGATCGCCGACCGGGACGCCGAGAGCGTGGTGGAGCTGGCCGGCCGGCACCTGATCTCGGGCCGCCGGGCGGCCGCCGCCCGCCGCGGCCGCTCCTGAGGTCCGGTCAGCCGCCCAGCAGCCGGGCGATCTCGTCGAACCCGCGCTGCCGGGCGTGCTGGAGCGCGGTGGTGCCGGACCTGTCGGCGATCCCCGGATCGGCGCCCCCGGCCAGCAGCAGCCGCACGGTCTCCTGATGGTCCCTGCCGCCGTCGCCGAGGAGGACGGCCTCCAGCAGGGCCGTCCAGCCGAGGTCGTTGACGTGGTCGATGTCGACGTCGATGTCCGGGTTGGTGGTGACCTCCCGTACGTAGTCGACATGGCCGTGCTCCCCCGCCGGGATCAGGGAGGTGCCCCCGTACCGGTTGACGACGGTGTAGTCGGGGTCGGCCGCCGCCAGGGTACGGGCCATCGCGGCGCTGCCCGTCACCCCCGTCACCAGCCACGGGGTGTCGTGCTGCTGGTCCAGGGCGTCCGGATCGGCACCGGCGCGGACCAGTACCTCGGCGGCCCGGACGTGGTCGTTGGTGGAGGCCAGCAGCAGCGGGGTGCGGCGCTCCCCGTCCCGGACCTCCAGCCGGGCACCCCGCCTGATCGCGTCGCGCACCGCGTCGGCGTCGCCGGAACGCGCCGCGTCGAGCAGGGCCCGGTCCGCGGCCCCGGGCGTCGGCCCGGTGCCGCCGTCCCCGGACGGCCCGGCGCAGGCCGTCACGAGCAGGGCCGGTCCGAGGAGCAGGGCGGTCAGGAGGGCGGTGCGTCGTGTCGAAGGCATGGTTCCTCGCAATCCGTGGACGGCGCCCGGACGGTACGGGCCCGCACCCCCATGCTCGGCGCGCCCTCGGCCCCGGCGGTAGCCGGACCGGTCGGTGATGCGCGGCCGTCGGGACGACCTCCGTGTCGGCCGTCCGGGGGATGCGCCCACGGCTCCGCCGGTCGAACCGGAGGAACAGGGGCGGCGCGGCCCGGACCCGGACGGGGTGGAAACACGCCAAACCGTTCGCGTTAAGCTGCATCTGCCCCACGGGGGAAGTCCGGTCGAAGTCCGGCGCTGACCCGCAACGGTAGACGGTGCCCGAAAGGGCCCCGTGAGCCCGATTACCCGTGGCGGTGAAGGCTCCTGTCAATTCGCCGTGGACTGCGATGGGTGCTGCATCGGGCGCGCGGCGTCCGGGCCGCTCCGTTGATGACGTAGATGCACGGCCCGAGGCGAAAGCGAACCGCCCGTGGCCATCCCCCTCGACCGTCGCCCCGCCGTGCCGTCCCGCGCGGCCCCTGCCGCCTCCGGCCCCGCCCCGCCACGCCGGATGTCACCCGCGCTCCTCGTTCCCGTTCTTGTCGTGGCGCTGCTGTTCTCGCTGGTCTGCGGGGCGGGCATCGGGGCGTCCGGGCTCTCCTGGGGCGAGGTGCTGAGCCATCTGTGGGCCGGGCTGACCGGCGGCCGAATATCGCCCGACGAGGTCGCGGCGTACACCATCGTCTGGGAGCTGCGCTTCCCGCGCGCCGTACTGGCCGCGGTCGTCGGCGCCGGGCTCTCCGCCATCGGCATCGCCGTGCAGGCCATGGTCCGCAACGCGCTCGCCGACCCGTTCGTCCTCGGCATCTCCTCGGGCGCGGCCGTCGGCGCCAACGCCGTACTCATCTTCGGTGCCTTCGGCGCCCTGGGCATCTGGGCGCTGTCCACCGCGTCGTTCCTTGCCGCGCTCCTCGCCATGATGCTGGTGTACGCCATCGCCCGCACCGCACGCGGCCTCACCCCGCTGCGGCTCGTCCTCACCGGGACCGCGATGTACTACGGCTTCTCCGCCGTCACCACCTTCATGGTCTTCGCGGCCGAACACGGCGAGGCCGCCCGCTCCGCGATGATGTGGATGCTCGGCAGCCTCGGCGGCGCCAACTGGGCCTCGGTGCCGATCGCCGCCGGAGCCGTGCTCTGCGGCATCGCCCACCTCGCCTGGTCCGCCCGCCGGCTGAACGCCCTCGCCATGGGCGACGAGACGGCGGCCGCCCTAGGCGTCGACGCCGGACGGCTGCGCAAGGAACTCTTCGTGGTCTGCGCGGCCGTCACCGGGGCGGTGGTCGCGGTGAGCGGCGCGATCGGCTTCGTCGGACTGATGGTGCCGCACGGCGTACGGATGCTCGTCGGCGCCGACCACCGGCGGCTGCTCGCCGTCGCCCCGCTGGTCGGCGCCGTCCTGATGATCTGGGTGGACATCCTCTCGCGGGTGGTCCTCGCCCCCGCCGAACTGCCGGTGGGCGTACTGACCGCGGCCATCGGCGTGCCGTGCTTCGTGCTGCTGATGCGCCGCCGCACCTACACCTTCGGAGGCGCCTGATGCGGATCGACATCGAAGCCCTGACCGTCGAGATCGCCGGCGCGCGGCTCGTGGCCGACGCCACGCTCGGCGCGGGCACGGGACAACTCGTCGGCCTGGTCGGCCCCAACGGCAGCGGCAAGTCGACCCTGCTGCGCTGCGTCTACCGGGCGCTGCGCCCCTCCGCGGGCACCGTACGGCTCGACGGCGAGGACCTGTACGCGATGAGCCCGCGCGAGAGCGCCCGCCGGCTGGCCGCCCTTCCCCAGGAGGCCGTCTCCGAGTTCGACTTCACGGTGGCCGAGGTGGTGGCCATGGGACGCACCCCGCACCAGTCGTCGATGGGCCGGGCCACCGAGGCGGACCGGACGGCCTGCGCCGAGGCACTGGCCGGGGTCGGCGCCGCCCACCTCGCCGACCGGGGCTTCCTCACCCTCTCCGGCGGCGAGAAGCAACGGGTCCTGATCGCCCGCGCCCTGGCCCAGCAGCCCCGGCTCCTCGTACTCGACGAACCGACCAACCACCTCGACATCGCCCAGCAACTGGACGTCCTGGCGCTGGTCCGCGACAGCGGCCCCACCGTCCTCACCTCCCTGCACGACCTCAACCTCGCGGCACTCCACTGCGACCTGCTCCACGTCATCTCCGGGGGCCGGATCGTCGCGTCCGGCGCCCCCCACGACGTGCTCACCCCCGAGCTGCTGGCCGATGTGTTCGGCGTACGTGCCCACCGCGTCGCACATCCGGAGACCGGCGCCGTGCAACTGCTCTTCGACCGACTCGCCCCCGCCCGAACCGACTCCTGAGGACGCACCACCGCCATGCCCCACCCCGCACGCCCCGCCGCGTTCGCCCTCGCCGCCGCTCTGGTCCTCACCGGGTGCGGCGCCCAACTGCCCACCTCCCAGGAGGAGAAGGGCGCAAGCGCCGCGTCGGACCACTACCCGGTGACCGTAGAGAACTGCGGAGAGAAGAAGACCTACGACAAGGCCCCGCGGCGCGTCGTCACCAACGACGTCGGCATCACCGAGATCATGTTCGCGCTCGGCCTGGCGGACCGCATGGCCGGCTACGTGATGCCCGACGACAAGGGCGACCTCACCTCCGTACCCTGGAAGGACGGGTACGGGAAGACCACGTGGCTCTCGAAGAAGACCATCAACAAGGAGCTCGTCCTCGACGCCCGCGCCGATCTCGTCTTCGCGGGATGGAACTACGGATTCAGCGAGGAGGGCGGCTTCACCCCCGCCGAACTCCGGCGCGTGGGCGTCGACTCGTACCTGCTCAGCGAGTCCTGCCGCAACGGCCAAGGCAACGCGCGCGGGGTGATGGCCCCGCTCGACGCGCTCTACACCGACCTGCGCAACCTGGGCAGGATCTTCGACGTCGAGGACCGCGCCGAGGCCCTCGTCACCGACTTCCGCGAGCAGGTGGCCCAGGCGCGCGACACCGCCCCCAAGGGCTCCGACCGCCCCCGGGTCTTCCTCTACGACGACGGGCGGGACAAACCGCTGACCGCCGGGGCCTTCGCCGGACCGCACGACATCATCACCAAGGCCGGCGGCGACCACGTCATGAAGGACCTCGAGGACACCTGGGTGACGGTCGGCTGGGAGACCGTCGTCGCCCGCGACCCCGAGGTCATCGTGATCAACAACTACGGGGACCGGAGCGCCGAGCAGAAGAAGGAGTTCCTGAAGTCCTACCCGCCGCTGGCCAACGTCTCCGCGATCAAGAACGACCGCATCTACGTCCTCGACTACGTCGACCTGGTGGAGAGCCCCCGCAACCCCGCCGCCGTCGCCTCCCTCGCCACCTACCTGAAGGAGGTGTCCCATGGCTGACCTGCCGGACCCGGTGACCGTCGTCGGCATCGGCGCCGACGGCTGGGCGGGACTGACCGACGCGGCGCGCACCGCACTGACCGGCGCCGAGGTCCTCATCGGCGCCGGACGCCAGCTGGACCTCCTCCCACCGTCCTGCCCCGGCCGGCGGGTCGCCTGGCCCTCGCCGCTGCGCCCCGCCGTCCCCGGACTCCTCGCCGAGCACGCCGGGAGCCGGACCGCCGTCCTGGCCAGCGGCGACCCCATGTTCTACGGGATCGGCCGGGCCCTCACCGAGGTGCTCGGCGCCGACCGGCTGCGCGTCCTGCCCCACCCCTCGTCCGTCTCCTACGCCTGCGCCCGCATCGGCTGGCCGGTCGAGGACACCGAGACCGTCACCCTGGTCGGCCGCCCCACCGCCCGGCTCGCCGCCCACCTGCACGAGGGCCGCCGCGTCCTGGTCCTCGGCGCGGACGCCGACGCCCCCGCCGACGTGGCCCGGCTCCTGCGCGAACAGGGCTTCGGCCCCAGCCGGCTCCGGGTGCTGGAACAGCTCGGCGGCCCCGCCGAGAACTGCCTGGAGGGCACCGCCGACGACTGGCCGCACCCCCCGTCCGACCCGCTGAACATCGTGGCCGTCGACTGCCGCCGCGCCCCCGGCGCCCTCCGCCTGGGCGCCGTACCGGGCCTGCCCGACGACGCGTACGAGCACGACGGACAGCTCACCAAACGGCACGTCCGGGCCGCGACCCTCGGCGTCCTCGCCCCCGCCCCCGGCGAACTCCTCTGGGACATCGGCGGCGGCTCCGGATCGATCGCGGTCGAATGGATGCGCAGCCACCCGTCCTGCCGCGCGATCACCGTCGAACGCGACCCGGAACGCGCCGCGCGCATCATCCGCAACGCCGACCGCCTCGGCGTGCCCGCCCTCCGCGTGGTCACCGGCCGCGCCCCCGGGGCGCTGGCCGAACTGCCGGTCCCCGATGCCGTGTTCATCGGCGGCGGGCTCACCGGGCCCGGTCTGCTCGACACCTGCTGGGAGGCGCTGCCGCTCGGCGGGCGGCTCGTCGCCAACACCGTCACCCTGGAGTCCGAGGCCCTGCTCGCCGAGGCGCACCGCCGCCACGGCGGCGAACTGGTCCGGCTCTCCGTCGCGCACGCCGTGCCGGTCGGCGGCTTCACCGGCTGGCGCCAGGCCATGCCGGTCACCCAGTGGTCCGTGCGCAAACCCCCGACCGCATCCGCACCGCACTCAGGAGACACCCACAGATGACCGTCCACTTCATCGGCGCGGGCCCCGGCGCGGCCGACCTGATCACCGTGCGCGGCGCCCGCCTCCTCGCCTCCTGCGCCGTCTGCCTGTACGCGGGCAGCCTGGTGCCCAGGGAACTGCTCGACACCTGCCCGCCGGACGCCCGGCTGGTGGACACCGCGCAGCTCGACATCGACCAGATCACCGCCGAACTGCTCGCCGCCCACGAGGCCGGTCACGACGTGGCCCGGCTGCACTCAGGCGACCCCGCCGTGTTCAGCGCCGTCAACGAGCAGATGCGCAGGCTCGACGAGGCCGGGGTGCCCTACGAGGTGGTGCCCGGCGTACCCGCGTTCGCCGCCGCCGCCGCGTCGCTCAAGCGGGAACTGACCGTGCCGACCGTCGGCCAGACCGTCATCCTCACCCGGATCGCCCACCGGGCGACCGCCATGCCGCCGGGCGAGGACCTGGACACCCTGGGCCGCAGCGGCGCCCTGATCGTGCTGCACCTCGCCGCCCGGTACGTGGACCGCGTCGTCGCGGAACTCCTGCCGCACTACGGCGCCGACTGCCCGGCCGCCGTCGTCGCGCTGGCCTCCCGCCCGGACGAGATCGTCCTGCGCGGCACCCTCGACGACATCGCCGGACAGGTGAAGGCGGCAGGCGTGATCCGTACCGCCGTCATCATGGTCGGCCGGACCCTGGGCGCCGAGCAGTTCCGCGACAGCCACCTCTACTCGCCCGCCCGCGACCGCCACACCTGCTGACCGGCGACCGGGGTGGTCGGCCGGGCCCGCTCACGGCAGGGGCCGGAGCCGTCGAAGGCACTGTTCGACCGTGTCTGCCGACCGGTGGCCGACGAGGACACTGCCGGTGCCTGGTTCCGGCCTGCTGGACCGCCCGGTCCGGGCATGCTGGTGCTCGCCGACCGGGGCATCACCGGTTTCGAGCTGTGGTGGGTCGCCACGGACCAACCCCCGCTGCTGCGGCTCGGCCGCACCGTCGCTCGGCAGGACACGGCGTGCGGCGACAGGGCCCCTCACGACCGGCAGGCGGCTGATCAGGGCAGATGGAGAACCGAGACGGGAGTATCTAGGGTCAGCACGTGGCTTTCATCATGGTGTGCGAGGACGACGCGGCGGTCCGTGGCGTCCTCAAGCGCGCCCTGGAGTACGACGGCCACACCGTCTCCGTCGCCGCCACGGCCGACAGCCTGCTGCGGCAGCTCGCACCGGCGCCCCATCTGGTCGTCCTGGATCTCGGGCTCCCGGACGCCGACGGCCGCGACGTCTGCCTGGCCCTTCGGGCACGCGGTGTCGACGTGCCGGTCCTGATGCTCACCGCGTTGGATGGCCTGCATCACAAGGTGGGTGGCTTCGAGGCCGGAGCCGACGACTACATGACCAAACCCTTCGACATCCCGGAACTGCTGGTCCGGGTCCGAGCCCTCCTACGCCGGGCCACCGCGGCGCCCGCACCGCGCGAGGTCGTCCTCGATCCGGCGAAGCACGTGGTGACCTACGGTTCGGTGAGCGAGAGCCTGACCCCGACCGAGTTCCGGCTGCTGGGCCGGCTGATCGCCTCGCAGGGCGACGCGGCACGTCGCCACGCCCTCATCGCCGCCGGCTGGCCGCACGGAGCGCAGGTCAGCGACAACACCCTCGACTCCTTCGTGCGCCGGCTGCGGACCAAGCTGGGGCGGCTGGGTGTGGCCGAGCGTCTGGTGACCGTCCGCGGCGTGGGCTACCGATGGCAGTGACGGGATTCCGGAGCAGGGTCGTCGCGCTCACTGTGCTGATCGCCACCGCCGTGGTCGTGGTGCTGGTCGTGGTCTCGCACGTCCTGCTGAGCGGGGTGACGGACGCCGACGCGCACGATCTGGCGCGTACCCGCGCCGAGGCGGTCGCGGCGAACGTCACCGCCAAGGGCGGCCGTGTCGTGCTCACGGAGAACAGCAGCGAGGCACTGGACGAGGTCGCCTGGGTGTATGCCGACGGCCGCCTGATCGATGGGAACATACCCCCGGGCATGCTCGATCGCGTCGAGGCGCTGGCAGACTCGGGGCGGTCGCAGACCACGTCGGTCGGCGACTATCTCCTGTACGCGCGGCAGGTCCCGATCGACGGTCACCACGTCCTGGTGATCGCCCGGGTGGACCTCACGCCCTACGAGACGTCCGAGCAGCGAAGTCTCACCTTGTCGCTGGTACTGGGCGGCCTCACGATCCTCCTCGCCGGCGGGGTCGCGCACCTCGTGGTACGCCGCGCGCTGCGGGTCGTACACGAGATGGCCGCACTCGCCGACGACTGGGGCCATCACGAACCCGGGCGCCGCTTCAACCTCGGAGTCCCACGCGACGAGTTCGGGGAACTGGGGCGGACCCTGGACCACCTCCTGGAGCGCGTCGAGACCGCGCTGGTGGACGAGCGCCGGCTCACCGATGAGATCGCCCACGAGCTGCGGACACCGCTCACGGTCCTGCGGGGCGAGGCGCAGCTGGCGCAGCTGTCCGGCGAGCCGGTGGCGCCGGAGGCGGTGCTGAGCGAGGCCGACCGCCTCGATGCGGCGATCACGACGATTCTGCGCGCCGCGCGCGCACGGACCGACGACGAGGCCCGGTGCGATCTGCGCTCCGCCGCGCGGCAGGCGGTCGCCGGCCGCGCGGTCGAGGTCGCCATTCCCGCGAAGACCGACATCGCAGTGGCGCCCGACGTCGCCGTGTCGCTGCTGTCGCCCCTGCTGGAGAACGGCCTGCGGCATGCGCGGTCGCGTGTGTGGATCACCGCGCGCGTCCAGAGCGGGACAATTGTGGTCGATGTTCTGGACGACGGCCCCGGGTTCGATTCCGCTGAGGTCGACCGGGTCTTCGAAGCGGGTGTGACCGGCGGCGACGGGTACGGGCTGGGGTTGCCGGTGGTGAGGCGCATCGCCGCCTCGGCCGGTGTGGAGGTCCGCGCGATCGCGGACGGCCGCGGTCACGTAGAGGTGACACTCCCGGCCGCGCGTGCGGCCACGTAGTCAGGTTGCTTGCAGGTTCCTCCCGCAAACCTTCCCGTATGACAACAACAACGGAAGCGCGTACGCGCAGCGGGCGCCTCATGCTCAACAAGGTCCCCGAGGTCACCGTCTGGTTCTGGGTGATCAAGATCCTGTGCACCACCGTGGGTGAGAGCTTCGCCGACTGGATCAACATGAAGCTGGGCGTCGGCCTGGTGAACACGGCTTGGATCTTCACCGCGGTCTTCGTGGTGGTCCTGGCCTTCCAACTGCGGCTGAAGCGGTACGTCCCGTTCCCTTACTGGCTGACCGTCGTCGTTGTCAGCGTCACGGGCACGCTGTACACCGACATCCTCACCGACCGGCTCAACGTGCCGCTGTGGATCAGCTCCGCCGTGTTCTCGGCCCTGCTCGCAGTGGTCTTCGGCGTGTGGTGGCTGCGCGAGCGCACCCTCTCGATCCACTCGGTCACCACGCTTCCGCGCGAGTCGTTCTACTGGCTCGCCGTTCTCGTCACCTTCGCGCTCGGCACCGCGACCGGCGACTGGACCCTTGAGGTCACCGGCTGGAGCCCGGGGGCCTCGGTACTGCTGCCGCTCGGCCTCATCGCGGCGATCGCCCTGCTGTGGAAGTTCGGCGCGAACCCGGTGCTGTCCTTCTGGCTTGCCTACATCCTGACCCGCCCGCTGGGCGCCAACACAGGCGACTGGCTCGCCTCCCCGAAGGCCGCTCGGCCGGGCGAGCCGACCGGTCTCGCGCTGGGCACCTCCACCACCAGCCTGATCTTCCTCGGCCTCATCCTGGCGACGGTGGTCTACCTGACGGTGACGCGCTCGGACGTGACCGAGACCTGCGAGGCGGCCCATGCCACCGGCGACCCGCGCAAGGAGCGCATTGCGCTGGCCGGCTTCGGGCTGCTCGCCGTCGCGACCACGGGCCTGCTGGTCTGGGCCCACGGTCAGCCGCACGTCGGCCCGGCGCCGGAGGCCGACAACACCTCCGCCGTCCGGATGGCCCCCGGCGTGGCGGTGCAGAAGTTCCCGCCCGCCAAGGTCGCCGCGCTGAAGAACCTCGCCTCCACCTCGCTCAAGGACGCACGCTCGGGCAACGCGAAGGGCGCCCACACGGCCGCCCAGTCGCTGCGTGACCTGTGGGACGCCGACCAGGCGTCGTTGCAGCCGCTCGACAACACCGGCTGGACCTCCATCGACGCTCAGATGGACAAGGTGCTGGGGACCTTCGGTATCGATCACTCGAACGCGCCGATGTCGCCCGCACAGCAGGAGAAGGAACTGAACACCCTCCTGGTGGACATGGGCTGACGGACCGTACGGCGCCCGGCCGGCCCACCCGGCCGACGGGCTCATCGTGCCGGGCCGCTCAGGGAGCCGCGCCCACTCCGCACACGCCGACGAGCCGCGGACAGCGCGGGCGGCCGGGGCCGCCTCCGGCAGCCCGGTGATATCCGCAGGCTCCCGCGGGGCGGTCGAAGCCGGTGTCAATGGCTTCGACCGCCCCGCTCGCCCTGGCTGGTCGGTCGCGGTGGCGGCGGATGCCGGAAGCAGGCGCTCTGCGTCGACGGTGCTGCCACACTCGATGGTGACGACGTGTCGGCCGGCGAAGCGGTCACGGCCTTCGAGGATCGCCGCGATGCCGAGTGCGGCCGAAGGCTCGACAGCCCTTAGGACTTGCCGGGAATCAACCTATGGGTTTCGCGACCTGGGCTCGCAGGTCAGCGTGCTGCTGGCCCACATGTTGTTCTCCGGCAAGCCCTTAGGGTTGCCGGGACGGACCGGGGGAGAGACGCGAAGGAGCGGTGACGGTGCTGATCGGTGAGGTCGCGCGGCGGTCCGGGGTCAGCGCCCGTATGCTCCGGCACTACGAGTCGCTCGGCCTGGTCCGGCCCGACGACCGCAACGAGTCCGGCTACCGGGAGTACTCCGAGGAGAACATCCGGCGGGTCTTCCACATCGAGAGCCTGCGCTCGCTGGGGCTCTCGCTGCGCGAGGTCGCCCGGGCGCTCGACGACCCCGGATTCGCGCCTGCCGCGCTCGTCGACGACCTCGTCCGCCGGACCCGGGAACGCATCGCCGCCGAGACGGAACTGCTCACCCGGCTGCGGCGGATCGGCGCCGCGGACCCGGCCGGCTGGCCGGACGTCCTGCGGACCGTGGCGCTCCTCCAGGAGCTGGGATCCACGAGCCCCGGCGCCCGGCAGCGCGCCGCCCTGTCCACCGCCGACGACCGCCCCGTACCGGCGGAGGCCCTGGTCGAGGCGGTACTGGGCGAGCCGGACCCGCTCGTCGCCGGGGCCCTGCGCTGGGCCCTGGCCCGCTCCGGCGAGGACGGCCAGGCCCTGCTCGCCGAGGCCCTGTGCGACCCCTCCGCCCAGGTACGGGAGCGTGCCGCGCGGGCCCTGGCAGCCCTGCCGCACACCACCGGGGCCGCACCGCTGCGCACGGCCCTCGCCGACCCGGCCCCCGAGGTCCGGGCCCCCGCGGCCCTGGCGCTGGCCGCCCGGGGCGCCACCGACGCGGTACCCGAACTCCTCGCCATGGTCGTCGAAGGCCGGGGCGACACCGACGCCGCCGACGCGCTCGCCGCCCTCGCCCACGACCCCGCCGCGGCCGACCGGATCGCGACCGGACTCGTCGACCGGCTCGCCCGGGACGGCACCGCACCGGGCGAGCGGCTGCGGCTCGCCCAGGCGCTCGCCGACATCCCGGGCACGAAGGCCGCGCAAGCCCTCGCCGCCCTGGCACAGGACCGGGACCGGGCCGTCGCGCTGACCGCCGCCCACGTACTGCGCCTGCGGGACGGCGACTGAGAGTGCGTTCGAGACCTCGATCCGGGCGATGTGCGACTGGCACTGGCACGGTCGGGATCGAGAACTGGTTGCGCCATGGTGAAGGATGAGGCGAAGGCTCATGTCGCGGCTGTCCGGGACGGGAGCGGACCTCCGGAGGAACCGGTGGGACTCACCCGGAAGCCGGAGGTGTGCCCTCCGTTGCCCATCAGCACGCTGGCGGGCCCGGCCCGGTAGCGGCTCGGCCCGGGGCCACCGGACGACGACGGACGAGTGGTGGAGCGGACCGGCCGCAGGAACCACTTCGAGTCGCTGTGCGTCGAGTTCGCCGGTCCGGACGGTGTACTGATGCTGCCGCACACAGCCCTGATGGCACAGGGCCGGGCTTGGCGCCGCCCGGCCGCCTTCGCCGCTCAGCCGCCGCGCACCGGCCCGCGCACACCGCTGCGGCCCACGACCGTGCCCGCCCGGTCGATGCAGACGACGTCCACCGAGACAGGCGCGCCCCGCAGTACCGACAGCGCCTCGTCCCGTGCCGTCACCGCCACCAGGTCCCCGAGCGGCACCCCCCGCGCGAGGCACAACTGGAGCGCCGCGAGCCCCGTGTTCGCCACCGCGACCTCGGCCGCCAGCGTCTCGTCCGCGCCGCCCCGCCGGGCCAGCCGGGCCAGGAACGGCTTGTCGACCTGGGACCGGCCGGAGTGCAGGTCGAGATGGCCGGCGGCGAGCTTCGACAGCTTCGCGAACCCCCCGCAGACCGTGAGCCGGTCCACCGGGTGGCGGCGGATGTACTTCAGCACCGCGCCCGCGAAGTCCCCCATGTCGAGCAGTGCGATCTCCGGCAGCCCGTACTCGGCCACCACGGTCCGCTCCGACGTGGAGCCCGTGCACCCCGCCACATGGGTCAGCCCGGCGGCCAGGGCCACGTCCACCCCGCGGCGGATCGAGTCGATCCACGCCGAGCAGGAGTACGGGACCACGACCCCGGTCGTGCCGAGGATCGACAGACCGCCCAGGATGCCCAGGCGCGGGTTCCAGGTGGACCGGGCGATCTCCTCGCCGTCGTCCACCGACACCGTCACCTCGACGTCCCCCGACCCCCCGTGCCCGGCGGCGACCCGGGCCAGGTGCTCCCGGATCAGCCGGCGCGGCACCGGGTTGATCGCGGGTTCCCCGACGTCGAGCGGCAACCCGGGCAGGGTGACCGTGCCCACCCCCGGCCCGGCCCGGAACACCACCCCCGAGCCCGGCGGCAGCCGCCGCACCGAGACCCGGACCAGGGCGCCGTGCGTCACATCGGGGTCGTCGCCCGCGTCCTTCACCACCCCGGCCGTCGCCCGCTCCCCGGCGAGCTCCTCCACCGCGAGCGCGAAGGCGGGCGTCTGCCCCTTGGGTAGGGTGATCGTCACCGGGTCGGGGAAGTCGCCCGTCAGCAGGGCCGTGTACGCGGCGGTGGCCGCCGCGGTCGCGCAGGCGCCGGTGGTCCAGCCCGGCCGCAGGCCGGTGTGTTTCAGCTGGGCGTCGCGCCCGCCCTCGATCTCACCCATGGATGGTTCCGATGCATGTACTCGTACTCGGCGGCACGACGGAGGCCCGCCGCCTCGCCGAGGCACTGGTGGAAGAGCTCCCCGCCGGTGACCGGCTGACGAGCTCGCTGGCCGGACGGGTGGCGGGCCCGAGACTGCCGCCCGGTGAGGTCAGGATCGGCGGGTTCGGGGGAGTGGACGGGCTGACCGGGTGGCTGCGTACCCACCGGGTGGACGTGCTCATCGACGCCACCCATCCTTTCGCCGGGACGATCAGTTTCCACGCGGCGGCCGCCGCCGCTGCCGCCCATGTTCCCCTGCTCGCGCTGCGCCGCCCCGGCTGGGTGCCCGGGGACGGCGACGACTGGCACCCGGTCGGCTCGCTGGCCGGGGCGGCGGCGGCCCTGCCCGCGCTGGGGCGGCGGGTCTTCCTCACCACGGGGCGGATGGGCCTGGCCGCCTTCGCCGGGCTGGACGAGCTGTGGTTCCTGATGCGCTCGGTGGACGCGCCCGAGCAGCCGTACCCGGCCCGGATGGAGGTCCTGCTGGACCGGGGGCCGTTCACCCTGGACGGGGAGCGCGAGCTGATCCGCCGCCACCGCGTCGACGTCGTCGTCACCAAGGACAGCGGGGGCGCCGCCACCGCCCCCAAGCTGACCGCGGCCCGCGAGGCGGGGATCCCGGTCGTGGTGGTGCGGCGGCCCCCCGCCCCCGAGGGCGTACCGGTCGTGGAGACCCCGGAGTCGGCCGTCGCCTGGCTGCGCGGGCACGCCCTGCGGAGGACGACCTCTCAGCCCTCCGGGTAGCGGCGCGGCGTCCACACGATCTGCCGTCCGCCCTCGCGTTCCACCCAGCGGGTCTGCGAGGACCCCACGATCAGGATCGTCCGCATGTCGACCTCGGCCGGGTCGAGATCGGCCAGCCGCACCGTCCGCACGCTCTCCGCAGGGCCGCCCACGTCCCGGCCCAGGACCACCGGGGTGTCCGGCGAGCGGTGCTCCAGCAGCAGGTCACGGGCGCTGCCGACCTGCCAGGTCCGGCTCCGCGAGCCGGGGTTGTACAGCGCCAGCACCAGGTCCGCCCCGGCCGCCGCGCGCAGCCGCTCCGCGACGACCTCCCACGGCTTGAGCCGGTCGGAGAGCGAGATCGTCGCGTAGTCGTGGCCCAGCGGGGCGCCCGCACGGGCCGCGGCCGCGTTGGCCGCCGTCACCCCCGGCAGCACTCGCACCGGCACGCCCGCGTACTCCTCCTGCGAGGCCACCTCCAGGACGGCCGTCGCCATGGCGAAGACCCCCGGGTCGCCGCCGGAGACCACGGCCACCCGGCGCCCGCGCCGGGCCAGGTCCAGGGCGAACTCGGCGCGCTCCGACTCGACCTTGTTGTCCGAGCCGTGCCGCACCTGCCCCGGCCGGACCGGCACCCGGTCCAGGTAGGTGGTGTAGCCGACCAGGTCGTCCGCGGCGGCCAGCGCCCCGCGCGTCTCCGGGGTCAGCCAGAGCGGCCCGGCCGGGCCGGTGCCCACCACCGTCACCCCGCCGCCCTCCGGGACACGCTCCGGGCGCACCGCCCCGACCCGGCTGGGCAGGACCGCGACCGCGAAGTACGGGACCGACCCGGGCTCCACGTCCGCCAGTTCGCCCACCCGCTCCCCGGCCATCGTGGCGCGCTCGACGTACCGCGCCTCCGGCAGCCGGCCGGACGCCTCGAACGCGCCGCGCACCGCCGGGAACGTACGGCCGAGCTTCATCACCACGGCGGCGTCGGTGGCCGCGAGACGGGCCGTCAGCTCCTCCTCCGGCAGGGTGCCGGGCAGGATCGTCAGCACCTCCTCGCCCTCCACGAGCGGGGTTCCGAGCCGGGCGGCGGCCGCGCTGACCGAGGTGACCCCGGGGACCACCTCGGTCGGATAGCGGTCCGCGAGCCGCTTGTGCATGTGCATGTACGAGCCGTAGAAGAGCGGATCGCCCTCGGCGAGCACGGCGACCGTGCGCCCGGCGTCGAGATGTGCCGCCAGCCGGGCCGCCGCCTCGGCGTAGAACTCCTCCATGGCGCCCCGGTAGCCGCCCGGATGGTCGGTGGTCTCCGTCGTGACGGGGTAGACCAGCTGCTCCTCGACATGGTCGGCACGGATGTGCTTCGCCGCGATGGAGCGGGCTATGGACCGCCCGTGCCGGGCGCTGTGGTAGGCGACGACATCGGCCTCGGCGATGACCTCCACCGCGCGTACGGTCATCAGGGCCGGATCACCGGGCCCCAGCCCGACCCCGTACAGCCGGCCCGTGCTCTGCTCGCTCACGTCTACTCTTCCTCGCTGGCAATGGCGTTGAGGGCGGCGGCCGCGATGGCGCTGCCGCCGCGGCGGCCCCGCACGATCAGATGCTCCAGCCCGGACGGATGCGCGGCCAGCGCGTCCTTCGACTCGGCGGCGCCGACGAAACCGACCGGCACACCGATGACGGCGGCCGGACGCGGCGCTCCCTCCTCGATCATCTCCAGCAGCCGGAACAGGGCGGTCGGCGCGTTCCCGACGGCGACCACCGCTCCCTCCATCCGGTCGCGCCACAGCTCCAGCGCGGCGGCGCTGCGGGTGGTGCCCAGCTCCTTCGCGAGGCCGGGGACCGAGGGATCGGACAACGTGCACACCACGTCGTTGCCGGCGGGCAGCCGCTTGCGGGTGACACCGCTGGCGACCATCGCCACATCGCACAGGATGGGCGCACCGGCCTGCAGCGCGGCGCGGGCACGGGACACCACCTCCGGGGAGAAGGCGAGGTCCCGGACGAGATCGACCATCCCGCAGGCGTGGATCATCCGGACCGCGACCTGGCTCACATCGGCGGGCAGACCGGCCAGATCGGCCTCCGCCCGGATCGTGGCGAACGACTGGCGGTAGATCGCCGGTCCGTCCTTCTCGTACTGGTGCACAGTGCTTTCGCTCTCTTCGTCGGAGGTGACAACGGTTCGGGTACGGGGAGTGGGGCGGGGGTCAGCCGTGGGCGCGGCGGGCCGCGGCCACCGCGGCGGCGAGCCCGTCCGACCCGTCGGCGACCGGCACGGGCGTGCCCCGCTCCCCGTCCCGTACGACGGAGACATGGTGCCGCCCGCCGGGAGCGGCCACGACATCGACCCAGGTGCCGCGCGGGTGACCGCACCGGCGTTCGCACCCGGACCAGTACACCGGCAGGGGTCCCACGGCCCGCACCGAGGCCGCCGCCTCGGCCCGCACGTCGGCCAGCGACCTGGCGCAGCCGGGCCGGCCGATGCAGGCACCCACCCCGGCCCAGGGGGAGTCGGGCGCGACGACGAGACCGGCCGCCGCCAGCGCGTCCAGCGCCCCGGCCGCCTCCCGCGGCTCCACGCCCGGGACGACGACGCCGCGCCACGGCGTCAGACGCAGCTCGCCGCGGCCCTGGTGACGGGCCGTCCCCACCAGTGTCCGCCACTGCGCGGCCGTGGCACGCCCCAGCGGCAGCCCGGCCGACAGCGCGGCCGTCCCGGACGGCGCGCCGGTCACGATTCCGGGCACCGGCCCGTCCGAGCCGCCCGGACACTCCCGGTGCCCGCCGTCCCCGACGTCGACCCCCGCCTCCCGCAGACGTTCCGCGACCGGGCCGAGGAGCCCGTCCCCACCACCGGGCAGGTCGGAAACCCGCCACACCCCGGTGTCCGGGGCCCGCTCCAGGAAGGCACCGGCCGCCACCAGGGCGGCCCGTGGCGCCTGCGCGGCCGGGACCCGCAGCACGGACCCGGCCGTGCCGATCCGCAGCAGCGCCGACGCGCCGTCCAGGGCCAGCAGCGACACATCGCCGCCCAGCGCGTCCACATCGCCGCGCCCGTCGTCGAGGACGAACAGGAACCTGCCGGACAGCCCGGCCGCCCGCTCGTCCGCGCACAGCAGCGCGTCCAGTTCGCGGAGCCAGGGCCCCACGTCCCGTACACCGCGGCCGTCGAGCCCGCTGAGCGGGGACGCCACGACGTTGCGCACCCGCTCGTGGCGTACGGAGGGCAACAGCCCCGCCGCGTCCAGCCGTCCGGCCAGCTCGCCCCCGCAGTCCGGACGCAGCCCGCGCAACTGGATGTTGCCACGCGAAGTGAGATGCACCTCACCGTCGCCCAGGGCCTGCGCCGCGGCTCCCAGGGCGTCCGCCCGGTCCGCCGTCAGCAGACCGCCCGGCACCCGGACCCGGGCCAGCGCACCGTCGTCCGCCCGGTGCAGCCGCAGCGCGCCGGGGCAGGCGTCACCACGGCCCCGGGACGGCGGAGCGCCCGACGGATCGGCGGAGGAAACGGCAGGTGGGGGCATGGCGGCGAGCATACCGACGATCCGGACGGAACCGAACGGATGCGCCTGACGCCGAAGGGCGACCGGCCCTTACTATGCCTAGCGACGGGCCAACCGGCACGTCGTCGCCACAGACGGCGACAAGGGGAGGAAGCCCGGTGCGATTCCGGCGCGGTCCCGCCACTGTGAGCCCGGCCACGGCCGGGTGAGTCAGGAACTCCCCTCACCGGAACCCCCGGTCCTCTTCGGGCAGGGGCGTTCCATCCGACACCGCCCGGGGCGTGGACACCCCGAGGAAGGCCCGACGCCGCATGATCCTGCTCCTGTCGACGTCCGACACCGACCTGCTCAGCGCCCGCGCTTCCAACGGCCCGGTTCCCTACCGCTACGCCAACCCCGCCCGCCTCCCCCTCCAGGACCTCCCGGAGCTCCTGCACGGCGCCGACCTGGTGGTCGTCCGCCTCCTCGGCGGCGTACGGGCCTGGCAGGAGGGGCTCGACCAGGTGCTCGCCACCGGCCGCCCGGTCGTCGTGCTCACCGGCGAACAGGCCCCCGACGCCCAGCTGATGGCCGCCTCCACCGTCCCCGTCGGCATCGCCGCCGAGGCCCACGCCTACCTGGCCCACGGCGGCCCCGCCAACCTGGACCAGCTCGCCCGCTTCCTCTCCGACACCGTGCTGCTCACCGGCCACGGATTCGAACCGCCCGCCCCCGCCCCCTCCTGGGGCCCGCTGGAGCGCACCGCCCACCGCACCGACGGACCCGTCGTCGCCGTGCTCTACTACCGCGCCCACCACATGAGCGGCAACACCGCCTTCGTCGAGGCTCTCTGCCGGGCCGTCGAGGAGGCGGGCGGCCGCCCGCTGCCGCTGTACGTCGCCTCGCTGCGCAGCCCCGAGCCCGAACTCATCGAGGCGCTCGGCACCGCCGACGCGATCGTGACGACCGTCCTCGCCGCGGGCGGCACCCGCCCGGCCGAGGCATCGGCGGGCGGCGACGACGAGTCCTGGGACGCGGGCGTCCTCAGCGGCCTCGACGTCCCCATCCTCCAGGCGCTCTGCCTCACCGGCTCGCGCACCGACTGGGAGGACAACGACGAGGGCGTCTCCCCGCTCGACGCCGCCAGCCAGATCGCGGTGCCCGAGTTCGACGGCCGCCTGATCACCGTCCCCTTCTCCTTCAAGGAGATCGACGAGGACGGACTGCCCGCGTACGTCGCCGACACCGAACGCGCCGCCCGCGTCGCCGGGATCGCCGTGCGCCACGCCCGGCTGCGCCACATCCCGGCCGCCGAGAAGCGGATCGCGCTGGTGCTGTCCGCGTACCCGACCAAGCACTCCCGGATCGGCAACGCCGTCGGGCTCGACACCCCCGCCAGTGCCGTCGCCCTGCTGCGCCGGCTCCGCGGGGCGGGCTACGACTTCGGTACGGAGGAGATCCCCGGCCTGGTCTCGGGCGACGGCGACGAGCTGATCCGCGCGCTGATCGAGGCGGGCGGCCACGACCAGGAGTGGCTCACCGAGGAACAGCTGGCCCGCAACCCCGTCCGCATTCCGGCCGCCGACTACCGGCGCTGGTACGCGGCGCTCCCGGCCGAGCTGCGCGAGGCCGTGGAGGAGCACTGGGGCCCCGCCCCGGGCGAGATGTTCGTGGACCGGTCGAGCAACCCGGAGGGCGACATCGTGCTCGCCGCCCTGCGGTTCGGCAATCTCCTGATCCTGATCCAGCCGCCGCGCGGCTTCGGCGAGAACCCGATCGCGATCTACCACGACCCGGACCTGCCGCCCTCGCACCACTACCTGGCCGCCTACCGCTGGATCGCCGCCCGCGCCGACGACAACGGCTTCGGCGCCGACGCGATGATCCACCTCGGCAAGCACGGCAACCTGGAGTGGCTGCCCGGCAAGAACGCCGGACTCTCCGCCGCCTGCGGCCCCGACGCCGCGCTCGGCGACCTCCCGCTGGTCTACCCGTTCCTGGTCAACGACCCGGGCGAGGGCACCCAGGCCAAGCGCCGGGTGCACGCCACCCTCGTCGACCACCTGGTGCCGCCGATGGCACGGGCCGACAGCTACGGGGACATCGCCCGGCTCGAACAGCTCCTGGACGAGCACGCCCAGATCGCCGCGATGGACCCGGCGAAGCTCCCGGCGATCCGCGCCCAGATCTGGACCCTGATCCAGGCCGCCAAGCTCGACCACGACCTCGGCGTGGCGGACCGCCCGGAGGACGAGGGCTTCGACGACTTCATCATGCATCTGGACGGCTGGCTCTGCGAGATCAAGGACGTCCAGATCCGCGACGGCCTCCATGTCCTCGGCGGCGCCCCGCAGGGTCCGGACCGGGTCAACCTCGTCCTCGCGATCCTGCGGGCCCGTCAGATCTGGGGCGGGACCGCCTCGCTGCCGGGGCTGCGCGAGGCGCTCGGGCTCGACGAGTCCGCCGCGACCAGGGTCACCGCCGACGAGGCCGAGGAGCGGGCCCGCGCGCTGGTCCAGGCGATGGAGGACGCCGACTGGTCGCCCGACGCGGTCGCCGAGGTGGCGGCCGGGCACCCGGCGGCCGTCGCCGACATCCTCGCCTTCGCGGCCCGCGAGGTCGTGCCGAGGCTGGCCGCCACCACCGCCGAACTCGACCACGCCCTGCACGCGCTGGACGGCGGGTTCGTGCCGGCCGGCCCCTCCGGCTCCCCGCTCCGCGGCCTGGTCAACGTCCTGCCGACCGGCCGCAACTTCTACTCCGTCGACCCCAAGGCCGTACCCTCGCGCCTCGCCTGGGAGACCGGCCAGGCCCTGGCCGACTCGCTGCTGGAGCGCTACCGCAACGACAACGGCGACTGGCCCACCTCGGTCGGCCTCTCCCTGTGGGGCACCAGCGCCATGCGGACCGCCGGCGACGACGTGGCGGAGGCGTTCGCCCTGCTCGGCGTGCGGCCCGTGTGGGACGACGCCTCGCGCCGGGTCACCGGACTGGAGGCGATCCCGCCCGCCGAACTGGGCCGCCCCCGCATCGACGTGACGCTCCGTATCAGCGGTTTCTTCCGCGACGCCTTCCCGCACACCATCGGCCTCCTGGACGACGCGGTCCGGCTCGTCGCCTCCCTGGACGAGCCCGCCGAGCAGAACCACGTACGCGCCCACACGCAGGCCGACCTGGCCGCGCACGGCGACGAACGCCGCGCCACCACCCGTATCTTCGGCTCCCGCCCCGGTACGTACGGGGCCGGTCTGCTCCAGCTGATCGACTCCCGCGACTGGCGCACCGACGCGGACCTCGCCGAGGTCTACACGGTGTGGGGCGGCTACGCCTACGGGCGCGAGCTGGACGGCCGGCCGGCCCGGGAGGAGATGGAGACGGCGTACAAGCGCATCGCGGTCGCGGCGAAGAACACCGACACCCGCGAGCACGACATCGCCGACTCCGACGACTACTTCCAGTACCACGGCGGCATGGTGGCCACCGTCCGGGCGCTCCGGGGCACCGCCCCGGAGGCGTACATCGGTGACTCCACCCGCCCCGAGACGGTCCGCACCCGCACCCTGGTCGAGGAGACCTCCCGGGTCTTCCGGGCCCGGGTGGTGAACCCCAAGTGGATCGAGGCGATGCGGCGCCACGGCTACAAGGGCGCCTTCGAGCTGGCCGCCACCGTCGACTACCTCTTCGGCTACGACGCCACGACCGGTGTGGTCGCCGACTGGATGTACGACAAGCTCACCGAGACGTACGTCCTGGACCCGGTGAACCGCGAGTTCCTCCAGCAGGCCAACCCCTGGGCCCTGCACGGCATCGCGGAACGCCTGCTGGAGGCGGAGTCGCGCGGCATGTGGGCCGAGCCCGACCCGGCGGTCCTCGAAGCGCTGCGCCAGGCGTACCTGGAGACCGAGGGCAGCCTGGAGGGCGAGGACTGAGCGGGCGCCGGGCCGCCCTCCGGCGGCCCGGCCGGACCTGCCCCGGACGGAACGGAATCGCCCCTTCCGATCCGGGGCATAGTGTCGCCCGTCGCGTGGAAGCGATCTTGGTATGACCGAAAGCAACAGTCCTTACATCTCCGTGCCCCGGATCGTCGTCCTGGGGGTGCAGCGCACCGACCCGCCCTTCCGCCTGGTGGAGATCGACGGCGAGGTCGCCGGCGAGGCGACCTCGATGCTGGATGTGCTCACCCTCGCCTCGGCCTACGGGATCCATGTCCACGACCTCGACGATCCCGGTGTGGTGCGCTGGGTGGGCGGCGACAAGCTCACCTGGCGGGCGCACTGAACACCGGCGGACGGTGCCGGAGACGGTCCTCTGCCGCCTCGAACTCTTCTTCCTCGTACTGACGTTTCACTGACGTTTCGCTGACGCCCCGGCGCGGCCCCGCCGTACCGGGGCCGTACCTGGGCCAACGGCCGGGCGGCCTCAGGCCAGCGACGCCGCGTGCTCCGGATCGATGGCGTGCGCGAAAGGCACGTCATGTATAAAGCGTCGGAGTTCGTCGAGCACAAGCTCTCCGAGACGATGACGTTCGGCCCCCAGGGCACCACCGATGTGGGGTGTCAGGACCACGTTGGGAAGGGTGAACAGTGGCGAGTCATGGGCGGGAGGCTCCGGGTGCGTGACATCGAGCACGGCGGTGAGGTCGGGCCTGGCGCGCAGGACCTCCGCCGCGGCGGCCTCGTCGACGAGCGCGCCGCGCGCGGTGTTGACCAGGGTCGCCCCCGGGGGCATGGAGGCCAGCAGCCGGGCCCCGACCATGCCGCGGGTCCCGGGCAGCAACGGGGCGTGCAGGCTGACGACATGGCTGGTGGCGAACAGTTCCTCGACGTCGACCAGCCGGACACCGGCCTCCCGCGCGGCCCCGGGGGAGGCGATCGGATCGGTGGCCAGGACCTCGATGTCGAACCGGCCCAGATGGGCGGCGACCAGCCGGCCGATGTGCCCGAGTCCGAGCAGGCCCACGCGTGAGCGGTAGGCGCCCGGCACCCGGGGATCGGACGGGAAGCGGCGGCTGCTCGCCATCTCCCGGGTGAGGCGGTGGGCGTGCTTCAGCCCGAGCAGGACCTGGGCGAGGGTGAACTCCGCCACCGGTACGGCGTTGGCCGCGGCGGCGGAGACGATCGGAATCCCGCGCGCCCAGAACTCGGGCGTGGTCAGGTGCTTCACCGAACCGGCGGCGACCAGGACCGCCCGCAGCCGGGGCGCGCGCGACAGGAGGGCGGCGTCGAGCACGGGCGCGCCCCAGCCCGTGAGCAGGATCTCGACCTCGCGCAACGCCTCCGAGGCGGCTTCGAGCTGCTGCCGCGTCAGGGGCGGTCCCTGCAGCCGGGTGAGACCTCCGATCGCGGTCAGGACCTCGGGCGGATAGACGTCCGCCCTGCGTCCCTCCTCCATGACCAGCAGGGCGGTCGGTCGGTGGGCCGGCTCGTTCATGGCGATGTGCTCCTCGGCTCTGCGCGGCCGGGCCGTCGGTCGGCCGGTCCGCGACCCTGATCGGGTGCGTGGGGAAATGTCTGACCGGATGGGGAAGATTGGCGTGGCTTGTTTATTGCCATGGCTGATGGGTGTGGAGCACGATACATCGGATGACTGAAAAGTCCTCGGGGGAGGCTGGAACATCCGATCCCTGTGGTCGTCGCACTGCTCGCGGCGGTACGCGGTCGGATCCCGGCAGGAGATCGTTGCCTGGGGCAGTTAAATTCCCACGTCATGAG
This sequence comes from Streptomyces sp. NPDC092952, assembly GCF_044754785.1. Lineage (NCBI taxonomy): Bacteria > Bacillati > Actinomycetota > Actinomycetes > Kitasatosporales > Streptomycetaceae > Streptomyces > Streptomyces sp. NPDC092952. Next base: position 57,294 of record NZ_JBIVPT010000014.1, on the reverse strand, counting down.
GTACTTTCGCGGAAGGCTCGGTCCACCGTGCATGCCTCGTGTCGCTGTCGGGTGGTCGCGAGTCCGTCCGGGCGGAGGTGCGTTCATCTTCGCGAGACTTTGCATTCATCGGACTATTGACCACGGGATTCGGACCCCGTTAGCGTCCGAGCAAGCGCTTTCCAGGCCAGCTGTGATGCGGCGAAAACAGGAGTTGTCATGCAGAGATCGCGGTGGATCGGTGCGGGTGTCCTCGCTTCGGCACTCGTCCTCACCGGCTGTAGTTCCGGGCCTGCGGGAGTGAACGCCAAGCAGGACCCGAAGGCACCGCTCGAACTGTGGACCCGGACGACACCGGGAGGACCGGGGGAGCAGGGCGCGCTCCGGCTCGCCGCCGCCTTCGAGAAGTCCACCGGCTTCAAGGTCGAGGTCACGGCGATCTTCGACGACTTCGAGACCAAGCTCCAGCAGCGCGCCGCGCAGAAGAACCTCCCCGACATCGTCCTGAACGACGTGACCCAGCTCGGCGCCATGCACAGCCAGGGCCTGCTGAGGGAGATCGACCTGGCCAAGCTGAAGAGCGGCAAGGACGTCGTCGCCCAGGGGCTGGACTCCGGCAAGAGCGTGGACGGCAAGCAGTTCGGCCTGCCGTACTCGGCCCAGGCCTCCGCCCTCCTCATCCGCAAGGACTGGCGCGAGAAGCTGAAGCTGGACGTCCCGCAGAGCTGGGACGACTTCGCCGCCATGGCCGAGGCGTTCACCACCAAGGACCCCGACGGCGACGGCAAGAACAACACGTACGGCCTCGCCGCCCCGCTCTCCACCAAGCGCGGATACGCCTCCTGGTACTTCTCCAACTTCCTCTGGGCGGCGGGCGGGGACTTCATCACCGACGCCGGTGACGGGAAGTACAAGCCCGCGATGACCACGAAGGAATCGGTCCAGGCCGTGCAGTGGTTCCGCGACCTCGGCTGCAAGAAGAAGGCCATCCAGCCCGGCGCCGTCACCATGGAGACCCCGCCCACCAACGAGACCTTCGAGGCCGGCCGGACCGGCATGTTCGTCGTCGGCCCGTACCTGCTGCCCCGCTTCGACGAGACCCTCGGCAAGGACAAGTACGAGGTCGTCCCGATGCCCAAGGGACCGAAGGACGCCACCGTGCTCGCCGAGGGCGGCTCCGTCTACCTGATGGCCGGCTCCGGGAACACGGCGGGCCAGGACGCCTTCGCCGACTTCGCGCTCTCCGCCGAGGGCCAGAAGACCGGGATGGAGGGCGAGACCGGCTTCACCGTCCAGCTGCCCGTCAACAAGACGGTCGACATCGCCCAGGTCCGCCCCGACCCGCGCTGGAAGACCTACGCGGACATCTACCAGAGCTCCGGCCGCTACGCGCCGTCCATCCCGAACTGGACCCCGGTGCGGCAGACCACCGCCGACGCCGTCAACGCCCTGATGGCCGACTGCGGCCTGGACACCGCCACCAAGCTCAAGGCGCTGGACAAGCAGCTCGCCGACATCCTCAAGGAACAGGGAATCGCCGCGTCATGAGTCTCGACCAGGCGGGCCCGGCCACCCTCCCGGAGGCCGGGCCCACCTCCCGGAAGCCCGGCCGCACGGCCGGCGGGGCCGCCGGCCGCAGCGGGCACAGCCGCCGGGGCGGCCGCTGGTGGACCCCGTGGCTGTTCCTGGCCCCGGCCCTGCTGCTCTTCCTGTACTTCAAGTTCATCCCCATGGTCAGCGCCCTGACCATGTCCTTCCAGGACGTCCAGCCCTACCTCGGCAACAAGTGGGTCGGCACCGACAACTACGCCACCGTGCTCCAGTCCGACGGCTTCCGCGAGGCCGCCTGGCACACCGTGGTCCTGGCCGCCGGACAGACCGCCGGATCGATGGCACTCGGCCTGGTGCTCGCCCTGCTCATGGAGGGCCAGGGACGGCGGCTCGGATTCATCCGCTCCGCGGCGTTCCTCCCGGTGGTGGTGCCCATCGCGGTCGTCGCCGAACTCTGGCGGATCATGTACCACCCCAGCTCGGACGGGATGCTCAACTCCCTCCTCGGCCTGGTGGGACTCGGCCCCTCCGGATTCATCAACGACCCGGACTCCTCGATGGCCTCCATCATGGTCACCGGCATCTGGCGGGGCGCCCCCTACGACATGATGATCTTCCTCGCCGGTCTGACCGGGGTGGACCGCGGCCTGTACGAGGCCGCGAAGGTCGACGGCGCCTCCCGGTTCCAGCGGGTCTGGCACGTCACGGTGCCCGGACTGCGCTCGGTCTTCTCGATCCTGTTCATCCTCGCCGCGATCCGCGGACTGCGGGTGTTCACCGAGGTGTTCCTGCTCACCAACGGCGGACCCGACGGGTCCACCGAAGTCGTGATGACCCTGATCTACAAGCTTGGGCTGGAGCAGAACCGGCTCGGCGTCGGCGCGGCGGGAGCCGTCCTGCTGTTCCTCGCGACGCTGGTCCTCACAGTCGTCGTCCACCTGCTGCGACGGAGAGAGAGCAAATGAACGGGCCGACCGAGACCGCGCTGGGCCTGACCGAGAGCCGCAGCCCCGGCGGGCGGATCCTGAAGGCCGTCACCTACCTGCTCGTCCTGGTCGTCTTCGCCGGGCCGCTGCTCGCCCTGCTCGTCAGCGCCTTCAGCCAGGTCAAGGACCCGACCCAGCTGAGCGTCATCCCCTCCGGCGCCACCCTGGACAACTTCAAGGTCGCCTTCGACCAGGGCGTGCTCGGGTACCTGCTGAACTCCTTCTTCGTGGTCGGTTTCGGGCTGCTGCTCCAGGTCGCCGTCTCCGTCCTCGCCGGATACGCCCTGGCCCGCAAGGTCTTCCCCGGGATGACCCTGGTGCTGGTCGGCATCCTGGCCACGCTGATGCTGCCCGAGGAGATCCTGGCCCTGCCGCTCTCGGTGATCCTCTCCGACCTGCCGGTCGTCCACTTCAACCTCATCGGCACCCTCGCCGGAATGATTGTCCCGCTCGGTGCCTGGGGATTCTCCATCCTGGTGATGACCGAGTTCATGAAGGACGTACCCCGGGAGCTGGAAGAGGCCGCCCGGATCGACGGCGCCGGTGATCTGCGGATCTTCGCGCAGATCATCCTCCCGATGTGCAAGCCCGCGCTCGGTGTCATCGGAGTCTTCGGCTTCACCATGATCTGGGACCAGTACCTGCTGCCCCTCCTGGTCTCCACCGACTCCTCCTCGTACACCCTCCCGCTGGCGCTGCGCACCCTGCGGATCGACCCCGCCGTCACGCCCGGTGTGGTGATGGCCGCCTCCCTGCTGGCCCTGCTGCCCTCCGTGATCGTCTTCCTCTTCTTCCAGCGCTCCTTCGTGCACGGACTGGCCTCCGGCGCCCTGAAGGGCTGACCGGGCGGACCGCCCGCCCCGACCACCCCGTACCACCCGCCCCGCTGCCAAGGAACGATGCCCATGACCCCGAGCGCCGCGACCCCCGACACCACCTGGTTCACCACCGACCGGTTCGGCATGTTCGTCCACTGGGGCCTGTACGCGCTGCCCGCCCGGCACGAATGGGTCAAGAACCGGGAGAAGCTGACCGACGAGCAGTACCAGGTCTACTTCGACCACTTCGACCCCGACCGCTACGACCCCGTCCAGTGGGCCAGGACCGCCAGGGCGGCCGGCATGCGGTACGTCGTACTGACCACCAAGCACCACGACGGCTTCTGCCTCTGGGACAGCGCCCTCACCGAGTACAAGGTCACCAACACCCCCCACGGCCGCGACCTCGTCGGCCCCTTCGTCGAGGCGTGCCGCGCCGAGGGGCTCAAGGTCGGCTTCTACTACTCCCTCATCGACTGGCACCACCCGTCCTTCCCCGTGGACGGCACCCACCCGCAGCGCGACGACGAGGAGTTCAAGGCGGCCCACGCCGACCGCGACATCCGCGACTACCAGCGCTATCTGCACGGCCAGGTCCGCGAACTGCTGACCTCCTTCGGACGGGTCGACTACCTCTTCTTCGACTTCTCCTACGAAGGCCGCACCTGGTGGGGCGGCAAGGGACCGGCCGACTGGGACTCCGCCAGGCTGCTGGAGACCGTCCGCGAACTCCAGCCGCACATCCTGGTCAACGACCGCACCGGCCTGCCCGGCGACTTCATCACCCCCGAGCAGTACCAGCCCTCCGGCCCCATGACCAAGGACGGCCGCCCCGTCCTGTGGGAGGCCTGCCAGACCCTCAACGGTAGCTGGGGATACGACCGCGACAACCTCGACCACAAGAGCGCCGACCTGCTGATCCGGATGCTCGTCGACGGCGTCTCCAAGGACGGCAACCTGCTCCTCAACGTCGGCCCCACCGGGCGCGGCGACCTCGAACCCCGGGCCGTCGCCGTACTCGAATCGATCGGCCGCTGGATGGACCTGCACGAACGCGCGGTGCGCGGCTGCGGCCCCTCCTCGTACACCGCGCCCCCCGAGTGCCGCTACACCCAGCGCGGCGACCGGCTCTACGTCCATCTGTTCGCCTGGCCGCTGCGCCATCTGCACCTGCCCGGACTCGCCGGCCGGGTCCGCTACGCCCAACTGCTCAACGACGCCTCGGAGATCGTCCGGGTCCACATCGACCCCGACCGGCCCGCGCAGAACACCGAGATGGGCGGCCAGCCCGCCGGCACGCTCACGCTCGAAATCCCCGTCCAGCGTCCCGACACCCCCGTACCCGTCATCGAGCTGTTCCTGAACGCCCCGGCCGAACCGGCCGCCGGCTGACACCGGACCGGCCCGCGCACCACCACCACGCTCACGGAGGCACCATGCAACGCCGCACGTTCCTCATGGGTACCGGGGCGGCCCTCGCCGTCACCGCCACCGGCCTGTCCGCCGCGCAGGCGAACGCGTCCCCGGCCCCGGCCACCGTCGCCTCGCTGGACGAACTCCAGGCCGCGATCGACCGGGCGGGGCCGGGCGACCGCATCGTCCTGGCCGACGGCCGGTACACCGTCCCGTCCGGCCGGCCGATCACCGTCCGGAACAAGCGGGGCACCGCGCGCGCCCCCCTCACCATCACCGCCAGGACCCCCGGCGGCGCCGTCCTCGACGGCGAACAGGGCTTCGTCCTCGACGCCTCCAGCCACATCACGATCAGCGGCTTCTCCTTCCGCCAGAGCACCACGCTGGACCTCCCGCCGAACTGCTCGCACATCAGGCTCAGCCGCAACGACTTCCAGCTCGCCGACATCGAGGGCCTGCACTGGCTGATGGTGCGCGCGGACGACAGCACCATCGACCACAACCACTTCCACGGAAAGTCCACCCTCGGCATCTACCTCGGCGTCGAGGGAGCCGGTACGGAGGAGATGGCGCAGCGCGTCCACATCTTCCGCAACCACTTCTCCGACCACACCTTCCCCGGTGACAACGGCGGCGAGCCGATCCGGCTCGGCGTCAGCCCCCGCGCCCTGTCCAGCGCCCGCGCGGTCGTCGAGTACAACCTGTTCGAGCGCGCCAACGGCGACCCCGAGGCCATCTCGGTCAAGAGCTCGGACAACGTCATCCGGCACAACACCATCCGCGACAGCTTCGGCGGCATCGTGCTGCGCCACGGCAACCGCAACCGGGTGGAGGCCAACCACCTCCTCTCCGGCACCGAGGGCGTGCGGATCTACGGCAACGACCACGTGATCGTCAACAACCACCTCTCCGGCCTGGCCGGACGGGCCATGGTGATCGGCAGCGGTTCGGAACGCGACCACCTGCCCGGCGAGACCCCCGAGGCGCGGCGCGGCAACGACGCGCCCGACCGGATCCTCATCGCGTACAACACCCTGGTGGGCAACGCGGGCACCCTCTCCGGCGAGAGCCACCGCCCGCACGAGCCGCGCGACGTGACCGTCGCGGACAACCTGTTCGTCGCGGACTCGGGCGCACTGGTCGAGATGGCGAACACCGTACGGTTCACCTGGACCGGCAACATCCTGTGGGGCGCGGCCGGCGACGGGAACATCCCGGCCGACGGCTTCACCCGCGTCGACCCGAAGCTGGTGACGGGAGCGGACGGGGTCGCCCGGCTCGCCCCGGACAGCCCGGCCATCGGCGCGGGCACCCTGCGCAAGCCGCCCGTCACCCACGACATCGACGGCGACCCGCGCGGCCGCTCCCGGGACGTCGGCGCCGACCAGTACGCCCGGCGTGCGCCCCGCACCCCGCCGCTCACCCCGGCCGACGTGGGCCCGCTGGCCCGCTGACCCGCCCGGCACCGCACCTCCGGTCCGTCCCGGTCCCAGGCCGGGCGGACCGGCCCCGGAGCACCCCGTCCCACTCGTCGCGACAGGAGACACCATGCAACGACGCACGTTCCTCAGGGGATCCGCGGTGGCGGCGCTCGCCGCCGTCCCCCTCGGCACCTCGATGTCTCTCGAGGCCTCGGCGGCCGACAAGCCCGTCAGCACACTGGCCGAGCTCCAGAGCGCCATCAACGCCGCCGCCCCCGGCGACCGGATCATCCTCGCCGACGGCACGTACACCGTCCCCGCCGGCGGGGCGATCAACGTCTCCGGCAAGAACGGCACCAGCGCCGCGCCCATCACCATCGTCTCCAAGAGCCGCGGCGGCGCGGTCCTCAAGGGCGAACGGAGCTTCGTCCTCGCCAATTCGAGCAACATCACCATCAGCGGCTTCGCCTTCCGGCAGAGCACCACGCTGGAGATCCCGGTGACCTGTTCCGCGATCCGGCTGACCCGCAACGACTTCCAGCACGCGGACGCGGGCGACCCGTACTGGGTCGTCGTACGGGCCAACGACACGAAGATCGACCGGAACCACTTCCACAACAAGACGACCACGGGCATCTTCCTGATCGTCGACGGCCCCGGCTCGACCGACATGGCCCAGAAGACCCACATCTTCCGGAACTACTTCTCCGACCACAGCTTTGCCGGGGACAACGGCGGCGAGTGCATCCGCCTCGGTGTCAGCGGGCGGGCCCTGTCCGCCGCGAACGCGGTCGTCGAGTACAACCTGTTCGAGCGCGCCAACGGCGACCCCGAGGCCGTCTCGGTGAAGTCCTCCGGCAACACCATCCGCTACAACACCATCCGCGACAGCCGCGGCGGGATCGTGCTGCGCCACGGCAACGGCTCCCGGGTCGAGGGCAACCACCTGATCGGCGGCGAGGCTGGCATCCGGCTCTACGGCAACGACCACCTGATCGTCAACAACTACCTGGCCGGGCTGTCCGAGCGGGCCCTGGTCGTCGGCAGCGGCACCACCCGTGACCACAACGCGGGCGAGACACAGGACGAGCGCCGTGGGAACGACGCCGTCGACCGCGCCGTCATCGTGCACAACACCCTCTACAACAACGCCGGTTCGCTCTCCGGCGAGACCCGGACGTACGAGCCCCGGGACGTGGTGATCGCCGACAACCTGATCGTCGGCGCCGCCGGCAGCCTGGTCTCGATGGGGACGACCACCAACTTCACCTGGCAGACCAACATGCTGTGGGGCGCGGCGGCCGACGGCAACATCCCGGCCGCGGGCTTCACCCGCGCCGACCCGAAGCTGGTGACGGGCGCGGACGGTGTGGCCCGGCTGTCGGCGGGCAGCCCGGCGATCGGCGCGGCCACCCTGACCGGGACGTCGGTGCCCGACGACATCGACGGCGACCCGCGCGGCGGCAAGCGCGACATCGGCGCGGACCAGTACTCCACCGCGGCCGCCCTCCGGCACCCCCTCACCAGCGCGGACGTCGGGCCGAACGCGACGTGAACCGTGATGCCCGCAGCGGCCCGCCCACCCCGGGCGGGCCGCCCGCGCCCCTGATCACCCCGGGGATCTGCTCGGTCACCTTCCGCCGGCTGCCCGTCGACGAGGTCGCCCGCCTGGCCGCGGACGCCGGGCTGGCGGCGGTCGAGTGGGGGGCCGACGTGCACGCCCCGCCAGGCGCCCCCGACGCCGTCCGCGCCGCCCGCGACGCGGCCGGACGGCACGGGCTGCGGTGCTGCTCGTACGGCTCCTATTTCCGGGCCGCGCCGGGCGGCCCGGCCGGACCGGACGACGGCTTCGCCCCGGTCGCCCGCGCGGCGGTGCTCCTCGGTGCGCCCCGGGTGCGGGTCTGGGCGGGCGCCACCGGCTCGCGGGAGGCCACCGCGGAGCAGCGGGCCGCGACCGTGGCCGCCCTGCGGGAGGCCGCCCGCACCGGCGCCGACCACGGGCTCGAACTCGGGCTGGAATTCCACGGCAACACCCTCACCGACACCGTCGCCTCCACCCTCCGGCTGTTGGAGGAGGTGGGCGCCGACAACCTCCGCACCTACTGGCAGCCGCCGCAGAACGCCCCCGACGAACAGGCGCTGGACGGGCTCGCCGCCCTGGGCGACCGGGTCGGCGCGATCCACGTCTTCTCGTGGTGGCCCGGCAACCAGCGGCTGCCGCTGGCGGACCGCCAGGACCTGTGGACCCGCGTCTTCGACCTGCTCGGCCGACGGGGCGTCCCGCTGGAGGCGCTGCTGGAATTCGTGCCCGGCGACGACCCCGCCGTACTGGCGCGCGAGGCGGATACGCTGCGACGCGCGGCGGACCGGCACTGAGCCACGCTCCCTTCGACCCCGACCTGGACGGCGAGAACATGCACATCAAGGACACGGACACCCTGCTCTTCATCGGTGACTCCATCACCGACGCCGGACGCGACCGCACCGACCCGGCGTCGCTCGGCAACGGATACGTCCAGGAGATCGCCCGCACCCTGGGCGGGCGCCCGGACGCCGGGGCGGGCCCCACCGTCATCAACCGGGGCATCAGCGGCCACCGGGTCTACGACCTCGAACCCCGCTGGACCACCGATGTCGTCGAGCACCGGCCCGACGTGGTCACGGTCAAGATCGGCATCAATGACACCTGGCGCCGCTACGACCAGCAACTCCTCAGCCCTGTCGACGAGTTCGAGAGCTGCCTCGACGGACTGCTCACCCGGGTCGAGCGGGAGACCTCCGCACGGCTCGTCGTCGTCACCCCGTTCCTGCTGCCGGTCGCCCCGGAACAGGAGGAGTGGTTCGAGGACCTGACGCCCCGTACGGAAGCGGTGCTGCGGGCCGCGCGCGCCCATGACGCCCTGCTGGTCCGCGCGGATCTGGTGCTGCCCCGCGCCGCCGGGGACAAGGAGGCGACGGAGCTGGCCCGGGACGGCGTCCACCCGAGCCCGCTCGGCCACCGGCTGATCGCCGACGCCTGGCTCGCGGAGGTCGATGCCGCCTCCTGACGGGTGGCGGCCGGTCGACGGGGGAGCGCGCCGCGCTCCTCGACCGGCCGCCCCGGGGCGCGCCCGGCGGGGATCAGGGCCGGGGCTCGTCGTCCTCCGCCGCGCGCTCGCCCTCGGCCTGGGACGGCTGGGTGCGCAGAGTGGCGGGGTGGCGCTCCTCGGCCGGGTCGCGGTCCTCGTCCAGCCGCTCGCCCTCGGCCTGGGACGGGGTCGAGTACTCGATGTTCTTGTCCATGGCCGCCTCCGTGATCGGACTGCGTGCCTACAGGTCGAGCCTAGCGCGGGTGTTCCCGCACTTGTCTATTGGTTGTGCGATCAATAGCATCGGGTCCGTGCCGCGCCGACGGGCCGGGCGACCGGGGATCCGTGCCCGGATCGGTCACCATGTCCCAGAACGCCGAGCACCACCACAAGGCGGCGGACGGGCGGTGACGGGGGAGCCGGCCGCTCCGCGCCGCCCACCGATCCGCCGGCCCCAAGGAGTCCGTACGTGTACCCCGGCCTCGTTCTGCTCAACGCCCGCCTGCTGGATGTCGTCACCGGCGAACCGCTCCCGCAGACCGCCCTCGCCGTGACCGGCGGACGGATCTCCGTACTCGGCGACGACCGGAGCGTCCACGCCCTCGCCGGGCCGGCGACCACGGTGATCGACCTGAGGCGCGCCGTGGTGACCCCGGGGCTGGTCGACGGGCACATCCACCCCGTCATGGGCGCCGAACTCGCCCAGGGCCTGGACCTCTCCGGCTGCACCACCCTCGACGAGGTGCGCGAAGCCCTGGCCCGGGAGGCGCGCTCGCTGGCGCCCGGGGCGTGGCTGCGCGCCCACGGCCTGGACCCGAACGTCTTCGGCGACCTGCCCATGGCCTCCGCCTCCATCGGGCCGGTCCTGGACGGCGTCCCGGCCCTCCTGATGCTCTTCGACGCCCACTCCATGCTGGCCAGCCCCCGGGCACTGGAACTGGCGGGCATCGACGGCCCGCGCCGCTTCGAGCAGTCCGCAGAGATCGTCTGCGACGAGGCGGGCCGCCCCACGGGCCTGCTCCTGGAGGACGCCGCCTTCGAACCGGTCGAACGGGTGGCGCCGCAGCCCTCCCCGGCCGAGCGGCGCGCCCGCGTCGCCGAGGCCCTGCGCGAAGTGGCCGCCTCCGGGCTCACCGGCGGCCACGCCATGGACGCCAACGGCGACAGCCTGTCGCTCTACGCGGCGCTCGACGACGCCGGAGAGCTGCCGCTGCGCCTCAGGATCGCCCCCTGGTGCCAGCCCGGGGCCGACCACGAGGCCGTGGCCGGGATCGTCGGCCGGCAGGGCACCGGCGGACGGCTGTGGCAGGTGGCCGGTGTCAAGCTCTTCATGGACGGCACCATCGACAACGGCACCGCCTGGCTGGAGCGGCCCGACTGCCACGGCGAGTCCACCCATGCCTTCTGGCCCGACCCGGAGGCCTTCACCGCCGTCATCGGCCAGTTCCACCGGGCCGGGGTGCCCACCGCCACCCACGCCATCGGCGACGCCGCCGTACGCCATGTCCTGGACGCGGTCGCGGCGGCGGCCGGTACGGGCACGCGCACCGTACGGCACCGGATCGAGCACATCGAGACGGTCCCCGACGACACCCTGCGCCGCTTCGCCGGGCTCGGCGTCGTCGCGTCCATGCAGCCCACGCACTGCTGCGACTTCACCCGCGCCGACCACACCGACAACTGGTCCCGGCGGCTCGGCGAGGAGCGTGCCTCGCGCGCCTGGCGCTGCCGCGACCTCTGGGAGTCGGGCGCCACCGTCGTCCTCGGCTCCGACTGGCCCGTGGCGCCCTACCCCCCGCTCACGGTGATGGCCGGGGCCCGCCACCGCCGCCCCTCCCGCGACCTCACCCGCCCCCCGCACGGCCCGGAGCAGGCCCTCACCGCCCTCCAGGCGCTCCAGGGCATGACGCTCAACCCGGCCCGTGCCGCGGGCGAGGAGCACGAGTCCGGACGGCTGGCCCCCGGCTACCGCGCCGACCTCACCGTCTTCGCCGAGAACCCCCTCACCACCCCCGCGACGGACCTGGCGGGCCTGCCCGTCCTGCTCACCGTGGTCGACGGGCGCCCCACCCACCGCGACACCGGCCTCTGAGCGCGCGGGCGGTGGCGCGGTGATCGGTACGCTGTGCTGCCCCCGCCACGGGGCGGGGCGGAACAGGGGTGGGACATGCACAGACGTATCGCCGTGCTCGCCGCGGCGGGAGCGGTCGGCGTCACCGTCGCGGTGACACCGGCCGCGCATGCGGAAGGCCGCGGTGACATCCGGATCACCAGGACCGTCGTCAACGACGGCGAGAGCGTGATCGTCGGGATCAAGAACATCAAGCGGTTCCCGGTCACCATGACGATCAAGGACGACTCGGGGGTGAAGAAGGTCGATCACGTGTCCGCGTTCAACGCGAAGAACGCCCACGGCCCGGTGTCGCACCTCGGGACGACCTGCCGGAAGAGCAGCGCGACGACCTCGGTGTGCACGGCGACGATGGAGATCGACCCGGCCTGGATCGACCCCTACGGCAGCGGCAACAGGGGCTGGAACGCCAACGACGTCGCGGGGGAGTGGCAGGTGAACGCCACGGTCCGGGCCAACGACGGCGACTACTGGATCTCGGACCGCATCGCCCTGTTCAAGGTGAAGCGCGCCGCGACCCTGACCACCGACGCCACGCCCGAACCGGTGCGCAAGGGCGGCACGCTCACCGTCACGGGCAAGCTGTCCCGGGCCAACTGGACGGACCTGAAGTACCACGCGTACACCAAGCAGGTGGTCAAGCTCCAGTACAAGAAGCCCGGCGGCCGCTACAGCACGGTGAAGACCGCGACCACCGACAGCAGGGGCCACCTCCGTGCGACGGTGCGGGCCACGGCCTCGGGCAGCTGGCGCTGGGCCTTCCTCGGTACCGCCACGACCATGAAGGTCGTCTCGACGGGTGACGCCGTCACGGTGAAGTGACCGCGCGGCGGGCCGGGGGACCGGCCCGCCGTCAGGGCTCGATCGTCAGCACCTCGTCCACGGCCCGGCGCGGCGTGGACGGACCCGTGGGGCCGTAGCCGAGGCGCAGGAGCATCTGCGGATGCCCCGTGCCGAGGACCGGGTCGCGCAGCAGGCGGCGCAGTTCCGGCCATTCGAGGGGCTGGGTCGCGAACGAGGCGACGAGCCCGTGCGCCACCGCGGTCAGCAGCACGCGCTCCAGTGCCTGACCGGCCCGCAGCCAGTCCGCCGGGCGGTCGCGCGAGGTGCGCAGCAGGGCGAGCTGCGGCCTGTCCTCGAACAGGGCGTGGGCCCGGCCCGGGACGGGCTCGGTGCCCGCGAAATCCCGGTTCAGCGCCCGGCCCGACGCGTCGGTGGGGCCGAAGGCGTAGTCCGGGACACCGTCCACCGGGACCCGGGCCTCGGTGTTCCGGGTCCAGTAGCGCTGCTCCGCCTCCCGCGCCGGGTCCGACAGGTCGAGTGCCTCGGCGTCCCGGATCAGCACGAGCACGCCCTCCAGATCGTCCGCCGGCAGGAACGCGAACGAGACGTCCTCCCGGCGGGCCGCCTCGGCGAGGAGGGCCCGGACGTCGTCGGGGACCACCCGGTCGTCGAACGGATAGCGGCTGGTACGGCGCAGCCGGATCGCCGGATGCAGCGCGGCGAGCGCCACGTCCCCCGGATCCCCGGCCCGGACCGGGTCCAGGCGGACCGTCGCCAACAGCTCCGGCTCGGCCGGGCGCGGGAACGGCGTGGTCACCGCCGTGAGCCCCCGGTGGGCCGCCGAGACCCGGAGGTTCAGCAGCGCCGCCCCGCACCCCACGTGCAGACCGCGCGTGGACGGATCGGCCTCGGGCATCTCACGGCCGAACTCCGCCCGCAGCGCGAGCGTCCGGCTGGAGCGCCGGAACAGGAACCGCCAGGGCTGGGCGTTGTGCATCGACGGGGCCGCGACGGCATCGCCGACCAGCTCCCGCAGCATGGTGTCGTCGACCGGCCGCACCGGCATCCCAGACCTCCCACGACACGGCACAGGGGTGTCCTTCCACCCTCCCACGTCCGGCCCGCCCCGGCCGGGTGTCCCTCACTCCGCGCGCTCGACGAGGTACGGGAACAGCGCCAGGATCTCGCCGAGCGCGGCCGGGGCGAGCGCAAGGCTCTCCAGCTCGCGGCGCGCGTCGTCCAGCTGCCGGTGCGCCTCGGCCAGGGCGGCGGCGCGGCCCCCCGCCTCCTCGGCCAGCCCGGCCGCCCGGCGGGCGTCGGCGGCACCGAGCGGCTCCCCGGCACCGAGCAGCGCGGCCAGCCGGCCGGCGGCGGGGTGGTCCGAGGCCAGCGCCGCGAGGACCGGGTACGTCTTCTTCAGCCGCCGCAGATCGCTGTGCACCGGCTTGCCCGTGACCTCGGGGTCGCCCCAGGCGCCGAGCAGGTCGTCCGCCACCTGGAACGCCACCCCGAGGTGCCGGCCCGCCCGGCACAGCGCGTCCGCCGTCGCGGCCGGGGCCCCGGCGAGCACCGCGCCCAGGCCCGCCGCGCAGCCGAGCAGCGCCCCGGTCTTGTGCTCCGCCATCCACCGGTACTCGTGCGGCTGGACCGCCTCGGGGCCGAGCCACGGCCGGGACTCGAAGAGCAGGTCGTCGGCCTGGCCCCGGACCAGGTCGGCCAGGGTCGAGGCGAGCAGCCGGACCGCGGACGCGCTGTGCTCCGCGGGTGCCTCGGCGAGGGTCTGCACGGCCAGCGCGAAGAGCGCGTCGCCCGCGAGGATCGCCGGGCCGGTGCCGTACTCCTTCCACACGGTGGCCCGCTGCCTGCGGGTCTCGTCGCCGTCCATGATGTCGTCGTGGAGGAGCGAGAAGACATGGACCAGCTCCACCGCGACCGCGCCGGGCACCGCGTCCCGCGCCGGTGCCCCGGCGGCCTCGGCGCCGAGCAGGGTGAGGGCCTGGCGGATGCCCTTGCCCTGCGAACCCGGGGCCGGGGTGCCGTCCACCCGCTCCCAGCCGAACGAGAAGGCGGCCATCTCCGCGTGCCACGGATGCAGCCGGTTCACGGCCCGCACCAGCGCCGGGCGGACCTGCTCGCGGCGGCGGGAGAGGACCTCCACCACGGGGACCTGCCGGGTCGTGGGCGATGCGGTCATCGTCGTCAGCCCTCCTGGGTGGTGCCGGCCGGTGTCACGCCGAGTTCGGCGTACGCCTTGTCGACCATCTCGCGGGCGTTGAGCAGCCCGATCCGGTCGAGGGTGCGGCGCAGCCCGTCCAGGTCCGCCGCGGTCTCCGCCCGGTCCCGGCCGAGCCGGGCCAGCGACTTGACCAGGCCGAGCCGGGCCAGCGCCTCGCCCCTGGGCTCGGTCATCGCGCGGAACTCCTCCAGCGCCCCGGCGTAGCCGTCCCGCGCCTCCTCGTAACGCCCGGCCCGGAACAGGACGTTGGCGCGCATCTTGTGGTTGTAGGCGAGCGCGCTGGACAGCTTCATCTCGCGGCAGGCCGTCTCCGCCTCCGCGAGGAGGGCCAGGGCCCGCTCCGGGTCGTCCCGCAGCGAGACGATGTCGGCCATTCCGCGCAGCGCCCAGGCCCGGCCCCGCCGGTCGTCCGCGTTCCCGGCGAGCTCGGCCGCCTCCTCGAACATGGCCAGGGCGGTGTCGAGCGAGCCGGTGTTGCGGTGGATCTGGGCTATGCCCTCCAGCGCCCACACGGTGTGGCGCGCCTCGCCGCGTGCCCGCGCCTCGGCCAGCAGTTGTTCGTGCAGCTCCGCGACCTTCCGGTAGTCGCCCTGGATGCGTCCGGTCTCCGCGAGGCCCGCCAGGGAGTAGCCACGGGCGACGATGTCGCCGCCGCGCTTGCCCATGTCGGCCGCGAGACCCAGCAGCCGGAAGGCCAGCCGGAGTTCACCGCGCTGCCGGGCCAGGGTGCCGCCGCTCCACAGCGCCCAGGCCATCGCCCCGAGGTCCTCGGCCGAACGGGCGGAGCGGTAACTGGCCTTCCAGGCCCGGTCGGCCTCGGCCACATTGCCGAGCCTGCGGTGCGCCTCGGCGACCGCGAGCCCGCACCGGGCCACCTCCTGCCGCGACCCGGAGCGCTCGGCCTCCTCCAAGTGGCGTATGCCTTCGGCGAGTACGTCGGTGAGGGAGGAGTTCACGGACATCTTGGTGAGGGCGCCCTGGTACTCGGGCGCCAGTGCCTTGCTCTGCATGGGGGCCTTCCTGCACGGCCGGATCGTGACGGAAGGCAACTATGCACTCTATGTATACATGAAGCGCATAGTTGCCCCGTGGTCTGGCCTGGTGACTCGTGGGGATCGGGCGCACCGTAGTGCTTGTGCTGCAGGTGGTGCGGGCGGAGCGGATGCTGCTGGTGTTGCCGGTGGTGCGCCGCCTTGTTGTTGATCAAGACGACACCCGTGCCCCGAAGGTTGCTCCGTGCTCAACAGAAGTCGACTTCCGTGCACCGGTGGGGCGCGGACCGTCCGGTGGCGCGCCCCCGGTGCCTTCTGGCTAAGCTCGACGGGGGGCCCGGTACTGGACGGAGACTCCGATGAGGACGTTCTACGAACCGCGTGACGCGCCCCCGCGCCTCGCCACCGGCGCGTTCATCCTGAACTCGGGCCTGGGCAAGCTGAAGGCCGACGCCGAGACGGCCCAGGGGCTGCACGGCATGGCCTGCGTCGCCTACCCGTTCCTGGAGCGGATCGGGCCCGAGCGGTTCACCCGGCTGCTCGCCTGGTCGGAGATCACGGTCGGCACGGCGCTGCTCGCCCCGTGCGTACCCACCCGACTGGCCGGACTGGCGCTGACCGGATTCTCCGGCGGCCTGGTCGGGCTGTACCTACGGGTTCCCGGGATGCGGGAGCCCGGAAGCCTCCGGCCCACCCAGGACGGCATCCCCCTGGCCAAGGACTTCTGGATGCTCGGCATCGGCCTGGGTTTCCTGGGCGCCGGGTCCTGCTGCCGCAGGGGGGTCCGCACACCCAAGGAGCGATCATGAACGAGTCCGACGAACTCCGCAGTCGAGTGCAGCAGTTGAGGGCCAAGGCGAAGGACCTGAACGCCGAGGCCGAGCGTGCCACCGACCCCGAGAAGCGCCGCCGCCTGAAGGAGAAGGCCAACCGGATCGCATCGGAGAGCGAGCAGGTCAGCGGCATGGCGAGCGGGGACATCTACCCCATGAAGTAGCCCCGTCCGGCAGCGTCCGGGACAGGGGCCGAGGCCCGGCGCCCGTACGGCGCTTCCCGTACGGGCGCCGGGGCGCGGGCGGGGAATGCCCGCGCCCCGTACGCGTTGGACCATGGTGTGAGCTCCCTGATCGCATCCACCCGGTTCTCCGTGCTCGACCGCTCCCGCGTCCGCGAGGGCCATGACCCCGGCCAGGCGCTGCGCGACACGGTGCGCCTGGCCCAGGAGGCCGAAAGGCTCGGCTACGACCGGTTCTGGGTCTCCGAGCACCACGGCGTACCGGGTGTCGCCGGATCGGCGCCGACCGTGCTCGCCGCGGCGGTGGCGGCCGCCACGCACACCATCCGGGTCGGGACCGGCGGTGTGATGCTGCCCAACCACCGGCCCCTCGTGGTGGCCGAGCAGTTCGGCGTGCTGGAGTCGCTGTTCCCCGGCCGGATCGACCTGGGCGTCGGCCGCTCGGTGGGCTTCACCGACGGCATCCGGCGGGCGCTCGGCCAGGACCGGTCGGCCGCCGACGGCTTCGCCGGACAGCTCGACGAACTCCTCGGCTGGCTGGACGGCACCCAGCGGGCCCATCCGCAGGTCCACGCCCTGCCCGCCGAAGGGCTGCGCATCCCCCCGTTCGTGCTCGCCACCGGCGAGGGCGCGGGCATCGCGGCCCGGGCGGGCCTTCCCCTGGTGATCGGCGACCTCCGGGGCCGGGAGAAACTGCTCGCCGCCGTCGAACGCTACCGGCGGGAATTCCGCCCCTCGGTCCGGGCCGCGGAACCCTACGTGATCGTGGCGGGCACGGTGGCGCTCGCCGGGACCACCGAGGAGGCCCGGCGCATCCTCGTCCCGGAGGCGTGGTCCATGGCGTACTCCCGGACCCACGGCGTCTTCCCGCCGCTCGCCCCCGCCGAGCGGATCGAGGAACGGACCATGACGGACAAGGAGCGCCGGCTCTACGAGAGGGGCCTGCGCGGCCACCTCCACGGCACGGAGGACGAGGTCGCCGAGCAGTTGGAGACCGTCATCGGACGGACCGGCGCCGACGAAGTACTCGTCACGACCAGCACGTACGACCGCGCCGCCCTGCTCGACTCCCTGCGCCGGCTGGCCCGGGTCGCGCGGCTCACCCCCCGTCCGGACGGGCCCTAACGGTTCAACAGGGCCTCGGCGATGGTGGTCTGGGCCGGGTCCAGGGTCCTCTTGCCGTCCTCGACGTCCCACAGCGCGTTCTGCAGGACCCGGCCCAGCGTCCAGCCGGTCGCCCGCTGCCGGTCCAGGCCGAGCACCTCGGTCAGCTGGTCGAAGCGGCGGAGCACGGTGCCGGTCACGTCGCCGGTCGCCTCCGCCTCGGCCCAGCGGTTGGACAGGGCCGGGAGCAGGTCGAACCCGGGGTCGCCGGAGAGGGGTTCGGGGTCGATGGCGAGCCAGGGCTCCCGCTCGCCCGCCAGGACGTTGTCGTAATGCAGGTCCCAGTGCAGCAGCCGGTCCCCGGGCTCCGCGAGGAGGTCGGAGACCGCCGAGGCGCAGGTGCGCAGCAGCTGTTGTCCGGCGCGGTCGTGGAGCATCGGCACGGCACGCGGTGTTCCGTCCACCAGCGCCGAGCCCACCTCGGCCAGGGTGCGGATCCCCGGCGGCGCGGCCACCGCGACCAGCCGGGCCAGCAGCTCGGCGAGGATCTGGACGGCGGTCACGTCGTCGGCCACGCCCGACAACGGCCGGTCCGAGTCCAGCCGTTCGAGCAGCATCGTGCCGCTGCCCTCGTCGTGGTCGAGCAGCCGCACCACTCCGTCGCCGTTCCACACCCGCAGCCCCGTGACGGCCCCGGCGTTGTCCTCCGTGACCTGCTGGAGCTTCAGCACGGCGGGCATGCCGTCCGCGCGGGTCACCGGCAGCACCAACGAGGCCATGCCGTGCGCCGGGGCACCGTCCGGCCGCAGGGCCCAGCGGTCCAGGAACTCCGCCCCCAGCGCGGGCAGCCCGGCCAGCCAGGCACGGCCGGACTCACCCCCGCTCGCACTGTACGAAGCGATGAAGGCGGCGGGCACGTCGAAGGGCATGCGGCCCACCCTAAGGGGTGGCGTCGCGGCCGAGGCGTGTCGATGGCCCGGGAGCGGCCCGTCGGCCGCCAAGGTGAGTCCATGAAGAGCGCTGACCTTTTGACCGACGCGTTCAACCGCGTCCAGGAGACCGTGCATTCGGCGGTCGAGGACCTGTCCCTCACCGACCTCCATGCCCGGCTCGGCGGCCGGGCGAACTCGATCGCCTGGCTGGTATGGCATCTCACCCGGGTCCAGGACGACCACGTCGCGGATGCGGCGGGCATCGAACAGGTCTGGTTCCGGGACGACTGGGTCGGCCGGTTCCGCCTGCCCTTCGCGGGCGAGGCCACCGGCTACGGACACACCAGCGCGGACGTCTCCGCGCTCCGGGTCGATTCGGGCGAACTGCTCCTCGGCTACTACGACGCCGTCCACGAACAGACCCTCGACTTCGTGAGCGAACTGGACGGCCGCACCCTGAACGAGATCGTCGACGAATCCTGGTCGCCGCCGGTCACCCTCGGCGTACGGCTGATCAGCGTCATCTCGGACGATCTCCAGCACGCCGGCCAGGCGGCCTTCGTCCGGGGCCTGCTGGGACACGGATAGCGCCGGCCGCCCCGGGGCCCGGAAAACCGGATGAGAACCGGACACGGGCGGTGATGGGATGGCGCGATGCGAATCGATGTGCCGACAGCCGTGGACCGGGGCCGCTACCCTGCGGCGAGAACGCCGTGGGAGCGGGACGAGTGGCGGGCGGACTTCCTGGGCTGGGCGGAGCACGCCCTCGCCGCCCACGGGCTGCGGGAGACCGGGCCCCGGGAGGTACGGCTGCGGCCGTGGTCCGTACTGGTCCGGATGACCGTCGGGAGCGGCCGCGCCGTCTGGTTCAAGGCCAACCCGCCCGGCAGCGCCTTCGAGGCGGGGCTCACCGAGGCCCTGGCCCGCTGGGTGCCGGGCCGGGTGCTCACCCCGCTCGCCGTGGACGAGGACCGGGGCTGGGTGCTCCTCCCGGAGGGCGGCACGCTCTTCCGGGACGCGCTCGACGCGGCCACCGGTGCCGCCGCCGACCCCCGCGCCTGGGAGGAGCCGCTGCGCCAGTACGCGGCGGTGCAGCGCGCACTCGTCCCGCACACCGGCGAGATCGCGGCGCTCGGAGTGCCCCGTGCCCCCGCCACCGTGCTCCCGGACCTCTTCGACCGGGCCGTACGGCACAACACCGCACTGGAGCCCGAGGAGCGGCGGACGCTGGAGGAGCTGCGGCCCCGGCTCGTCGGCTGGTGCGAGGAGCTCGCCGCGACGGGCATCACCGACACCCTCGACCACGGCGATCTCCACGACTGTCAGCTCTTCGCACCGGAACAGGGCCGCTACACCTTCTTCGACTGGGGCGACGCGCTGATCGGCCACCCCTTCCACAGCTTCCTCATCCCGGCCCGCGACGCCCGCGAACGGTTCGGCCCCGAAGCCCTGCTCCGGCTGCGGGACGCGTATCTGGAGGCGTGGACGGGCGACGGGCACACCCGGGCCGAGCTGCGGCGGGCGCTGAGCCTGGCCTGGCGGCTCGGGGCGATCGGCCGGGCGGGCGCCTGGGGCCGGCTCTTCCCCGGCACGGCCGACGACCTCGGCGGGGCCGGTGACCCGGAGGGCGCCTACTGGCTGCGTGAACTCGCCGCCGAACCGCCGCTGTAGTCCGCCGCCCCTCAGGCGTCGGCCCCCAGCCGCCGGGCCACGGTCCCGGGCAGCGGATAGACCCGCTCGGGCGGCAGCAGCCGCTGCGCCTGGGCGGCCCGCCCGTTCCTCCGCAGCCCGGCGATCCTGCGGACCGTCGGCGTCACGTCGGTGATCCCGGTGACCCACTCCTCGGCGAACGTACGGACCAGCCCGCGCCCCACCCCGACCTGGATGCTGTAGTGATTGAGCGCCGCCCCGCGCAGCGAACGCTCCGGGTCCCACTGGACGTGCACCTCGGCCCCGGCGACCGCCGCCGCACCGGCCGTCGTCGGCATCGCCCGCGACAGCGCCTCCTCCCAGCCCTCCCGGGTGATCCGCACCGCGAGGACACGTTCCTGGCCGGGCTTGCGCGCCCAGTTGCTGCGGTGCATCAGCCAGAGGAACGACGGCTTGATCCACGTCATCCGGCCGAACGAGAACGGCGGCACGAACCGCTGTGCCCGCAGGGCCGGATCGGCGATCGCCGGGGAGTACGCCTGGTACACCACGATCGTGCCGGGGTCGTAGTCGGCGCGTATCAGGTACTGGGAGGACATGCCCCGGAGGCTTTCACCCCATTGACCGCCAGGCGACCGGTTTTACCGCCGTCCGGACCGGGTGTGGACGCCGATTCCACGCGGAGGTGCGAGAGTTGTCCGCGTGGCAGGACGCGCCCGCCCCCACCGGTCCGCGCGGCGCGACGACGAGACGACGACGGGACACCTTCATGCCTCTCCAGGGAGAGTACGAGCCGAGCCCCCAGCAGTGGGTCCGCGACCAGGTCGAGCTGTTCGAGGGCTCCGGCGGCACCGAGGGCACCACGATGCGGGACATGCCCGTGATCATCCTCACCACCCGGGGAGCCCGCAGCGGGAAGATCCGCAAGACCCCGCTGATGCGGGTCGAGCACGACGGGACGTACGCCGTGGTCGCCTCGCAGGGCGGCGCCCCCACGCACCCGTTCTGGTACCACAACCTCGTGGCCGACCCGCGCGTCGAGCTCCAGGACGGCCCGGTGCGCCAGGACATGAACGCCCGCGAGGTCACCGGCGGGGAGAAGGACCTCTGGTGGCGGCGCGCGGTCGAGGCGTTCCCGGACTACGCCGACTACCAGCGCAAGACGGACCGGCAGATCCCTGTCTTCGTCCTCGAACCGGCCGCCCGGCCCCACTGATCCGGCCGGCCCCGGCCCACCCGGCCCGTCCGCCGGACGGCCGATCAGGACGCGCGCCCGCCCGGCCGGGCGCGCTCCAATGAACGGGTGACCGTGCCCCCGGACGACTGCCTCGCGCGCAACGAGTGGATCTGCGGGGCCTACCTCACCAGCCGTCGCGGGATCCTCCGGGACGCCGCGGTGCAGCACGTCCAGCTCACCGCGGTCTCGGTGCTCATCGGACTCGCCGTCGCCGTGCCGCTCGCCCTCGCGGCCCGGCGGTGGCGCTGGGCCGCGGGCCCCGTGCTCGGCCTGACGACCGTCCTGTACACCGTGCCGTCGCTCGCCATGTTCTCGCTGCTGCTGCCGGTCTACGGGCTCTCCGCCTCGCTCGTCGTCACCGGACTCGTGCTGTACTCGCTCACCCTGCTCGTCCGCAACATCCTCGCCGGACTGCGCGCCGTGCCCGAGGAGACCCGGCAGGCCGCCCGCGGCATGGGCTACGGGCCGCTGCGCCTGCTGCTCACCGTGGAACTGCCCCTCGCCCTGCCCGCCGCCATGGCCGGGGTGCGGATCGCGACCGTCTCCGCCGTCTCCCTGGTCACCGTCGGCGCGATCGTCGGCTACGGCGGACTCGGCAACCTCATCTACTCCGGGATGAACACCTACTTCAAGGCCCAGGTGCTCACCGCCTCCGTCCTCTGCGTCCTCATCGCCGTCACCGCCGACCTGCTGCTCCTGCTCGTCCAGCGACTGCTGACCCCCTGGACCCGGAGCAGGTCGTGACGACCCTCGCCGACGCCTGGTCCTGGCTCACCACAGGCGCGCACTGGTCCGGTGAGAACGGCATCACCCACCGACTGGGCCAGCACCTCTTCCTCACCGCCGTCTGCCTGCTGATCAGCAGCCTGATCGCGCTGCCCGTCGCCGTACTCCTCGGCCATCTCGGCCGGGGCGGCGCCCTCGCCGTCAACATCTCCAACATCGGCCGCGCCGTGCCCACCTTCGCCGTACTGGTGCTGCTGCTCCTCACCCCGATCGGCGGCCACGGCGACTGGCCGACCGTCGTCGCCCTGGTGCTCTTCGCCGTACCCCCGCTGCTCACCAACGCCTACGTCGGCATGCGGGAGGTCGACCGCGACGTGGTCCGGGCCGCCAGGGGCATGGGCATGACCGGCAGACAGCTGATACTGGGCGTCGAACTGCCGCTCGCCCTGCCGCTGATCCTCACCGGCGTACGGATCGCCGCCGTCCAGCTCGTCGCGACCGCCACCCTCGCGGCCCTGGCGGGCGGCGGCGGGCTCGGCCGGATCATCACGGCCGGATTCAACCTCGCCTCCACCCCGCAGGTGGTCGCCGGAGCGGTGCTCGTCGCGGCGTTCGCGCTGATCGTCGAAGGCCTCTTCGAGGCGGGCCGGCTGCTGGCCCCCGCCCGGCTCCGCGGCGAAGGACCACGATGAGGGCCCGTACCAAGGTCCCCGCGGTGCTGGTGCTGCTCTGGGCGGCCGCCTGCGCCACCGGGCCGGCCCTGGAGGACCGGGGCGCGGTCACCGCACCGCCGGGCGACAGCAGACACCTCACCATCGGCACGGCCGGATTCACCGAGAGCGACCTCCTCGCCCAGCTGTACGCGCTCCTGCTGGACCACGCCGGATACACCACGAGGATCATCTCCGTCACCAACCGGGAGATCTACGAACCGGCCCTGGAGAGCGGCCGGATCGACGTCGTACCCGAGTACGCCGCCACCTTCGCCGACTGGCTGAACGCCCGGAGCAACGGCCCCGACGCCGCCCCGGCCGGTTCACCCGACCTGGCCGCCACCATGAAGGCCCTGCGCGCGCTGGCCGTCCCCCGCGGACTCACCGTCCTCGACCCGGGCCGTGCCGTCGACCAGAACGCCTTCGCCGTCACCGCCGACTACGCGGCCCGCCACCATCTGCGGACCCTCACCGACCTGGGCCGCTCCGGGCTGCCGGTGCGCCTGGCGGCCGGTGACGAATGCGTGCAGCGGCCCTACTGCGCACCCGGACTGAAGAAGACGTACGGCATCCGGATCACCGCCGTGGACCCCAAGGGCGTCGGCACCACCCAGGCCAAGCAGGCCGTCCGCAACGGCGAGGACCAGATGGTGCTGACGACCACGACCGACGCCACGCTCGGCAGTTTCGGGCTCGTCCTGCTCGCCGACGACCGGCACCTCCAGAACGCCGACTACATCGTCCCCGTCGTCAACCGCGCCCGGGCCGGCAGCGAGGGCGTACGCACCGCGCTGGGCCGCCTCAACACCGTCCTGACCACCGCCGACCTGGCCCGGCTCAACGAACAGGTCGACAGCTGGCGGCGGCTGCCCGAAGACGTCGCGCGTACGTACCTGCGCTCCAAGGGCCTCGTCCCGGGCGGCTGAGCCCGCCGCTCGGCGTCGCCCACGGGAAGGAGAACGCCGGTACCGGGGGATCCGGGCCGGCGTCCGAGGCCTCAGGCGTCCGCGACCGAGTCGAACCGCACCTCGCCCCGGGCCACGCCCCGGGCGTCCGCGTCGACCGAGCGGCGCAGCGCCTCGTGGAGCCGGGCCGGGGTCAGCACGCCCAGGAAGCGGGCCCCGTCGAGGACCGCGACCCAGCCCGCGTCGTGCTGGAGCATCTCGCTGAACGCCTGCTTCAACGGCGCCCCGACCGGCACCCAGGCGTCCATCCGGCGGGCCAGTTCGCCGACCGTGCCGTGGTCCCCGGCGATCCGCAGCGCGTCCGCCGCCACCCAGCCGTGCAGCTCGCCCGCCCCGTTCAGCACCACCGCCCAGCGGGCGCCCGCGGCCCCCAGCCGGGCCGCCGCGACGCCGGCCGGCTCGTCCAGCCGGGCGACCGGCGGCTCCTCCAGGTCGGCCGGCTCGATCGCGGTGACCGAGAGCCGCTTCAGCCCCCGGTCGGCGCCCACGAACCGGGCCACGTAGGGGGTCGCGGGGGCGCCGAGCACGGCGCCCGGGGTGTCGAACTGCTCGATGCGGCCGGCCCCGTACACCGCGATCCGGTCGCCCATCCGGACCGCCTCCTCGATGTCGTGGGTGACCATCAGGACCGTCTTGCGGACCCGCGACTGAAGGCTCAGGAACTCGTTCTGCAGCCGCTCGCGCACCACCGGGTCGACCGCGCCGAACGGCTCGTCCATCAGCAGCACCGGCGGATCCGCGGCCAGCGCCCGCGCCACCCCCACCCGCTGGCGCTGCCCGCCGGAGAGCTGTGCGGGATAGCGGGAGCCGTACGTCCCGGGGTCCAGCCCCACCAGGTCCAGCAGTTCGGCCGCCCGTGCCCGGGCCCGCGCCCGTTTCCAGCCGACCAGTGAGGGGACGGTCGCCGTGTTGTCGAGGACGGTGCGGTGCGGGAAGAGCCCCACCTGCTGGATGACGTAGCCGATCCGGCGGCGCAGCCGCACCGGATCGACCCCGGAGATGTCCTCGCCGTCGAGGAGGATCCGGCCCGACGTCGGCTCGATCAGCCGGTTCACCATCATCATCGTGGTGGTCTTGCCACAGCCGGACGGACCCACCAGGGTGACCAGCTCCCCCTCCGCGACCTCGAAGGACAGGTCGTCGACCGCGCTGGTGCCGTCCGGATACACCTTCCCGACCTGCTCGAACCGGATCATGCCTGCACGGTAGGGAGGACCGGGGAACCCCGCACCCGGGCCGCGGCCGTCCGGGTCACGGCCGTGTGCTGAACTGTCCGTGGCACAACTGATTCAGGAGCACCTTGTGAGCAGCTACCGGCAACCCGGCATCGTCTTCACCGACCGCTACTTCACGGTCCCGCTCGACCACGGCGACCCCGGCGGTGAGCAGATCGAGATCTTCGGCAGGGAGGCCGTGGCGAGCGGCCGGACCGGCGAGGAGCTGCCGTGGCTGGTCTACCTGGAGGGCGGCCCCGGCTTCGGCGCCCGGCGTTTCGTCGGCGCGGAGGCGTGGCTCGGCCGGGCCGTCCAGGAATTCCGGGTGCTCCTGCTCGACCAGCGCGGCACCGGCCTCTCCACCCCCGCCAACCGGCAGACCCTGCCGCTGCGCGGCGGCCCGCGCGAGCAGGCCGACTACCTCACGCACTTCCGGTCCGACAGCATCGTGCGCGACTGCGAGCTGATCCGCCCGCAGCTCACCGGCGGTGAGCCGTGGACGGTCCTGGGCCAGTCCTTCGGCGGTTTCTGCGCCGTCCGCTACCTGTCGGCCGCGCCCGAGGGGCTGAAGGCCGTCCTCATCACCGGCGGGCTGCCCTCCCTCGACGCCCACGCCGACGACGTCTACCGCGCCGCGTACCCCCGGATCGAGCGCAAGGTCGCCGCCCACTACGCCCGCTACCCGCAGGACGTCGAGTGCGCCCGGAGGATCGCCGCCCACCTGCTGGAACACCCCGTCGAGAGCGCCGGGCACCGGCTGACCGCCGAGTCGTTCCAGTCGCTCGGCATCATGCTGGGCGGCGGCAGCGGCAGCCATCAGCTGCACTACCTGCTGGAGAACGCCTTCGTCCGCACCCCGCACGGCACCGAACTGTCCGACACCTTCCAGGAGGCCCTGCGGACCGCCACCTCCTTCGCCGGACACCCGCTCTACGCGCTGATGCACGAGGCGATCTACGGGCAGGACGCCCGGCCCACCGCCTGGTCCGCCGAGCGGGTCCGCGCCGAGTTCCCGCGGTTCGACGCCGCCGAGGCGCTGAAGGGCGACGGCCCGGTGCTGTTCACCGGCGAGAGCATCCACCCCTGGCACTTCGAGGCGGACCCGGCGCTGCGCCCGCTGCGCGAGACCGCCGAGCTGCTCGCCGCCCGCACCGACTGGGCCCCGCTGTACGACGGCGAGCGCCTGGCGGCCAACGAGGTGCCGGTCGCGGCGGCCGTCTACCACGACGACATGTACGTCGACACCGCGCACGCGCTGAGCACGGCCGCCGCGATCCGGGGCCTGCGCACCTGGGTCACCGACGAGTACGAGCACGACGGGGTGCGGGCGGGCGGCCCGAAGGTCCTGGACCGGTTGCTGGCCCTGGTCCGCGACGAGATCTGAGCGCGTCCACGACGCGCGGAGCCGGTCGCACCGTACGGTCCGGTGCGACCGGCTCCCAGTCCGAGGAACTGGTCAGGCGTGACGATTCTGCAGGGCGTGCAGCGTGTCGCCGAGCCCGGTGGCCGAGCGCGGCGCCCGGTTGTACGGCAGCTTCGACAGGACGGCCGCCATGCCGCAGGTGTTGGAGACGGCCGAGAACACCAGGCCGGAGCCGACCCCGGCGGAGAGCCAGCGCGCGGCGGGGAACCGCACCCCGGCGAGCAGCCCGGCCACCACGAGCGAACCGGCGGCGAGCCGGACCTGGCGCTCCATCGGCCAGGTCTTGCGCGCCCCGGCGGGCTGCTCGACGGCACGGCCCTCGGCCTCCCAGGCGGAGGTGCCGCCGGTGAGCGTCACGGCCTCGATGTCGGCGGCGGCGAGGATGTCGCAGGCGCGGGTGGAGCGGACGCCCGAGGCGCACACCAGGAGCAGCGGGCCCCGGACGGCGGCGGACTTCAGCGCGGGCACGGCCTCGGAGAGGCGGTCCAGCGGGACGTTCAGCGCGCCGGGGACGTGGCCGGAGGCGTACTCGCCGGGGGCGCGCACGTCGATCACGGTGAACTCCGCGAGACGGGCCGCGGCCTGGGCGGGGGAGAGGGAAGCGGGGCTGGTCACGAGCAGTGATTCCTTTCGTTCACCGGGAGAGGAGGGATGCGGTCCCTCCCTCCCCGGTCAGGTTAGAATACCCCTTGGGGTATTGAGGAGGAGGAATTGTGGAACTCGACATGGCGGCCGACGAACTGAAGTCGGTCCTCAACCGCCTTCGCCGGGCGCAGGGGCAGCTCACCGGGATCATCAAGATGGTCGAGGAGGGGCGCGACTGCGAGGACGTGATCACGCAGATGGCGGCCGTCTCCCGGGCGCTGGACCGGGCCGGGTTCGCGATCATCGCGACGGGGCTGCAGCACTGCATGGCCGACGGCGGGCAGGAGCCCGCGGACCGGGACCAGATGCGGGCCCGGCTGGAGAAGCTCTTCCTCTCGCTGGCCTGAGCCGGCCGGGGGCGGAGCGAGGGGAGGCGCGGATTCGTCCCGCGCCTCCCCTCCGCCGTGTTCCGCGCCACCGCGTCGACCCGGGCGTGTTCTACGCCACCGCGTCGACGAGCATGAAGACGGCCACGGCCAGCAGTACCACGCCGAAGATCCGTTGCAGGGCGGCCGTGGACACCTTCGCGGCCAGCCGCTTCCCGTCCCAGGCGCCGAGGATCGCCGCCGCCGTGAACGGGGCGATCACCGCCCAGTCCAGCACGGTGGGCGTGGTGAGCCGGGTGGCCAGCGCGGCCGTGGAGTTCACGATGATGACGAGGAGGCTGGTGCCGACCGCCGAGGTCATCGGCACGGCGACGACGGTGACCAGCGCGGGCACCACCAGGAAACCGCCGCCCACCCCGAGGAAGCCGGTCACCGCGCCGAGCCCGGCCCCGGTCCGGGCCACCCGCCCGGTGGACGAGGGGCGCGCGCCGTCCGGGGCGTCCGCTCCGGCGCGCGGCCGGATCATCCGTACGCCGGCGACCACCGCGAGCGCCGCGAAGGCGGCCGTCAGCGCCCAGGACGGGATGTGCGCCGACAGGGCCCCGGCGACCGCCGCCGGAACGAGTCCGGCCGCCGCGAAGAGCCCTCCGGTGCGCCAGCGGACACGGCCCTCGCGGGCGTGGGCGACCAGTCCGGTGAGCGAGGTCGCGATGACGATGAGCAGTGCGGCGGTGGTGGCCGCGGCCGGGGTGAACCCGAGCAGGTAGATCAGCGCGGGAACGGCGAGCACACTGCCCCCGCCGCCCAGCCCGCCGAGCGCCAGTCCGACCACGGCGCCGGCGATCAGCGCCACGACCAGGGCGGTCATATGGCGCCTCCGCTCAGGGCGGGGCCGGTGAGGCCCCGAGTGCGGCCGAGCGGGCACGGGCCCCCGGGGGTGCGGGTGAAGAACACGACGCGGCTCCTTCTGTGATGCTTTACCCCGGGGGGTATTACGGAACAAGGCTAACACCAATACCCCTAGGGGTATTTTTCCTGGGGTGGGGGCGTGCGGCGGGAGGCGGGTCTGCTCGCATCATTGACATGTAACGGCCATGATGTTGAATTCGGTGATGTTGTGTTGCGCGACTCTGATGACTTGAGTGATCAAGGGAGAATCAGTGACACCTCGCCCTTCCCGCCTCACCGCGCTCTCCACGGCGGCGGCCCTGCTCGTCGGCGGCCTGCTGGCCGCGACGCCGTCCGCCCGGGCGGACGGCCACCCCCGCCCCGCCGGCCCGGCGGCGGACAGCGCGTCGGTCCCCGCCATCACCCCGACCCCGCAGTCGGCGCGGGCCCGCACCGACCGGATCACCATCAGCCCGACCGTCACCGTGGTGGCGGGCGGGGCCTACGACGAGTCCGCCCTCCAGGTCGTGGAGAGCGCGCTGCGTCGGGCCGGTGCCCAGCGCGTCGTACGCGCCGACCGTCCCGCGCGCGGCGGCCTCACCGTCCACGTCGGCGACCCGGCCGCGCTCGCCGCGCAACGGATCGACGGCCCCTCCGCGCTGCCGGCCGAGGGGTACGTGCTCGGCGTCGGCGCCGACCGCATCGTCCTGGCGGGCAAGGACGCCACGGGCACCTACTACGCCGCCCAGACGCTCCGCCAGGTCCTGCCGCGCGCGAGCCGCCCGGGGACCACCGTCGCCGGACTCGCCGTACGCGACTGGCCCGGCACCGCGCTGCGCGGCACCATCGAGGGCTTCTACGGCACCCCCTGGTCGCACGAGGCCCGGCTCGACCAGCTCGACTACTACGGCGAGCACAAGATGAACATCTACGCCTACTCGCCGAAGGACGACGCCTACCTCCGCGCCAAGTGGCGCGACCCCTACCCGGCCGACCGGCTGGCGCAGATCCGGGAACTCGCCGACCGGGCGGCGGAGCGGCACGTGGAGTTCACCTACGCCCTCTCGCCCGGCCTCTCGGTCTGCTACAGCTCGGACGCCGACGCCAAGGCGCTGGCCGACAAGTTCCAGACGATCTGGGACGTCGGCGTACGCACCTTCGCGGTCCCGCTCGACGACATCAGCTACACCGACTGGAACTGCGCCGAGGACAAGGCCAAGTGGGGCACCGGCGGCGGTGCGGCCGGTGCGGCGCAGGCGTATCTGCTCAACCGGGTCAACCGGGAGTTCATCGCCACCCACCCCGGCGCGCAGCCGCTCCAGATGGTCCCGACCGAGTACTACGACGTCTCCGGCTCGCCGTACAAGAAGGCGCTGTCCGAACAGCTCGACCCGGACGTCCTCGTCGAGTGGACCGGCATCGGCGTCGTCGCGCCGACCATGACCGTGGCGCAGGCGGAGGCCGCCCGCACGGTCTTCGGCCACCCGATCCTCACCTGGGACAACTACCCGGTCAACGACTACACGACCAGCCGGCTGCTGCTCGGCCCGTTCACCGGGCGGGAGAAGGGGCTGCCCGGCAGGCTGGCCGGGATCACGGCTAACCCGATGATCCAGCCGTACGCCTCCAAGCTCGCGCTGTACACCGTCGCCGACTACGCGTGGAACGACGCGGCGTACGACCCGCGCACCTCCTGGGGCGCGGGTCTGAAGGAGTACGCGGGCGGCGACCCGCGCACCGAGAAGGCGCTGCGGGCCTTCGCCGACGTGAACTACAGCTCGGCCCTCGACAAGGCGCAGGCACCCGAGCTGGCGGCCGAGTTCGCCCGCTACTGGACGTCCGGCGACGCCGCCCGGCTCGGTGCGGCGCTCGACGCGCTCGGCGCGGCGCCCGCCCGGCTGCGCGCCGCCCTGCCGGACCGGGGCTTCGTCGCCGACGCCGCGCCCTGGCTGGACGCCACCGCGGCCTGGGCCACCGCCGCCCGCACCGCGCTGCGCATGGTGGAGGCGGCCCGCGCCGGCGAGGGCGCACGCGCCTGGGAGCTGCGGCAGCGGCTGCCCGCGCAGCTCGCCGGGGCGAAGTCCTTCACGTACACCGGACTCGACGGGCGCCGGGTGCCGGTGCTGGTCGGTGACGGCGTCCTGGACCGGTTCGTCGACGCGGCCACCGCCGAGCACGACCGGACCCTCGGCGTGAGCGGCCGGCCCACGGCCTCGACCAGCCTGGGCACGTACCAGAGCAACACCGCCGCCCGGATGCTGGACGGCGACGACACCACGTACTTCTGGAGCGACGGGGCGCCCGCCGCGGGCGACGGCGTCACCGTCGACCTCGGTCGGGTGCGGGAGCTGGGCACCGTCACCCTCGCGATGGGCAAGCCGGGCAGCACCGAGGACTACCTCCACCAGGGGGTGCTGGAGTATTCGTCCGACGGGCGGGAGTGGCGGCAGCTGACCGCCTTCTCCGGCACCCCGGACGTCACCGCCACCGCACCCGCCGGGACGACGGCGCGCTATGTGCGGGCCCGGGCCACGGCGGGCCAGGAGAACTGGCTGGTGGTACGGGAGTTCGGCATCCCGGCCGACGAGGCGGCGGTGACCGGCGGACCGCCCGCCGCCGAAGGGTCCTCGCTGCGCGCGGCGGCCGACGGGGACCCGGGCACCGTCTACCGGGCGGCCCGCGCGCCGGAGGCGGGGGAGGCGCTGGAGCTGGCGCTCGGTCAGGCCCGCGCGGTGCCCTTCGTCACCGTGCTGCAGGCGGCCGGGGCCACGGGCCGTGCCGACCTCCAGCTCCGTTCCGCCGACGGCACCTGGCACACGGCCGGCGCGGTCGACGGCCCGTACACCCGGGTGGACACGGCCGGGGCGGAGGCCGGCGCGGTGCGGCTCCTCTGGCGCTCCGGGACGTCCGCCCCGCAGGTCGCCGAAGTGGTGGCGGCCGAAGCGGACTGACGCCGCGCGTCGCGCGGCCCACGCGTCCGGCCCGGACCGAAGCCCTCTTCGGTCCGGGCCGGACGCATGGGCGGCCACGGGACCGGGCGAGTTGTTCCCAGAGAGGCAAGCAACCGCTTAGTATGCGCCGGAGCAGTGGTAATGCCGACAGCGTTGTGGAGGCCCCTGATGCAGGCATGGCGAGTGCACCGGAACGGCGAACCGAGCGAGGTGATGCGGCTGGAGGAGACCGGCGTGCCCGA
This sequence comes from Streptomyces sp. NPDC092952, assembly GCF_044754785.1. Classification (NCBI taxonomy): domain Bacteria; kingdom Bacillati; phylum Actinomycetota; class Actinomycetes; order Kitasatosporales; family Streptomycetaceae; genus Streptomyces; species Streptomyces sp. NPDC092952. The sequence goes on along the minus strand of NZ_JBIVPT010000014.1, from coordinate 25,885 downwards.
GCCCGGCGAGGGGCAGGTGCTCGTCGACGTGCTCGCCGCGAACATCAACTTCCCCGACGCGCTGCTCTGCCGGGGCCAGTACCAGGTGCGGCCTCCGCTGCCCTTCACCCCCGGCGTGGAGATCTGCGGGCGCACGGCGGACGGGCGCCGCGTGCTCGCCACCCCGGCCCTGCCGCACGGCGGGTTCGCCGAGTACGCCCTCGTCGACGAGGCGGCCCTGCTGCCCGCCCCCGACACCCTCGACGACGCCGAGGCCGCCGCCCTGCACATCGGCTACCAGACCGGCTGGTTCGGCCTGCACCGCCGGGCGCACCTGAAGGCCGGCGAGACCCTGCTGGTGCACGCGGCGGCCGGGGGCGTCGGCAGCGCCGCCGTCCAGCTCGGCAAGGCCGCGGGCGCCACCGTCATCGGGGTCGTCGGGGGCCCGGAGAAGGCGAGGACCGCCGCGGAGCTCGGCTGCGACCTGGTCGTCGACCGCCGCACCGAGGACATCGTCGCCGCCGTCAAGGAGGCCACCGGCGGACGCGGCGCCGACGTGGTGTACGACCCGGTCGGCGGCGAGGCCTACGCCAAGTCCGTCAAGTGCGTCGCCTTCGAGGGCCGGGTGCTCGTCGTCGGCTTCGCGAGCGGGACCGTCCCCGCCCCGGCGCTGAACCACGCGCTGGTCAAGAACTACTCGATCCTCGGGCTCCACTGGGGCCTCTACAACACCAAGGACCCGGCCGCCGTCCGCGCCTGCCACGGCGAACTCACCCGGCTCGCAGCCGAGGGCGCCGTCCGCCCCCTGGTCAGCGAACGCGTCGGCCTCGACGGGGCGGCCGCCGCCGTCCAGCGCGTCGCCGACGGCAACAGCACCGGCCGGATCGCCGTACTTCCCCGAGGAGCCGCCCGATGACCGCACCCGACGCGGCGCAACTCCGCCGCCGCACCCAGGAGCTGCTGGCCGCGCACCCCCCGGCCACCACCGGCCGCACCGACTTCCTCCGGGCCCGCTTCGACGCCGGACTGGCCTGGGTCCACTACCCGGCCGGACTGGGCGGCCTCGACGCGCCCCGCTCCCTCCAGGGTGTCGTCGACGCCGAACTCGCCGCCGCGGGCGCCCCCGACAACGACCCGCGCCGGATCGGCATCGGCCTCGGCATGGCCGCCCCGACCATCCTCGGCTTCGGCACCGACGAGCAGAAGGAGCGCTTCCTGCGCCCGCTCTGGGTCGGCGAGGAGGTCTGGTGCCAGCTCTTCAGCGAACCCGGCGCGGGCTCCGACCTCGCCGCGCTCGCCACCCGCGCCGTGCGCGACGGCGAGGACTGGGTGGTCGACGGGCAGAAGGTCTGGACGTCCAGCGCCCATCTGGCCCGCTGGGCGATCCTGATCGCCCGCACCGACCCGGACGTGCCCAAGCACCGCGGGATCAGCTACTTCGTCTGCGACATGACCGCCCCCGGCGTCGAGGTCCGGCCACTGCGCCAGATCACCGGCGAGGCCGAGTTCAACGAGGTCTTCCTCACCGGCGTACGCATCCCCGACCACCACCGGCTCGGCCCGGTCGGCGAGGGCTGGAAGGTCGCGCAGACCACCCTGATGAACGAACGCGTCTCCATCGGCGGGGCCCGTGTCCCGCGCGAGGGCGGCATGATCGGCCCCGTCTCCCGCACCTGGCGCGAACGCCCCGAACTGCGCACCCACGACCTCCACCAGCGGCTGCTGACCCTCTGGGTCGAGGCCGAGGTGGCCCGGCTCACCGGCACCCGGCTGCGCCAGCAGCTCGTCGCCGGGCAGCCCGGCCCGGAGGGCTCCGGGATGAAGCTCGCCTTCGCCCGGCTCAACCAGGAGATCAGCGGCCTGGAGGTCGAACTGCTCGGCCAGGAAGGCCTGCTGTACGACGACTGGACCATGCGCAGGCCCGAACTCGTCGACTTCACCGGCCGGGACGCCGGCTACCGCTACCTCCGCTCCAAGGGCAACTCCATCGAGGGCGGCACCAGCGAGGTGCTGCTCAACATCGTCGCCGAGCGGGTGCTCGGCCTGCCCGCCGAGCCGCGCACCGACAAGGACGTCGCCTGGAAGGACCTCTCCCGATGACAGCACCGACCGCATCCGCCGACGGGACCGGCACGCCCGACCTGCTCTACTCGGAGGCCGAGGAGGACCTGCGGGCCGCGGTGCGCTCCCTCCTCGCCGACCGGGGCGACGTGCCCGCGCTGCTCGCCCGCGCCGAGACCGGCACCCCGTACGACCCGGAGCTCTGGCGGGCGCTGGCCGGCGGCATCGGCGCGGCGGGTCTGCTGGTGCCGGAGCGGTTCGGCGGCCAGGGCGCGAGCCACCGCGAGGCCGCCGTGGTCCTGGAGGAGCTGGGCCGGGCGGTGACCCCGGCGCCGTATCTGACCGGTGCGGTCGTCGCCGTCCAGACGCTGCTCGCGCTGGGCGAGCCCGCCGGGGCCGTCGCCGCACTGCTCGGCGGGATCGCCGAGGGACGCCGGGTCGCGGTACTCGCCGTGCCGTTCGCCGTCCACGCGCCCGAGGCGGTCCGGCCCGCGGCCGTGGTGGCGGGCCGGGTGGAGGGGAGCGTGACCGGTGTGGCCGACGCCGTGGCCGCCGATGTGCTGCTGGTGCCGACGACGGACGGCCTGTACGCGGTCGACACGGACGCCGAAGGGGTCGCCGTGACCCCGCTGGTGTCGCTCGACCTGACCCGCCCGCTCGCCGGCGTCACCCTCACCGGGGCCCCGGGAACCCGCCTCGCCGACGGCGCGGCGGCGGTCGACGCCGTACGCCGGGGCCTGCTGGCGGGCGCCGGACTGCTCGCCTCCGAACAGCTCGGCATCGCCGAATGGTGCCTGGCCGAGGCGGTCCGCCACACCCGCGAACGCCACCAGTTCAACCGGCCGGTCGGCTCCTTCCAGGCGCTCAAGCACCGCATGGCGCAGCTCTGGCTCGACGTCGTGTCGGCCCGCGCCGCCGCGCGCAACGCCGCCGACGCCCTCGCCACCGGCAGCGCCGGGGCGCCGCTCGCGGTGGCCGTGGCACAGGCGTACTGCTCAGGGGCCGCCGTGCACGCCGCGGAGGAGTGCGTCCAGCTGCACGGCGGGATCGGGATGACCTGGGAGCACCCGGCGCACCTGTACCTCAAGCGGGCCAAGGCCGACGCGATCGCGTACGGCACCGCGGGACGGCACCGCGCCACCGTCGCCGAGCTCATGGAGCTGCCCGCGCCCTGAACCGGCCCCCACCGGGCGAACGACGGCCGGCGGGCGGGCGGCGAACAAGTCAACTCTCGTGTGCGGTATGCCGGTTGGGGTGCGGACCGGCGCATACTCGGTCGCGTCCGCCCGTCCAGCCCTCGCTCCCGGGAGAACCCATGGCGCCCCCGACCCGCCGAAGCGTCGTCACCGCCGCGCTCGCCACCGCGGCCGCAGGCATCCTGCTGCCCCCGAGAACGGCCGCCGCGTCCCGCCCGGCACCCCGCCCCCGGGCGCTGCGCCGGGCCCACGCCCACAACGACTACCTGCACCCGCGCCCGCTGTACGACGCGCTCGACCACGGCTTCACCAGCGTCGAGGCGGACGTCTTCCTGGTGGACGGCGAACTGCTCGTCGCCCACGAGGCCACCGCCCTCGACCCCACCCGCACCCTCGCCTCGCTCTACCTCGACCCGCTGCTGGCCAGGGTCCGGGCCCACCGCGGCACGGTCCACCCCGGCTACCACGACCCCGTACAACTGCTGATCGACATCAAGACGGACGGCGCCGCCGCCTACCTCGCGCTCGACCGGCAGCTCCACCGCTACCGGTCCATGCTGACGTCGTACCACGACGGCCGGGTACGGCCCGGCGCCATCACCCCCGTCGTCTCCGGCGACCGCGCCGCCCGCGTCCCGATGGAGGCCCAGCGCACCCGCCACGCCTTCTACGACGGCCGCCCCGAGGACCTCGGCACCCGGGCCCCCGCGTCCTTCGCCCCGCTCATCAGCACCAGCTGGACCGACGTGTTCGACTGGCAGGGCACCGGCCCCTTCCCCGCCGCCGAGCGGGAGCGGCTGCGCTCCCTGGTCGTCCGGGCCCACCGGGAGGGCCGCCGCATCCGCTTCTGGGCCACCCCCGACGCCTCCGGGCCGGAACGGGAGGCGGTCTGGACCGAGCTGCTGGCCGCCGGGGTCGACCACCTCAACACCGACGACCTCGCCGGCCTGGAACGCTTCCTGCGCACCCACGACCGGAACCCCCGTGGCGGGGATGCCCGCCCCCGGGCATGACGGACGGTCACCCACCCGAACGGCGGACACGCCGGGGCACCGAACGGCCCCTCCGCTGCGCCAGACTGGCGGCCGTATGCCGCCTACCCGGCGCGGCGGAGGAGGTTGGCCATGGCTATTTCGATCTCACTGGTGGTGCTCCTGCTGATCCTGGCGGTGGTCTTCCTCCGCAACGGGCTGAAGCTCTCGCACGCGGTGGTCTGCGCGCTGCTCGGCTTCTTCCTCGCGGGTTCGAGCATGGGACCGACCATCCAGGACAGCCTGGCCGCCACGGCCGACGTCGTCGGCAGCCTGCGGCCCTGACCCCGGCGCGGGGCGCGGCGCACACCGCGCCCCGCACCGCCGTATCAGCCCCCGTCCTCGCCCGCCAGCCGGGAGCGGATGAGGAAGCGCACCCCCTCCGGGGCCTCCAGCGAGAAACCGCTGCCCCGCCCCGGCACCACGTCGACGATCAGCCGGGTGTGCGACCACAGCTCGTACTGGCTCCGCGACATCCAGAACGGGACCGGCTCCGCCACCCCCGCCACGTCGAGCGAGGCCACCAGCACGTCGGAGCCGCCGGTGCGGAACTCGCCGTCCTGGTAGCACATCGGCGCGCTGCCGTCGCAGCAGCCGCCCGACTGGTGGAACATCAACGGCCCGTGCAGCTCCCGCAGCCTCCGCAGCAGCTCCTCGGCGGCCGGGGTGAGCTCCACCGCCGCCGCGCCCGCCGGGCTCATCGCAGCGGCTCCGCGCTGAGGCCCGCCCAGGTGTAGCGGTGCTCGGGACGGCCGGTGTCGCCGTACTTGAGACTGAGCCGCAGCCGGCCCGCCCCCTCCAGGTACTTGAGATAGCGCTGAGCCGTCGAGCGGCTGAGCCCGGCACGGGCGGCGACCTCGTGCGCGGAGAGCGGCCCCTCGGCGGCCGACAGCACATGGCGGATCGCCTCGGCGGTGGGCGCCGAATGCCCCTTGGGCAGGCCGGACGACGGACCGGACTCGGCGGTGCGCAGGGCCCCGAAGATCTGGTCGACCTGCTCCTGCCCGGCCTCGCCCCGGCCGCCGCCCACCCCGTCGAGGGTCCGGCGCAGCGCCGCGTAACTCTCCAGCTTGGCCCGCAGACCGGAGAAGCTGAACGGCTTCACCAGGTACTGCAGGGCCCCGTACCGCATGGCGGTCCGCACGGTCGCCACGTCGCGGGCCGCGGTCACCATGATCACATCGGCCGGATGGCCGAGCTGGCGCAGCCGCCGCACCAGCGTCAGCCCCGTCTCGTCCGGCAGATAGTGGTCGAGCAGGACCAGATCGACCCGGTCGCGCTCCAGGAAGGCCAGGGCCTGTGCGGCGGTGTGCGCACGGGAGACCACCCGGAAGCCGGGGACCTTCGCCACGTACGCGGCGTTGATCTCGGCGACCCGGAAGTCGTCGTCCACCACCAGGACATCGATCATCGCGACTCTCCCACTTCTGTCAGGGGCCGGACGGTGAGTGCCTCGGGCAGGACGACGGTGAAGACCGCTCCGCCGCCCGCACGTGCCGTGACACGGGCCGCGCCACCGTAACGCTCGGCCAGCCGGCGCACCAGCGCCAGTCCCAGGCCGCGGCCGCGGTGCGCGGGTGACTCCTTGGTGGACCAGCCCTCGGTGAAGATGTGCTCGCGCATCGCGGGCGGCACCCCGGGGCCGTTGTCGCTGACCCGCAGGACCGCCGTGGAGCCCTCGGCCAGCAGCTCCACCTCGACGAGCGTCGCGACGTCCAGCGCGTTGTCGATGAGGTTGCCGAGCACCGTCACCAGGTCCCGCGGGTCCACCACCGCGTCCGGGAGCAGGGTGTTCGGCGAGACGCGCAGCTCCGCGCCCCGCTCCGCCGCGATGGCCGACTTGCCCACCAGCAGCGCCGACAGCAGCGGGTCGTTGACCCGCTCGGCGACCTGCTCCGCCGACGCCCGGTGGCCGCTGGTCACCTCCTCCACGAACTCCCGCGCGGCATCGGGCCGGCCCAGCTCCAGCAGCCCCAGCAGGGTGTGCAGCCGGTTGGCGTGCTCGTGGTCCTGGGCCCGCAGCGCGTCCAGCAGGCCGTGCGTGGAGTCCAGCTCGCGCCCCAGCAGCTCCAGCTCCGTACGGTCGCGCAGGGTCACCACCGCCCCGCCGTCCCCCGTGGGCATCCGGTTGGCGATCAGCACCCTGCCCCGGCACACCGTGATCAGGTTGTCGCCGTCCACCCGGCCCGCCAGCACATCGGCCATCCGGCCCGGCGGCAGCACCTCGCCCAGCGGACGGCCGACGGCGTCCCGGTCCAGCTCCAGCAGCCGCTGCGCCTCGTCGTTGAGCAGCCGGATCCGGCCCCGCGCGTCGAGGGCGAGCACGGCCTCGCGGATGCTGTGCAGCATCGCCTCGCGCTCGTCCAGCAGCGCCGAGATGTCGGCGAACGCGATGCCGTGGGTACTGCGCTGGAGGCGCCGCGAGACGGCCAGCGCGGCCAGTACGCCGACGGCGAGGGCCGTACCGGAGTAGAGCAGCAGCCCCGGAATGGTCCCCAGGAGCCGGTCGTGGACGCTGTCGTAGGCGATGCCCACCGAGACGGCGCCCACGATGCCTCCCCGCCGGTCGCGCAGCGGGACCTTGGCCCGGGCCGACCTGCCCAGGGTGCCGTCGTCGATCTGCATGATCTCCCGGCCGCCCAGCGCCGTGCTGGGGTCGGTGGAGACGTGCCTGCCGATCTGCCCGGTCTCGGTGTGCGACCAGCGCACCCCGCGGGTGTCCATGACGACGATGTACAGCGCCCCGGTGGCCCGCCGGATGCGCTCGGCCTCGGTCTGCACCGGTCCGCCGGGGGTGGGGTCGGTGGTGAGCAGTTCGTCGACCAGTCCGGGTTCGGCCGCCGTGGTCTGGGCGATGGACAGGGCCTGGTGCATCGCCTGGTTGTCGAGCTGGCGGCTGAGCGGGGCGAGGAAGAGCCCCGTGACGAGCATGATCACCCCGGTGGTGATGGCCACCTGGGTGAGGAGCACCTGGGCGAAGACACGGCGGGGCCAGTGGATGCGCATGTGCTCGCCCTCTGTCTTCCGCTCGTGTGGAACATGTTGCTCCGTTTCGCCCTCGTGTGAACGCAACGTAAACGCCGGGGTCGCCGATGACCAGTCCTCGTGGCGCATTCGTTGTCCTGCCGCGAGCAGAACGAGCAGAACCCCGGGTTATGGGCAGAACCGGGAGTTGTGGGCGCAAGGCTCCCCGGCCCCCCGGGGCCGCCTCTAGCGTCCCGCCCCATGAACAGCGAAACGAGCCCCGCCATCGAGCTGCGGGGGGCGAGCAAAGCGTTCCGGACTCCGTCGGGGGCGCTCCACACCGCCGTACGCGATCTGGACCTGACTGTCGGGCGCGGCGAGTTCGTCGCCGTCGTCGGACCCACCGGATGCGGCAAGTCGACCACGCTGACCCTGGTCAGCGGCCTGGAGGAGCCCACCGAGGGCGAGGTGCTGGTGGCCGGGGAGCCGGTGCGCGGCATCGGTGACAAGGTCGGCTTCGTCTTCCAGCAGGACGCGGTCTTCCCCTGGCGGACCGTGCTGTCCAACGTGATGGCGGGGCCCCGGTTCCGAGGGGTGCCCAAGGCCGAGGCGAAGGAGCGGGCCCGGGAGTGGCTCGCCCGGGTCGGCCTCGCCTCCTTCGAGGACCGCTACCCGCACCAGCTCTCCGGCGGCCAGCGCAAGCGCGTCGCCCTCGCGGCCACCTTCGTCAACGACCCCGAGATCCTGCTCATGGACGAGCCGTTCTCGGCGCTGGACGTGCAGACCAGGGCCCTGATGTCGGACGAGCTGCTGGAGCTGTGGGCCGGGACGGGCGCCTCCGTCGTCTTCGTCACCCACGACCTGGAGGAGTCCATCGCGCTGGCCGACAAGGTCGTGGTCATGACCGCCGGACCGGCCACGGTCAAGGAGGTCTTCGAGATCGACCTGCCCCGCCCCCGCAAGGTCGAGCAGGTGCGGCTGGAGCCCCGGTTCATCGAGATCTACCGGGAGATCTGGTCCTCGCTCGGCGAAGAAGTCCGCATCACCCGCGAGAGGGGTGCCCGCGATGTCGCCTGACACCATCACGGCCAGGGCCGAGGCCGGCCCCGTCGGCAAGTCGGACCGGGCACGGGCCAGGGCGCGGGCCGCCCGGAACCGCGCGTACCTGGTCACGGGGAGCCGGATCGCGGTGCTCCTCGCGGTCGTCGGACTGTGGGAGTGGCTGGCCCGCACGGGCGTCATCGACCCGTTCAACTTCTCCATGCCCTCGAAGATCTGGGAGCAGATCCGCACCTGGGTCGTGGACGGCACCGCCCAGGGCCCGCTCTGGGAGCAGATCTGGTACACGCTCTACGAGGCCCTGCTCGGCTGGGTCATCGGTGTCGTCGCCGGTGTGCTGCTCGGGATCGCGCTGGGCCGGGTGCGGTTCGCCGCCGATGTCCTCGGCCCGTACATCAAGGTGCTCAACGCGCTGCCCCGGATCGTGCTCGCGCCGATCTTCCTCATCTGGTTCGGCCTCGGACCGGCCTCGAAGGTGGCCTCCGCGGTCGTCCTGGTCTTCTTCCCCGTCTTCTTCAACGCCTTCCAGGGGGCGCGGGAGGTCGACCGGAACCTCGTCGCCAACTCCCGCATCCTGGGCGCCAGCAACCGGCAGGTCACCCTCCAGGTGGTGATCCCCTCCGCCACGTCGTGGATCTTCACCAGCCTGCACGTCAGCTTCGGCTTCGCGCTCATCGGGGCGATCGTCGGCGAGTACATCGGCGCGACCAAGGGGCTCGGGCTGCTGGTCGCCGCCTCCCAGGGCACGTTCAACGCCGCCGGCGTCTACGCCGCGATGGTCATCCTCGCGGTCGTCGCGCTGCTGGCCGAGGGGCTGCTCACCTTCCTGGAGAAACGGCTCTTCCGCTGGAAGCCCGCCGACGCCGACAGCCCCCGCTGACGCCCCCTTTTCCCGTACCCGTACCTCTTTTCACAAGGACGTGCATCAGATGCGTACATCCCTCCGTGTTCCCGCCCTGGCCGTCGCCGGTGTGCTCGCCCTGACCAGCCTCACCGCCTGCGGCGGCAAGGACTCCGGTTCTGCGGGCAAGGGCGACCAGGTCAAGATCATGGTCGGCGGCCTCGACAAGGTCATCTACCTCCCCGCGATGCTCACCGAGCGGCTCGGCTACTTCGAGGACGAGGGCGTCTCCGTACAGCTCCTCACCGAACCCGCCGGTGTGCAGGCGGAGACGGCCCTGGTCTCCGGCGACGTCCAGGGCACCGTGGGCTTCTACGACCACACCCTCGACCTCCAGGTGAAGGGCAAGCAGGTCGAATCCGTCGTCCAGTTCTCGCAGGCCCCCGGCGAGGTCGAGATCGTCTCCAACCAGGCGGCCGACACCCTGAAGTCGGCGAAGGACTTCAAGGGCAAGAAGCTCGGTGTGACCGGCATCGGCTCCTCCACCGACTTCCTCACCAAGTACCTCGCCGTCAGCAACGGGGTGCGGACCAGCGAGTTCTCCCCGGTCGCGGTCGGCGCCGGGCAGACGTTCATCTCCGCCCTCCAGCAGGGCTCCATCCAGGGCGGGATGACCACCGACCCGACGGTCGCCACCATCCTGGACAAGAAGCTCGGCAAGGTCCTCATCGACATGCGGACCCCGGAGGGCTCCAAGGAGGCGCTCGGCGGGCTCTACCCCTCGTCCAGCCTGTACATGCAGACCGAGTGGGTGAACAGCCACAAGGAGACCGTCCAGAAGCTGGCCAACGCCTTCGTCCGGACGCTGAAGTGGATGTCCACGCACAGCGCGGACGAGATCGCCGAGAAGATGCCCGCGGACTACGCCCAGGGCGGCGGCAAGGCCCTGTACGCCCAGGCCATCAAGAGCACGCTGCCCATGTTCACCACGGACGGCGTCATGCCCGCGGACGGCCCCGCGACCGTCGAGCGGGTCCTGAAGGCGTTCAACCCGAACCTGAAGGACGCGAAGGTGGACCTCGCCAAGACGTACACCACGGAGTTCGTCGACAAGGCGAAGTGATCCGCCCGGCCGGTCCGGTCCGTCCCCGTGGACGACCGGACCGGCTTCCGGCCGTACGGCTACTGCTTCCAGCCCGGCAGCTGGGCGGGGTCGAGGTTCCGCCACTGGGCGAGGACCTCGGGATCCTGGGCGTCGAGCCAGTCGGCCAGTTCGCGGAAGGACACGCAGCGCACCCCCTCGCGGGGGCAGACCTCGCGCATGGTGTCCTCGACGGCGTCCATGTAGATCCCGCCGTTCCAGTCCTCGAAGTGGTTCCCGATGAAGAGCGGGGCGCGGCTGCCGTGGAAGACCCGCTCGAAACCCGCGAGGTAGGCGCTGCGGGCCTCCTTGCGCCAGGCCGGGTACTTGGCGGGGTCGCCCTCGGTGCTGCCCTCGGACTGGTTGTAGAGGAAGTTGAAGTCCATGGACAGGACCTGGAACTCCTTGCCCGGGAACGGCAGCATCTGCAACGGGAAGTCCCAGACGCCGTTCTTCTTGGCCGGCCAGAGCTGGAAGTCGCCGGGGGAACTGGCGTCGTAGCGCCAGTGGAACGGCTTGGTGGCCGGCAGCAGCGTCTTCTGGCCCTCCAGGCAGGGCGCGCGGCCCCCGACGACCTCGCGGGTGGGGTCGAAGGGCAGCGGATCGAGGTCCTTGTACCCGGTGTTGGTCTTCCAGTTCTGCACGAAGGAGTAGAACTGGTCGATCTCGCTGGTCCACTCGGCCGTGCTCCAGTCCCCGCCGCCCTTCTTCTCGCAGAAGTGGCCGTTGAAGTGGGAGCCGATCTCGTTGCCCTCCTTCCAGGCACCGCCGAGCTGGTCCAGCGTCATCCGTATGTGCTCGCGCGTCGGGTACGAGATCGCGGCGGCGCCGCGCTTGTGCTGGGGCGGCCGGTACAGGTCCCGTTTCTCCGGCGGCAGCAGGTAGATGCCGGTGAGGAAGAACGTCATGTGGGCGTTGCTCTCCTTCGCGGCGCGGCGGAAGCGGGAGAACATCCGGTCGTCGCCCTCCAGCGCCCCGTCCCAGGAGAACACCACGAACTGCGGCGGCCGTTCACCGGGCTTCAGCCGCTCGGCCTTCAGCTGGTTCGGCTGCGGACCGGTGTACGAGGTGGAGCCGTCCCCGAGGACGCTGGTCTTTCCGTCCCAGCCCTTCTCCGCGCTGCCGCCGCCCTTGGGACGCTCCCGGGCGGTCGGGATCGGCGCGGCGACGGTGCGGGTACCGGCCGGGGTGCGGTCGTCGGAGGAGCTCGCGGAAAGCAGCGGTACGAGCGCCACCGTGCCCGACACCGCGAGGCACCCGGCGATACCCAGGGCGACCCGGGGCGTGAGGCGCTTTCGGAGGCGGCGGACGGCGGACGTGGTACGGGTCTCGGTCACGTGGTCGTGGCTTCCGTGTAGGTGTTCCAGATCAGGGCGGGGAGCTTCCCGTTGTCCTCGGTGCCGGCCAGGCCCTTGAGCGGCAGTGGCGCGAGGCTCTTTGCCAGGTCCATCCGGTAGACCACGACGGCGGTGGACGCGGCCGGCCCGTAGCCGACGTACCAGCGCGCGGTGTCGTCCTCGGTGGTCCCCGCCTTCCCGGCGAACCGGCCCGCGGAGCCCGAGCCGTTGCGGACGAGGGGCCGGCCGAGCGCCGAGGTGATCTCGTCGGCTACGTCGGACCGCATGGCGCGCCGGGGGCGCGGCAGGTCGAGGCGGACCGGTTCGCCGTTGCGGGTGATCCTGCGCACCGAGTACGGGTCCATGTGCACCCCGTGGGCGGCGAACGTCCCGTACGCGCCGGCCATCCGGATGGCGCTGGGGGTGGAGTTGCCCAGGGCGAACGCCGGGACGGGCGGGCCGAAGCTCGACGGGAGGAGCCCGGACGCCTCGGCCGTGTCGCGGACCTTCCTCAGGCCGGTGTCCATGCCGAGCTGGAGGAAGGGCGCGTCGGCGGACTTCGTCATGGCGTCGTGGAGACTGATGGAGCCGTAGGAGACGTCCCCGTCGTTCTCGCCCCTGACCATCTTCCCGGCACGGTCCCAGTAGGGCCCCTCGGGCGTCATCACCGGCGTCCCGTCGTCGCCGTCGTAGACGGTGGAGGGCGTTATGGCGGTGCGCGGGGCGTCGCGCTTCCTGGCCACGCCGTGCTGGAGACCGGCGGCGTAGACGAACGGAGTGAAGGCCGAACCCGCCGGTACCGTACCGGCGTTGGACTCGTTGAACGCCTGCCGTTCGAAGTCCGGGCCGCCGTAGACCGCGAGGATGCGGCCGTCCGGGGCGACGGAGGAGGCGCCGAAGCGGACGGAACGGTCGGCCTTGCGCCGGTCGGGGTCGAGCAGCTTCCGGGCGTCGCGGACGGACCTGGTGAGGGCGGTCATCCGGGACTTCTCGAAGGTCGTGTAGATCTGGTAGCCGCCGAGGTCGAAGCGGGCGTCCGAGATGTGCCCGGCCCGTTTGGCGTACGACTCCGCGAGCTGGACGAGATAGCCGTCCTGGCCGCCCGCGTCGTTCGGCCGGTGCGGCGGCCTGGGGTCGGGGAAGGTGGTGTACGTGGCCCGCTCGGCCTTGCTCAGCCTGCCTATCTCCACCATGCGGTCCAGCGTCCACGACCACCGGGCGACCGCCCGCGCGCGGTTGCGGGGGTTCATGGCGGGGTCGTGCAGCGAGGCGCCCTTGAGCAGCGAGGCGAGGAACGCGCCCTCGCTGGCGTTGAGCTGGGTGACCTCCTTGCCGTAGTACGCCTGCGAGGCGCGCTGGAGGCCGTAGGTGCCCCGGCCGAACCAGCTGGTGTTGAGGTACTCCTGGAGGATCTTGTCCTTGCTGAGCTTCCGGTCCAGCTTGACCGCCAGCAGCATCTCGGTGAACTTCCGGGAGAACGACTGGTCCTGCGTGAGATACACGTTCTTGACGTACTGCTGGGTGATGGTGGACCCGCCCTGGGTGTCCCCGTCGCCGACCATGCGCCACAGGGCGCGGGTGATGCCCTGCGGCGAGATCCCGTGGTCGGAATAGAAATCGGCGTTCTCCGCCGCGAGCACGGCCCACCGGACGTGCTCGGGGATCTTCGACAGGGGCATCTCCTGGCGGCTCACCCAGCCGGTCCGGGCCATCGGCGTGCCGTCGGCCCAGTAGTAGACGGTGTCCTGCTGTGTGGCGAAGGCGTTGAGGTCCTCGGGTATCTCGGTGCGCGCGTAGGCGATCCCCACCACGGTCGCCAGGGTCGCGGTGAACATCAGCGCCGAACCCAGGACCAGTCGCCACGAGGGCACCCACCGCCGCCAGCCGTCGCGGCCCGCCCGCGGGTAGTCCGGTCTGCGCGGCAGCCGGGCGAGGGAGCGTCTGGGCTGTTTGCGGCGTCCGGTTCCCCGGGCCGCGAACGCCCGTGCGGCGCGCAGGAATCTGCTGAATACGTCGAGTTGTGTCATCCCGTCCAGCCGTGCCAGGCCGGACGCGGCCGCGAAGGGCGGCCGCGTCCGTGCGGTGGTCGTTGCGCGTCCGTCGCCACACAGCCGGTGGTCACACCGGTCCCCCCGTGGCGCCCGGAGAGCGGCCCGTGCGCGGGCAACTCCGGCACAGCAAAGGCCAAAGCTTGACCGAGAGTTGCGGCGCGAAGTCACGTAAAGATAACAGGCTCCGGAAGGGGGTGCGCCGCCCGTGGCGGACTCCGGCGCGGGCGGCGCGCGGGCGGTGCGAGGGGTGTGCGGCCGGGCGTCGAACCGGCCAATTCCTCGCCCCGCGCCCACCCGGGTCCGCCGGAGTGCAGGAACGTTTTCGCACCATGAGCCGCCCCGGAACTGGCCGGTGGACGAGGTCGGTGTTGAGTCAAGTTCCGTTCCGGCCAACGCTGTTGATCGATGCGCCGTAGTGCCGTGGTGGCGCCGGGCCCGCCTGCCTAAGGTCTGGAAGTGCGCAGCCGGGCCGGACCATCGATCCACCGTGGCCACACACGTATCGCACAGGGGGAATCAGTGTCACGTGTCAATACCGTTCTGGCCCGAAAGATCGGAACAACTCCCTTATATCGCCTGGATGTTGTCCACCACGGCCAGGTGCGGCGACTGGGCCTCAAGCTCGAATCCCACGGCCCCACCGGATCGGTGAAGGACCGCAGCGCCCTCGGCCTGCTGCGGGCGCTGCACGACGAGAAGCCGCTCGCCCCGGGCACGGTGGTGGTGGAGTCCACCTCCGGCAATCTGGGCCTCGCCCTGGCCCGCCTGCTGCCCGCGATCGACTGCGCGTTCCTCGCCGTGGTCGACCTCAAGACCCCGCACGCCACCCGCCGCAAGCTCGCCGACGGCGGCGCCCGGGTCATCGTCGTCGACGAACCCGACGGCCTGGGCGGCTACCTGCTGAGCCGGCTGCGCCGGGTGCGCGAACTGTGCGCGGACAACCCCGGATACCGCTGGCCCGACCAGTACGAGAACTGGGCCGCGCCCGACATCCACCGGCGCACCACCGGACCCGAACTCACCGAGCAGGCCGGACCCGCGCTCGGCACGGTGTACGTCCCCGTCTCCACCGGGGGCACCCTCGCGGGCATCGCCGCCCACCTGCGCGAACACCGGCCCGACGTGGCCGCGGTCGCCGTGGACGTACGCGGCTCGCTGGCCGTCTCGGGCAGCGGCGGACGGAGGCTGGTCCCGGGCATCGGAGCCAGCCGGCCCTCCGTCTTCCTCGGCGCGGCGCGCAGCTACGACCGCGCCGTCCACGTCGACGACATCGAGGCCATCGCCGTCTGCCGGATCATCGCCGAGGACACCGGCCTCGTGCTCGGCGGCTCCAGCGGCTGCGCCGTGCGGGCGATGCTCAGCGACCAGGAGGAGGGCGGGGACGGCCGGCTCGCCGTCTGCCTGGCCGCCGACGGCGGCACCAAGTACCGCGACACCCTCTACTCCGACGACTGGGCGGCCGAGCAGGGCGTGGCCAAGGAGATCGCCTCCGCCGTGCGACGACTGCGCGGCGAGGGGCTCTTCTTCGACCGGAAGCACCAGGAGCACTGACACATGGGCACCAGCACCACCCTCGACCAGCGGCGGACCCGGCCCGGCCCACGGGAGTTCCTCCCCCTGGTGCAGGGCGCCACGCTGATCGAGTGGACCGGAACGGGCCTCTTCCTCGCCGTCTCGACGATCTACTTCGTCAAAGTCGCCCACCTCAGCACCTCGGCCGTCGGCACCGGTCTGACCATCGGCGGCGCCGTCGCCGTCGCCGCCGCCGTGCCCATCGCCCGGCTGGCCGCCCGGTTCGGACCCAAGCCCGTGCTGATCGGTGTGATGCTGCTGCGCGCCCTGGCCACCGTCGGCTACCTCGGGGTGGACGGCTGGTGGAGCTTCCTCCTGGTGGTCGCCGTCATCGCCGTCACCGAGCAGTCCTCGCCCCCGCTGGTCCAGTCCTACGTCGGGGCACGCGCCCCGGACAGCCTGCGCGCGAAGGTCATGGCCGTCCAGCGCACCGTGGTCAACCTCGGCATCAGCCTCGGCGGGCTGATCGCCGGGATCGCCCTGGGCACCGGCTCGCCGGAGGCCTTCCGGCCGCTGCTGATCGGCGGCGCGCTCGCCTACGTGGTGGTCGCCGCGGTCTACGCGACGGCGCGGAAGGAGGAGGCTGCGGCGGCGGTCGGGAGCGCCCGCGTCCTCGACCTGCTCAAGGACCGCAGGCTGCTGGGCTTCACCGCGTACAACGCGCTGGTGTCACTCTGGATGCCGGTGCTCAACGTGGCCTTCCCGCTCTGGCTCGTCACCGGGACCGACGTCCCCGAGCGCTACGTCGGCATCCTGTACGCGGTCAACACCGTGCTGTGCATCGCCCTCCAGTACCCGCTCAACCCCTGCTACCGCACCACGCGCCGGGCCTGGCTCTCCTACGCCGCCGCGGCACTGCTGCTCGCCGGGGGCGCCCTGGCCTTCGCCGCCGCACCCGGCTTCGGCCGGGGACAGGCGCTGCTGGTGCTCGGCGGGGCCGTCGTCCTGCTGACCTTCGCCGAACTGCTCCAGGTCGGCGCCTCGTGGACCCTCTCCTTCGACCTGGCACCGGAGGGCGCGCGCAGCGCCTACCTGGTGCTGTTCAACACCAGCCGCACGGTGGCCAACCGGGTCGCGGGCCCGGTGCTGATGACCGGCGTCGTCCTCGCCCTCGGCACGGCCGGCTGGATCGTGCTCGCCTGCGTCCTGCTGCTCGGCTCGCTCGTCCCCTTCGCGATGCTCCGTGCGGCGCGCGCCACCGGCGGCTGAACCCGCTCCTTCGTACCGTTCCCGTCCCGACCGCCCCACCCGCCGTACTCGCTCACTCGCTCCACCCGCCCCACTCGTCCCACTCGTCAAGGAGTTCCTCCCGTCATGGACTTCGAGCACTACCCCGACAGCGACTTCCGCTACCTGTCCCGCGCGGACGTCGTCGAGGCCGCGCGCGGCCTGGACATCGTGGCGACGGTCGCCGAGGCGCTCACGCTGCACTCCGCCGGACAGTCCGTCCTCCCCGAGGAGGCGTACCTCGGCTGGACCACCCCGCAGGGCGACGCGGCCAGGCTGCTGGCCATGCCCGGCGCCCTGACCCGGCCGGGGCGGCCCCCGGTCGTCGGCATGAAGACCATCAACGCCTCCATCGGCAACCCCGGGCGCGGGATACCCCGCTCCCAGGGCTTCACCCTGCTCCTCGACCCGGAGACCGCCCGGCCCCTCGCCCTGATGGAGGCCGCCTACATCAGCGCCATGCGCACGGCCGCGGTCACCGCGCTCGGGGTGCGCCACCTGGCGGTGGCGGAGCCGCGCGGACTGGCCCTCCTCGGCTGCGGCCCCCTCGCCCGGGCGCACATCGCGCTCCTGCTGCCCGCCGTCCCCACCCTGCGCCGGATCGCGCTGTACGACGTCGCGCCCGAGCGGGCGAAGTCCCTCGCCGAGCACATCGCCTCGCTGCCCGGTGCGGACTCCATCGAGACCGTGATCGCCGAGGGGCCGCGCGAGGCGGTACGGGACGCCGAACTCGTCGTCCCCGTGACCACGGTGACGGAGGGGTACATCGAGCCGGACTGGCTGCGGCCCGGCGCGCTCGTCTGCCATGTCTCGCTGGACGACCTCACCGAGGCGGCCGTGCTCGCGGCGGGCACGGTGATCGTCGACGACTGGAGCCTGGTCCGGGACGATCCCCGGCGCCTGCTCGGCCGGATGCACCGGGCGGGCACCCTGCTCGGCCCCGACGGAACCCCCCGCGAGGGGGTGACCGCCCGGCCCGGGGCGCGTCCCGTGGACGGCACGCTCGGCGACGTCCTCGCCGGGCGGCACCCCGGCCGCCGCGACCAGGACGAGACCGTGATCAGCAACCCGTTCGGCATGTCGATCCTCGACGTCGCCGTGGCCGACCGTATCCACGCCCGCGCCGAAGCCGCCGGTCTCGGCGCCCGGCTCACGCTCTGAGGGGAATCCGCGTGTCGATCGATCAGAACATCCAGGAGATCAACCGCACCATGTGGTCGTACGGCGAGTACCGGCACGTCGCCGACCTGCTGCGGCCGGGCGCCGTCGAACTGGTCGGCCGGCTCGCCCCCGCCCCGGGCACCGCCCATCTCGACGTGGCCACCGGCAACGGCAACGTGGCGCTGCTGTCCGCCCTGCGCGGCTGCCGCGTCACCGGACTCGACCTGACCGACGAGTTCTTCCCCGACGCCCGCGAGCGGTTCGCCGAGGCCGGTGTCGAGGTGGAGCTGCACCGGGGCGACGCCCAGGAACTCCCCTTCGAGGACATCTCGTTCGACCTGGTGACCTCCACCTACGGAATCCAGTTCGCGCCCGACCACGCCGCGGCGGGCGGGGAGATCGACCGGGTGCTCCGGCCGGGCGGCCGGATCGGCATGTGCAACTGGACGGCCCGCAGCTGGACCGCGCACTTCCAGGCGATCCTCTCCTCCTACTTCCCCTCGCCCAACGGACACCAGGGGCAGCCCATGCTGTGGGGATCGCCGGACTACCTCGCCGAACTCCTCGGCCCCGGTTTCACCGTCACCGCCGAACGCCGCGAACTCTTCTACCCGTTCGACGCGGCCGAGGACCTGGTGGCCTTCTTCGAGAACTGCTTCGGCCCCTGCATCGCGGCGAGGAACACCATCTCACCGGCCTCGCGGTGGAAGGAACTGCGCGCCGAGATGGTCGAGATGACCGAGGGGTTCCACACCACCGACGAGCGCGGCACCGGCGTCCCCGTCGAGTACCTGCTGGTCGTCGCGGAGAAGCGGGCGGCGCGGTGACCGGCATACCCGAGCACTACCCGCGGCTCCCGCTGGCCGAGGGGGCGCGGGAGGCGGCCCGCGCCGCGGCCCTCACCCGGCACGAACCGTACGAGCTGGGCGACAAGGTCCACACCTACGTCGAGCGGTTCGCGGCCCAGGACCCCGGCCGGACCGCGATCGAGGACGGCGGCACCGTACTCGGATACGGCCGGCTGGCCGAGCTGACCCGGTGCACCGCCGCCGGACTGGCCGCCGCCGGGATCGGGGAGGGGCGGATCGTCGCGGTCGGCGGCCGGCGCGGTGCCGACGTCGTCGTGGCCTTCCTCGCCCTGGAACTGCTCGGCGCCGTCTATCTGCCGGTGGACGCGGCCTGGCCCGCCGCCCGCGTCGAATCCCTGCTCACCGACAGCGGCGCGGCCCTGCTGCTGACCACCGGCGCACCGGAGGACCACGGCGAACTGCCCAAGGGCGCCCTGGCGGCCGGCGTCCCCACCGCGTCCCCGCGACCGGCCGGCGCCCCGTACCCCGGCAGCCGGCCCCCCGCCCCCGACGAGGTGCGCTACGTCCTCTACACCTCGGGCTCGACCGGCCGCCCCAAGGCCGCGGTCGTCGAGCACCGGGGGATGCTCAACCACCTCTGGGCCAAGGTCGACGACCTCGGCCTCACCGCCGACGACCGGCTGGCCCAGACCGCGCCGCTGAGCTTCGACATCTCCGTCTGGCAGATGCTCGCCCCGCTGCTCGTCGGCGGCCGGGTACAGGTCTTCGCCGACGAACAGGCACAGGACGGCGCCCTGCTCCTGGCCGAACTGCGCGAACGCGGGACCACGGTGCTGGAGACCGTGCCCACCCTGATGCGCTTCCTCCTCGACGCCCAGGAGACCGCGGGGACCGGACCCGGCGCGCTGCGCTGGATGATCGCCACCGGCGAGGAGCTGCCCCCGGCCCTGGCCCGGCGCTGGCACGACACCCTGCCCGGGATCCGGCTGCTCAACGCGTACGGCCCCACCGAGTGCTCCGACGACGTCACCCACGCTGAACTCGGCCCGCCCGCCCCCGGGGTACGCCACCTCCCGATCGGCTCACCCGTCGGCAATGCCGAGCTGTACGTCCTGCGCGAGGAGGACGGGCTCTGGCACGCCTGCGCCCGCGGGGAGGCGGGGGAGCTGTTCGTCGGCGGACTCGTCGTCGGACGCGGCTACCTCGGCGACCCGGAGCGCACCGCGCGCGCCTTCTTCACCGACCCCTTCGGCGCCGACGGCGGACGCCTCTACCGCACCGGGGACGCCGTCCGCGCGGGCCGGGACGGCCAACTGGAGTACCTGGGCCGGGTGGACCGGCAGGTGAAGCTCGGCGGCGTCCGCATGGAACTCGCCGAGATCGAGGCGGTCCTGGGCGCCCACCCCTCGGTCGCCGCCTGCGCCGTCACCGTCCACACCCCCGACGACACCGGGGCCCTGGTCGCCCGGGAGAGCGCCCACGCCCCGGCGGCCGCGGAGCCGCCCCGCCTCGTCGCCCACCTCACCGCCTCCGGCGACGAACCGACGGAGGCGGAGCTCCGCACCCACCTGGCCGACCGGCTCCCCGCCCCCATGGTGCCGCACACCTTCGTCGTCCTGCCCCGGCTCCCGCTCACCCGCAACGGCAAGACCGACTACAGGGCCCTGCCCGCACCGCCGCGCCGCAGCCGCCCCGACACCCGCCCGTACACCCCGCCGCGGGGCGGGGCGGAGACCGTGATCGCCGGGCTCGTCGCCGGGCTCCTCGGCACCGGCCGGGTCGGCCGGAACGACAGGTTCCTGGAGCTGGGCGGCGACTCGCTGCTCGCCATGCGGCTGGTCGCCGCCCTGCGCGGGACCGGATCGGCGGCCGGACTGCGCGATGTGCTGCGCGACGGCAGCCCCGCCGCACTCGCCGCGCTCGGCCGGGACCGGCGCCCCGCGACCGGCGCCCGCCCGCCCGCACGGCCGGACGACGCACCGCGCACCCGGCCGCTCACCCCGCAGCAGGCCGGGGTCTACTTCCACTGGCGGCTCGACCCGCTCAGCCCCTACTACAGCTACCAGGGCTCCCTGGAGCTCGACGGCCCCCTCGACGTGGAGCGCCTGGCCCGCGCCTGGGAGGTGCTGCTCGCCGAGAACCCGCTGCTCCTCGCCCGGTTCGCCGAGACCGACGGCGGGGAATCGGGTGACGAGGTCGTCCACCACTACCCGCACTGGAAGGTGCCGCTGCCCACCGCCGCCCGGTACGTCACCGCCGAGCAGTTCCGCGCGGTGGCCGCCGAGGAGGCCGCCAGGCCCTTCGACCTCCTGGCCGAACCGGCCCTGCGCACCGAACTGTTCGCCCTGCCGGGCGGACAGCACCGGCTCCTGGTCACCATGCACGAACTCCTCCTCGACGGCTGGGGAGCGACCGTGCTCTTCCAACGGCTGGCCGAACTCTACGAACAGCGGCCCGCCGCCCCCGACCCCGAACGGGCCACCCGCTACGACCGCTACCTCGACCACCTGGCCGAACGGCTGGCCACCGACGAGGTCGCGGCGGCGGGGGAGTACTGGCAGCGCCGCCTCGCCGGCGAACTCCCGGCCCTCCAGATCGCCCAGAAACCACGGCCCGCCGCCCCCACCTACCGGGGCGGCATCACCGAGGCGGTCCTGGACGAGGAACTCTCCCGGCGGCTGCGTGACGCCGCGGTGGCCGCGTCCGCCACCGCCTTCGTCCCCCTGCTGGCCGCCTACGCCCTGGCGCTGGGCTACTACGGCGACGCCGACGAGGTGGTCGTCGGCGCCCCGATGGCCGGACGGGAGCGGCCGGAGACCGCCGACGTACCCGCCTTCACCCTCGCCATGCTGCCGCTGCGCCTGCACCTCGAACCGGCCGCCACCCTCGCCGAGTTCACCGCCCAGGTCAGGGAGACGGTGTACGACGCGTACGCCGCCGCCGAGCACCCCTTCGGCTGGACGCTGCGGCGGCTGCCCGCCGCCTCCCGGAGCTCGTCCGCCACCCCGGTCTTCCAGACCATGCTCAACATGCTGCCCTACCCGGCACGGGCCACCACCGCCTCCGACGTCCGGTTCCGCTTCGTCGAACTGGACACCGGCTACACCAAGTACGACTGCGCCCTCTACGTCCAGCCGCACGGCCCCGGCCAACTCCTCCTCCAGTACGCCTACCAGCAAGAACTGCTCGACGCCCCGGCCGCCCGCAACGTACTGGAATCCACCCTGATCGCGCTGCGGGCCCTCACCGACCCGCACCGCGCCGAGCACACCACCGTTCGCTCCCTCGACCTGCTGCCCGGAGACGATCAACGATGACCACGCCGACCCTGCTGGAACGATTCGCCGAGCAGGTGGCGGCCCACCCCCGGGCCGTCGCCCTGCACCACACCGGCACCAGCGTCAGCTACCGCGAACTCGACGAGTGGAGCGGCCGGCTGGCCGCCCGGCTCACCGCCAAGGGCACCGGCCCCGGCTCCCTGGTGGCCCTGGCCGCCCAGCGCGGCCCCGCCGCCGTCGCCGGAGTCCTCGCCGTCCTGAAGACCGGCGCCGCCTACCTGGGGCTGGACCCCGCGATCCCCGTACGCCGGCAGCGCCGGATGGTGGAGGAGACCGGACCGGACTGCGTCCTGGCCGAACCCGGACTCGACCAGTTCCCCACCCTGGACGCACCGCGCGTCACCCTGGCGCCGCTCACCGAGGGCCCGCTCCACCAGGCGCCCGAGCGGGAGCCGGACGAGGACGCGCTCTTCCACATCGTCTACACCTCCGGAACGACCGGAAACCCCAAGGGCGTACGCGTCGGCCACCGCTCGGTGCGGGGCCGGCTGGAGTGGATGTGGCGGGACCACCCGTTCCCCGAGGACGCGGTGCTCGCGGTACAGAAGTCCCTGGCCCTGGTCGCCTCGCCCTGGGAACTGCTGGGCGGACTGCTCCAGGGCGTCCCGTCCGTCGTCCTCGCCACCGACGAACTCCTCGACCCCGCGCTCTTCGCCGCCGTCGTCGAGCGGGAACGCGTCACCCACCTCTTCCTCACCCCGCAACTCGTCGCCGGACTGCTGGAGGAGAGCGCCGCCCGCCCCGGCGGCCACCAGCCGGTCCTGGTCACCAGTGGCGCCGACACCCTGCCGGTGGCGACCGTCCGGCGCTTCCACGAGGTCTGGCCCGACGCCACTCTGCTCAACCTGTACGGCATGACGGAGACCGCCTCCAACGTCGCCGCGTACGACACCGCCCTGCTGCCCGCCGACGCCGAACGCGTCCCGGTCGGCGCCCCGGTGGCCGGCGCCTCGCTCACCGTCCGCGACCGGCACGGCCGCCGGCTGCCGCCCGGCACGACCGGCGAGGTCTGGGTCTCCGGCCCGCCCCTGGCCCTCGGCTACGTCGGCGGCGACGGCGAGGACCGCTTCACCACCGACGACACCGGAACCCGGCACTACCGCACCGGCGACCGGGGCCGCCTGCTCCCGGACTCGGGCCTGGAGATCACCGGCCGCGCCGACAACCAGATCAAGGTACGCGGCTACCGCGTCGAACTGGAGGAGATCGAGGCCGTCCTGCGCAAGGCCCCCGACATCGCCGAAGCCGGGGCCTACGCGGAGACCGAGGACGGCGAGACACGCATCGTCGCCTGCGTCACCGCCACGGGCGAGGAACCCGCCGAGGCGGCCCTGCGCGCCCACCTCCGCGACCGGCTGCCCGACTACATGCTCCCCGCCCGCATCCAGCGGGTCCCGCACCTCCCGCTCGGCACCAACGGCAAGCTGGACCGCGCCGCCCTGCGCACCCTCGTCGCGGACATCGGCCGGCCCGGCGAGGCCGCGTTCACCCCGTCCGACGCCACCGAGGCCGCCGTCGCCGCGCTCTGGGGCGAACTGCTCGGCACCCCGCCCGCATCGGCCGACCAGAACTTCTTCGACGCCGGGGGCCACTCCCTGCTCGCGGTACGGCTCGCCAACCGGCTGGCCGCGGTGGCGGGCCGCCGGGTCCCACTGCGCCGCATCCTCGGCGCCCCCACCGTCACCGCGATCGCCGCCACATGCCGCGAGATCCAGCGGGAGGAGCGGATATGACCAGCCCCTGGCTCACCCTGCCCGGCGACCGGACGGACGCCACCGGCACCCTCGTCGTCTGTTTCGCACCCACCGGCGCCCACGGCTCCACGTTCGCGGACTGGCGCGGCCGGCTCCCCGAGGACACCGCCCTCGCCACCGTCGTACCCCCGGGCCGCGGCACCCGCGTCGACGAGGAACCCGTCACCGACATGGCCGCCTTCGCCGACGCGGTGGCCGCCGGGATCCGCGAACTGCGGGACGGACGGCGCCTGGTACTGATCGGAGTCAGCCTCGGCGCCCTGCTCGCCTACGAGACCTGCCGCCGACTGCTCGACTCCGGGGTGCCCGTCGCACGGCTGTGCGCGGTGGCCGGACAGTGCCCGGGCGACTTCCACGGACGCGGCGAGGAGGTGACCGTCGAGGACGCCCGCGCCTTCGTCGCCGGAACCGGACTGACCGATCCCGAACTGCTGGCGGACCCCGAGTTCGAGGAGGTGCTGCTCCCACCCGTCCTGGCCGATCTGCGGCTGGCTGCCGGGTACGACGGCCGCGCGGGAACCGTCCCCGGGGTCGAACTGCGCGCCGTGTGGGCCACCGACGACCCGCACGTACCCGAGGCCGCCGTGCGCCGCTGGGCCGAGTGGACCCGCGGCGAATGCACCCTGACCTCCGTCGAGGGCGGGCACTACGCCCACCAGGAGAACCCCGCCGCCGTCATCGCCGCCTGCCTCGACGGACTCCCCGGCACCCGGCCGTCGCGGCGCTCCGTGCTCGGCGCCGGGGCGACGGCCGTCGCCTCCACGGTGCTCGGCCTCGGCGCGGTGGCCTCGGCGGCCCCCGAGGCACGGGCCGACGCACCGGCGGCGACGGAGAAGGCCGACACCTCCTTCGACGGCGACCCCACCGACCCGGTGGCCCTCGCCGTCGCCATGATCCGCCAGAACACCAGCAACCCGGGCGACGGCGCCGAGACCCTCCCGCTCGCCCGGATGCTCCAGGGCGTCTTCCGCTCCGCCGGGGTCGCCACCGAGATCGTGCCCACCCCGAAGGACGGCAACGTCCACTTCCTCGCCCGTGTCCCCGGCAGCGGACCGGCCACCCGCAAGCCGCTGGTCCTGCTCGGCCACTCCGACGTGGTGCCCGCCATCGGCGACCGCTGGGAGACGGACCCCTTCGCCGCGGAGATCAAGGACGGCAAGCTCTACGGCCGCGGCGCACTGGACATGAAGGGCGTCAACGCGGCCTTCGTCGCCGCCCTGCTGCGCCACGTCCGCGAAGGAGCCTCCTTCGACCGCGACATCGTCTTCTGGTCCGACTGCGACGAGGAACAGGGCCCGTACGGCGTGCGCTGGTTCCTCACCGAACACCCCGGCAGGGTCACGGCTGGAGCGGTCATCACCGAGGGCGGCTGGGTGCTCAACCAGCGCGACGGCACCACACCCATGATCGCCTCGCTCACCTGCAACGACAAACGGTCCCTGCTGCTGCGCCTGGAGACCGCCTCGTACGCCACCCACACCTCCAAGCCGTTCAGCGGGCAGGCGGTGATCCGGCTCGGCGAAGTACTCGACCAGCTCGGGCAGTGGCGCGCCCACATCCGCCCGAACGCCCTGTCCCGGCGGTACTTCGCCGAACTGGCCGAGGCCACCACCGACCGCTCCTTCGCCCGGGCCCTGCGCGAACTGCTCGACGCCCGCACGGACCGGCAGCGGGACAGGGCCGGGGAGGAGGTGGTACGGCTCAGCGAGACCCCGGAGCTGCACAACGCGATGCTCCGGACCACCCTGGCCTTCACCGCCGCCCAGTCCGGCTACTACCCGAGCATCGTGCCCGGCACGGCGACCGCGGAGTTCCGGGCCGCCTTCCTGCCCGGGGCCGAGGACCCCGGACGCGTCGTCGCCGAACTGCGCTCGCTGATCGGCAACCAGGCGACGCTGACCGTCGTCGGCAACCCCGGCGAGACCGAACAGCAGGCCCTGGACCGGCTGCGCGGCTACCTCGCCACCCCCGACTCCAGCTACGACACGGATGTCTTCCGCGCCTGGCAGAACGCCGTACGCCACACCCACCCCGGAGTACGGGCCACCGCCTGCCAGTTCGAGGCGGTCACCAGCGCGGTGCCGTTCCGGGAGGAGAACATCCCCGTGTACGGCATGTACCCGTTCACCGTGAACCGGGACATGCTCAAGCGCATGCACGGCACCGACGAGCACATCGGCGTCGAGGCCCTGCGCCGGGGCACCGAGACCGTCTACCAACTCCTGGCCGGACTGCGCACCGACACCTGAGCCACCGGCGCGGGGGGGGGGGGGGGGGGGGGGGGGGGGGGGCGGGGCGCGCCCGCGCCCCCCCCCCCACACCCCGCCCACGCCCACGCGGAGCCAGAGGCGCCCGCCCGACGCC